>DATCGG010000209.1:0-2534 GCA_036509075.1 Gemmatimonadaceae bacterium
CTCGTAATCTTCGTGGCTGCGAAGCGTTGGGTCGAATCCTCCCAGCCGCTCGAATGCGCGCCGTTCAAGTGAGCAATGACCCGTCAACAGGTCACTATACACATATCGGTGTCCGGGGCGGCGCGACTCCTCGAACATCGACTCCCACCATCCGCGCAGAATCACGCCGAAGAATCCGTCCGCCGTGACCGCAGGCTGCAGATAGCCGATGCCGATTCCGTCCGCCACCTCGGTGTGAAACGCCGCGTGCGCACGCAACACGTCGGCGCGTGGCTCAATGTCGTCATCCAGAAACAGCAGGATGTCGCCGGTCGCATGGGCGGCGCCCCGGTTGCGTGCCGCGGCTGGCCCGGATGCCGGCTGCTCGAGCACTACGCAGGCAAACCCGGGATCCCATGCGCGAAGCCTCTCCGCGGTTCCATCCGTGCATCCGTCGGCGACGACGATGGCCTCGAAACCGCCGGGCACAGGATCCTGTTGCCCAAGGGCAACGAGGAGACGCGTTACGGCATCGCGGCGGTTGTGTGTGGGAACGACGATAGAGAATCGCGGCTCGCCCATTGGGTTCAGCGCCGCGCCCGCAGACGGCGGGACGCGAACCACGCGGCCGGACCATGCGCGCAACCTTGAAGCTCTGCGAGGATCAGAGACGAAGTGCGGGTCGGCGGGCCGTGGAACACACGGCGGCGCAGCTCGGGGAGATGTGCCGAACGAAACCACGCCCAGGCCAGACGCAGAACACCGAATTCGTGCCGTTCGAGAAGAAGCCCGGTGAACATCGCGTAGACACCGACACCGTAGCCGCGCAACGTGTCCCGCACTTCCCGATACGTCCGACGATGATGATGCCAGCTCACCGCCGCCGGGTCATAGGCGATCTGGTAACCAGCCGCGAGAATCCGCACGAACATCTCGTGGTCTCCTCCAGAGCAGGTCGGGGTGCCGCCATCAAGACGTTCATCGAAGGGACCGACGAGGTCAATGATCTCGCGCCGCAGCGCCATGTTGGCGCCAGCGCCGACACGCCCCACTTCGACGGGGTTGTCGTGTTGTCCGTCGAAGACGACACGACGAAATCCGCGCGCGAACGGCGTGACTTCTTCGAAGAGCTCTTGCGCTTCGGTTTCGAGTTCGATCGGCAGCGTCAAACCCGTCGCACACTGGACACGTGGGTCGCCGAAATTGGCGATGAGCGCGTCGAGCCACTCGGGCTCGGGCATGGCGTCATCATCGGTGAACGCGACCACGTCGGTCGTCGCCTCGCGCATTGCCCGATTGCGCGCGACATTCAGGCCCGGAATCGGCTCGCAGACGTAGCAAACGTCGCGAAATTGCGTCGCCACTTCGTACGTGCGGTTAGTGGTCGGCGCGTTGTCGATGACGAGAATGCGGTGGCCGGCCTCGGCGAACCTGGCGACGGCACCGAGCGTGCGCACCAGATGCTCGGGGCGCTCACGCGTGCAAATCGCGATCGTTGCCGTGAGCGCGCGCGTGCCGACGACCTGGCGCTCGTCATAGCCAATCGTATCGGCGAGCCAGCGATACAGCGCGTCAGCGCCGCATTGATTCGCTGCAATCTCCATCGCGGCGGTGTCTATCCGATCGCTCACGACGGGGACGAACTGGCGGCCGACCACGCGTCGGCGCCACCTGAATACGAGGAGACACCGGGAGTACCCCTTGAGATGTTCGATAGAGCTGAGCGGGGAGGATAACTCGACTTCGCGAATGGCCGTCGCCATAAGGTCAGCCGCGCATCGACTTCGCGGAAGGTTCCGACACGTCGGAGTTGAAGCGGCCGCTCTCCAAGTGCCCCGGCGCGATCCCCCGAAGGACGCGCGAGAGCTTGATCCCGAGCTGCCGGAACATGAGCCCGGACGTGTGCCGAGCCAACGTCCAGATGGCGACGGTGTGCCACCAGCCAAGTCGACCGCTGCGCCAGTCGCGTCGTAGGCGCTCGACAATCTGCTCGCCGTAATATTCGCGCCACAGACGCCGCGACGTGCGAAGACGGCCGCGGTACGCGACCGGTACATGCTGACGCTCCAGCCGCAGCACGCCGAGCACGGCTTGCAGCATCAACACCGGGTCGAGCGACATGTTGTGGTCGTGTTGCCGATATCGAACCACCTCGCGAGCCTCAAACGCGACTTCGCCACGTCGCGCCAGCGCGAGGTAGATGGCATAGTCGGACGCCGGCCCCAGGTCTGGGGGAAAGCCTCCGAGTGCGGCGATGCGATCCGTCCGAAACATGGCCGCACCCGGTGTCCAGACGAAATTGGCATCGAGCCATTCTCGATAGAGGTCTTCTGTGTCGATCTCTCTGTAGTGCACAGGCAGCTCGCGATCCTGAGCATCGATCATCTGGCAACGTCGGACGACGCACGATTTCGCAGGTCGGGCACGCAGTACCGCCACGCCGCTCGCAAGCGCGTCGGGCAAGAGCTCGTCATCGGCATCGAGAAAGACGACAAACTCTCCGGTCGCGGCCGCGAGCCCGGTATTTCGAGCGGCGCCGAGGCCTGAATTTGGCT
>DATCGG010000210.1:0-2159 GCA_036509075.1 Gemmatimonadaceae bacterium
ACGTTCGCGGTTTCCGTGATCTCCCTCGCGGTGCTTGTTGCGTTGTCCGCCCCAACTGGCCCGGATTCGCCCCGGGCCAGGTTCGGACGATGGCTTCGGGCGCACGGGCACCCCGAGATGGCGACCGTGGTGGAACCGACCCCGGTGCCGGAGCTGCCCGGCATCAGCGGGGGTTCGCCTCTGCCTCCGCTGCCCTAGTCCCGTGGCTCTATCATGCATTGCTGGAGGTTGAACCGGAACGTTAGGTAGGCGCGTAACGCGTCGTTAGGCAGGCGCTTTCGTGGCACGCGCGCGATAAGGCATGGCTGACCATTCAGCATGCCGCGCGCCGCGATAAAGGAAAGGTGCGACTCTGGATTAATCCGCGCGCTCGCCCGGATCGCTCAGGGCCGATGCGCGTTACGATGGGAGGGCACCGACGACGATCGGCGCCCTCCCATCGAATTCCGGCCTCTCCGGGCTCAGAACGAGGTGATCGAGTTCGTCTTGGCGGCGAACCAGCTCGAGATCGAGCTGCCGAAGATCGTCACGACTCCGATGAGCAGCACCGCGACCAGCGCGATCAGCAGGCCGTACTCGGTGACCGCGATACCCTCTTCGGACTTGGCGAACTTCGTAACCGCGGCACGCAGCTTCATCATGGGAGTCTCCACGTAGGCGACGGGGAAAGGGGAGTGTTGCGAACCGGACTACATACGGGGGCTGCCGACGCACGCGGCGTTCCGCGGCCCCTGGGCGCACCGGTTGGTAGTTAAGGCCCGCGATTCCGGATCAACGCGAGACGTGGCCAGCGCGTCCTGTGGCCGACGCGCCACGGCTGCGGCTCGTGCTCAACACGCGCGGCTGAATCGGTCTCGCTGCACACCCCAGCAGGGCGGTGTGCCCGTGGGCCAACAAAGGCCGATCAGGGTCGGCGATCTGCGGTCGGTTAACACAAGAAACGGCGCGGTTAACCGACTATGGCCATTCCCTAGACATTGAACCGGAACAGCATCACGTCGCCGTCCCTGACGACGTACTCCTTGCCCTCCGACCTAACGACGCCCTTTTCCCGGGCGCCCTTCCATCCGCCGGTGGAGACGAACTCGTCGTAGCCCACCGTCTCGCCGCGAATGAACCCGCGCTCGAAGTCCGTGTGGATCACGCCGGCGGCCGCGGGCGCGGTGTCGCCCTGATGGATGGTCCAGGCCCGGACCTCCTGCTCGCCGGCGGTGAAGTAGGTCTGTAGCCCCATGAGGTGATAGCCGGCTCGGATGAGCCGATCGAGTCCCGCTGACTCGAGGCCTAACGACGCCAGGAATTCGGCACGGTCGTCGGGCGGAAGGTCCGCCAGCTCCGCCTCGATCTTGGCGGAGAAGGGAACGATCTCCGCGTGCTCGCCGCTCGCGGCGACCGCGGCGCGCAGGGCCTTGAGGTGCTTGCCCTCGTGACCCGAGAGCTCGGCGTCGGTCACGTTCGCGGCGTACAGCACGGGTTTGGTCGTGAGCAGCGACAGCGGCGCGAGCGTTCGTAACTCGTCAGGCGAGAGCCGAGCTTCCCAGAGCCCTTTTCCTTCGCCCAGAAATGACTGCGCTTTCTCCAGCACTGGCAGCTCGGCCACGGCTTCCTTTTCGCCGGACTTTGCGGCGCGGCGCGTGCGATCGAGTCGCTTCTCGACCGTGGCCAGGTCGGCGAGCGCGAGCTCGAACTCGATGACCTCGCGGTCACGGGCCGGGTCGACGGCCCCCATGACGTGCGTGACGTCCGGGTCCTCGAAACAGCGCACGACCTGAACGATCGCGTCGGTCTCCCGGATGTTCGCGAGGAACTTGTTGCCGAGTCCTTCGCCGTTGGCGGCGCCCTTCACGAGGCCGGCAATGTCCACGAACTGCACGACGGCGGGGACGACTTTCTTGGGCTGGACGATGTCGGCGAGTGTGCCGAGGCGGGGGTCAGGCACCTCGACCATGCCGACGTTAGGCTCGACGGTGCAGAAGGGGTAGTTGGCCGCGTCGGCCTTGGCGGCGGTCAGCGCATTGAACAGGGTCGACTTGCCGACGTTAGGCAGGCCGACGATTCCAAGTTTCAGCATGATTTCGATTTGACGAATGCCGCCATTTCGACGCACACGTACCGAGACGGCAGACGGCAGACGGCAGACGGCAGACGGCAGACGGCAG
>DATCGG010000211.1:0-17064 GCA_036509075.1 Gemmatimonadaceae bacterium
CGTAACTCGTTGCGGTTAGACGCCGTGCGGTGCCGGCAGTCAGCTAGAGCAGCGGACCATCTGTCCGCAGAAGGCTCTCCTTGGGCCGAAACTGAAATTCGTGTAAAGCGTTACCATACTTGAAGATGGCTAGGGACGGAATCGAACCGCCGACACGCGGATTTTCAGTCCGCTGCTCTACCAACTGAGCTACCTAGCCGCGAGCCACGTAAGCTAACCGGCCCCCACACCCCGTTCAACCCATTCCGCCGCCGACGCTTATCGGATTACCCGGCGCCGTGGAAGCAACCCAGCGCAAGCCGAAGCAAACCCTCCACCACCGCCCCGTGTCTATTTCTTCAACTTTCACGAAGAACTAGCCCTGTTCCCGGTTCCCCGTTCCCGCTGTCCCCTCCGCGATCCATGCCTAAAGCCCGCCTCGGCGAACTCGAGCTCCTCGTCATGCTCGCCCTCCTCCACCTCGGCCACGACGCCTACGGCATCTCCATCCGCCAGGAAATCGAACGCCGCTCGGGACACGACGTCGCCATTGGCGCCGTCTACGCCACACTCGCCCGGCTCCAGGAAAAACGCTTCGTCGTCCCCTGGCTCTCCGACCCACTCCCCGTCCGGGGCGGACGCGCCCGTAAACATTGGAAGCTCACCCCTCTCGGCGAACGCGCCCTCAAGAGCGCCGCCACCTCCCTCGCTGGCATGCTCGAGGGACTCGGCCTAACGCCGGAGCCGCGCCGCTCATGAACACCCTTCCCGCACCGATTCGTGCGCTCCTGAAACTCGTCACGCCGCCGGCCGAGCTCCCCTACCTGCTCGACGACCTGAGCGAGGAATTCAACATCCGCTCGCGAACCACGACCCACCCCCGAGCCACGTTCTGGCTCTACTCCCAGACCACCCGCTCGTTAGGCCCGCTCGCCATGGCGCGCCTCCGCGCTCGCCGCGCCGAGCGTGCCACGCTCACCTCGGGGGATCCCATGCTTACCCAGCTGCACGACGACCTGCGCTATTCGTTCCGTGTCGCCGCAAGGCGGCCGTGGCTGTCGCTCACCATCATCGCCACCATGGCCCTCGGCGTCGGGACCACGACCGCCGTGTTCAGCATCGTCGATGCTCTCCTGCTTCGCCCGTTGTCGTTCCCCGCGCCCGAGCAGCTCGTTCGCCTCGCCTCGCCCGTGCCCGACGCTCCGGCCGCGATGGTCGTGAGCGTGCCGGACGTCACCGACCTGCAGCGGACGTCGCATTCGATCGCATCGTTAGGCTTCTATGACGCGCGAACGGTCGCCGGACAGGTTGGCGCCGAGCCCGAACGCCTTGGCGCTGTGCTCGCTGGGCCGGGGTTCGGTGAGACCCTCGCCCTGCGGCCCGCGTTAGGCCGCCTGTTCCAGCCCGATGAATACCTCGAGACCGGCCCGTCACCCGTCATCCTCACGCATGCCTTCTGGGCGTCGCACTTCGCCGGCCATCACGATGTGATCGGACAGTCGATGACGATCTCCGGTAAGCCGAGGACGATCGTCGGAGTGTTGCCGCCGCTCGAGTCTGCGTACCCCGCGGGCGTCTACCCATCAGGCGACTTCGACATCTGGCTCCCGCTGGTGATCCCGGAATCCTCGTTCCTCCGCGATCGCGTCGTGATGCAGCTGAGCGCGATCGCGCGGCTCCGGACCGGTGTCACCCTCGAGCGCGCAAACACCGAGCTCGCAGCGTTCGCGCGCGGCCTTGCCATCGAGTATCCCGGAACGAACACCAACCGCACGCTCCAGGCTGTGCCGCTCCGCGACACGATCGTCGGTCCGGTCCGGCCGATGCTCCTCCTCCTTGCCGCAGCCGTCGGCGCTGTGTTGCTCATCGCCTGCGCCAACCTCGGTAGCCTCCTCCTCGCGCACTCCCAGTCCCGCGTCCGCGAGTTTGCCGTCCGCTCGGCCATGGGCGCTGCGTCGAGCCGCATCGCGCGACAGCTGCTCGTCGAGAGCCTTGCGCTCGCCGCGATGGGCGGTATCGGTGGCATCTGGCTCGCGAACACCCTGGTCAAGGGGCTCGTCGCGGTCTATCCGACACAGCTGCCACGCGCGAACGAGATCGGTCTCGACGCGCGCGTGCTCATCGTCGCGTTAGGCGCTACACTGCTCGCGGGCTGGCTCGCCGGCATGCCGCTGGCGCGACAGGTCAGGCGCCTCGACCTGTCCCGCGATCTCCGTGAAATCGAGCGCGGGCTCGGCAGCCGACGCCGGCGTCATGTCCTCGATGGCCTCGTCGTCGGCCAGGTGGCAACCTCAGTCGCGCTCCTCTTTGCCGCGGGTGTCCTCCTCCGGACGTTCCTCGACATGACCGCGATCAACCCCGGCTTCGACGCGCGAAATCTGCTCACCTTCGACATCGCCATCTCATCACAGCCGTACCCTACACCGGAGCGACAAAGCGCGTTCTACGACGCGCTATTCGATTCGCTCCGCACGACTGCGGGCGTGCAGGACGTCGGGTGGGGGATGTTCACACCGCTCGCGGGCGGTGGGTGGGGTGATACGTTCGTACGAGAGGGAACGGCGGACGCGGCGCCCAACCTGCCAGCGATGCAGGTGAAGATGGTCTCGCCCGGGTACGCGAGCGCGCTTCGCATCCCGCTGCTCGCGGGTCGGCCGATCGAGCGAACGGATCGCACTGGGACTCCGGATGTGGCGCTCGTGAACGCGGCACTCGCGGCGAGGTACTACGCCGGTACGAGCCCCGTTGGCAAACGCATCACGTTTCAGAAGCGGACACTCGAGATCGTGGGGGTAATCGGCGACATCCGGAGCCAGAGCCTGTGGACGCCACCGAGCCCGGAGCTCTATGTGCCTATCGAGCAGTGGGGCTGGCGCGGTGGGACAGTGTTCCTGCGCACGACCGCCGAGTTGCACTCCGCCGAGGCGAGTGTGCGAAAGATCGTTCGCTCGCTCGATCCGCTGATCCCCACACTCAACGTTCGCCCATTCAACGAGCGCGTGCGACGCTCGATGGCGCCCGAGCGCTTCCGCGCGATTCTCGTCGGGACCTTGGCGAGTCTCGCACTGCTCCTGTCCGTGTTAGGCATCTACGGCCTGGTCGCATGGGTCGTCGGCCGTCGCACACGCGAGATCGGCATCCGAATGGCGCTCGGCGAAGCCGCCAGCCGCGTGCGCGTGCACATCCTCGCCGACGCCCTCCGACTCGGCGGGCTCGGCATCCTCCTCGGCGCGGTGTTGGCCTATGGCTCCGCGCACTACCTGCGCGCGTTCGTCGCCGGTAGTGTCCGCGCCCGTGATCCACTGATGCTCGCCGCCACGATGCTGATCCTGCTGCTCGTCACCGCTGCCGCCGCCTGGCTGCCCGCGAGACGCGCGAGTCGGGTCGACCCGCTGCTGGCGATTCGTGCCGAGTGATGTCAGCGCGTCTGGCATCCAGACAGAGGTTATGAACGGATTCGACGGAAACAGCTGATCTGGGCGGATCGACTCCTCCCACATCTCAGTCCCCATTCACAACAAGCCGTGAATGAGAATGAAAAACAGCTCGGGCGCCCTGAGCTTCCTGAGGCCGTTGAACAAAGAATCCCGACCGCTTGGGCGAGGAGCTCAAGGCCCGCTGGGAGCGATCCGTCAGATCGCCGTTCCAAGATCCGTCTGATCCGTTTCCTCGCTGTTGCGGAGTCTCGTCCAACACCGATGCCAGCCAGGCGAAACGAAGCCGGACCAACGCTGGCTTCCATGCGCGCGGAGTAGCACGTTACCCGTGCATGCTTCGAGGAACCTGGATGTCCCGGATCGTCTGGCGCCACGTCTGCGCCTGGCTCGGTATCATCGCAGCCATAGAGGGTTGTCAATCAAAACCAGCCAACCCCGAGGAAGTGCTCGCCGCCCGCTCGCTCGGCGTCGGCTACCTCGATCGCAATCGCTTGCCCGAGGCCGAGGAGCAGTTCAAGAAGCTCGTTGCACTCGCGCCGAAGGACCCATTCGGCTACGCGAACCTCGGCCTCACTTACCTCCAGGCTGGCCGCTTCGCTGACGCCGAAAAGCAACTGAAGCGCGCCCGCGAGCTCGATCCCGCGAATGCCGACGTGGGTCGCATGATCGCGAAGCTCTACGCGCTCACCAACCGCGACGCCGACGCCCGCAAGACACTCGAGGACCTCCAGCGCGCGCAGCCACGTGACGCGAAGGTGCTGTACGCACTCGCCACGCTCGACGCGCAGGAGGACACAACTGGCGTTAAAGCCGAACCACGATTGCGAGAGACGCTGACCCTCGCGCCCGCGAACGTTGCCGTCCGCCTCCAGTTAGTGAACGTGTTCGTCCGCCGCGGAGAATCCGACAGCGCCGTACGACAGCTCGAGGAGATCCGGAGGCTGCCGCCCGAGCCTCCTGCCGAAGTAACGTCACTGCTGGCCACGTCCATCGACCTCCTGCGCGCCGGAAAGGTCGCCGACGCTCGCCCCGTGGTCGATCGCTTCGTGCACATGATGCAGCTCACGGCGCCGTACCAGGCATCCCTCGCCGACGTGAAGTGGTTCGACGACCCGATCGTTGGGCGGCCGACGCTCACTTTCGGTCCGCAGTCGGTGATCCAGCTCCGCAGTTCCGGCATTCTGCTGACGGATGACTCGACCCATTTCGTTGATGCGACGGGAGACGCCGGTCTTCCCGATGTCGGTGGCAAACCGGCCGGTGAAGGGCCACCTGATTCGTTAGGTACGTCCACCACAGTCGCGACCGGAGACTTCAATGGCGACGGCGCCGATGATCTGTTCGCCTCTGTCTGGTCGCCAACCGAACGCCGGTTTGTGACGCGCCTCTACCTCGTCGAACGGTGGCGCTCCCAGGACATCACCGACAAGTCGGCTCTCGGGCTCACCGTGGGAGCCCTCGATGCAGCGGTCGCTGACTTTGACAACGACGGCTGGCTCGACGTGTTCGTCGTCGGTACCGACGCGCGCGGCCACCTGCTCCGCAACAAGGGTAACGCGGTGTTCGAGGATGTATCGGCGAAGTCAGGCGTCGCGGACATTCGCGGTTCGCGCAGGGCGCTGTTCGTGGATCTCGACCACGACGGCGATCTCGACCTCCTGCTCGTCGGCGGTACACGGAATCTCGTCTACCGCAACAATCTCGACGGCACGTTCACCGAGGTCGGAGAGACCATGGGGCTCGCCGGCCGCGCGCCCGCGCACGACGCGGCGTTCGCAGATTTCGACAACGACGGCCGCATCGACGTCGTGATGGCCACGGACAGTGGGATCACGCTGTACCGGAACGCCACCGCCCCTCGCCGCTTCGAGGATGGGACCGCAGCCAGCGGGCTACCCGCGACTGGCGAATGGAGCACGGTCACGGTCGCCGACTACGACAAC
Source organism: Gemmatimonadaceae bacterium (assembly GCA_036509075.1). Taxonomy (GTDB): domain Bacteria; phylum Gemmatimonadota; class Gemmatimonadetes; order Gemmatimonadales; family Gemmatimonadaceae; genus JAJKIV01. The sequence goes on from DATCGG010000211.1 coordinate 5,360, forward strand.
GATGGCACGCTCGACCTGTTGGTGACTCGTCGCGGTGGCGTTCCCGAGCTATGGCGGAACGATGGAACCGGGAAATTCGCTCGCGACGATCGATCGCGTCAGGCGTTAGGTGCGCTCGCCGCGGTGTCCGGCTTGCACGCCAGGTTCGTGGACGTCAACAACGACGGTTGGCTCGACATCGTGCTGGCTGGGAACGCCGGTGCCGGCCGGCACGGCGCCTATCTCCTGCGCAACGATGGCAAGGGCGTGTTCAAGGATGCGGCGAACCTGTTGCCGGCGACGTTAGGTGTCGGTGCATCGATTGCGACCCTGGACGTGGACAACGACGGTGATATGGATCTCGTCGTCGGTGATGAGCGCGGCGTCCATCTGCTCGCGAACGAGGGGGGCAATACTCGCCTCTCCGCCCAGATCGCGCTGACAGGACTTCGCACCGGGAGCGGGAAGAACAACGACTTCGGCCTTGGCGCCAGACTTGATCTTCGAGCCGGTGAGCTGCACGAGACGCGCGTCGTCACGAGCCGCCTCACGCACTTCGGCCTGGGCTCGCACCTCAAAGCCGACGTCCTCCGCATCCAGTGGCCCAACGGCGTCCCACAGACGATTTACTTCCCGGGTTCCGACCAGGACGTCCTCGAGCTCGAGACGCTCAAGGGTTCCTGCGCCTTCCTCTACACCTGGGATGGGCAAGGCTTCCGGTTCGTGACTGACGTCATGTGGCGGAGCGCGTTAGGCATGCCCGTCGGGCTCATGGGCAGTGACGAGGATGGCGCGACCATGTACGCACCCGCCGGGGCGTCGCGGGAGTTCCTGCGGATTCCCGGCGCTGCCCTGAAGCCGAGGAATGGTCGCTACGTCATGCAGCTCACCGAGGAGCTCTGGGAGACGGCCTACACCGATGAAATGAAGCTGCTCACAGTCGATCACCCGGATTCGGTAGATGTCTTCGTCGACGAGCGCTTCATGCCGCCGGCGCCCGTCAGGCTCCGTCTCTACCACGTGGTCGGGCAGCATTCGCCGGTTTCCGCCATCGACGATCGCGGCAATGATGTCCTCGCAGCGCTGCGGGAGCACGACGACGTATTCGTCTCGAACCTGACGCCGCTCCGCTACCAAGGACTCGTCGAGCCGCACGACCTGACGCTCGATCTGGGCCCTGACGCCGGTGGGCCGGGTTCGTTGCTCATCCTGCGCGGTTGGATCTACCCGACCGACGCGAGCATCAACGTCGCGGTGTCGCAGCAGTCCGCGCTGAAGCCGACGTCACCCGTGCTCGAGGTACGCGGCGCGAACGGCCAATGGACGCCGGTGAAGCCCGATCTCGGATTCCCGTCCGGCAAGAACAAGACGATCGTCGTCGACCTCGCAGGGAAGTTCCTCACGAGCGACCATCACGTCCGCATTCGGACGAACATGCAGATCTATTGGGACCAGGCGATCGTCGCGCGTGAAGCACCAGCCGTGGCGGCGAAGGTCGACACGCTGGCGCCGCTCTCCGCCGACTTGCACTTCCGCGGATTCTCGAAGACGTATCGCAAGGGCGGCCGGTACGGTCCGCACTGGTTCGACTACTCGCACGTGAGCAAGGAGTCGCCGTGGCGCACGATCGAGGGCGCCTTCACGCGCTTCGGTAATGTCCTGCCTCTGCTCGATCGCTCGGACGACATGTACATCATCATGGCGCCCGGTGATGAGGCGACCGTCGAGTTCGATGCGAGGTCCGCTGAGTCGTTGCCGAAAGGATGGACACGAGACTTTCTTCTCTATACGGACGGCTGGATCAAGGACTCTGACTTGAACACGGCGTTCGGCACCACGGTCGCCCCGCTCCCATTTCATGGTATGAAGGAGTACCCCTACGCCCCCGGCGAGGCATACCCAACGGACTCGGCGCACCAGCGTTTTACGCGTGAGTACAACACTCGGATAATGCAACGCTAGGCGGTTGCGTAGTTGAATAACCAGTAACCAGTTCCAGTAACCAGTTCCAGTAACCAATTACCAATTCCAGTAACCAATTACCTGTGGTAGTGCCGCGTAGACCAAGCCAAACCGTTAGGCGTGCAATCATTGCGGTCCCGTTCTTCGCCGCGATTGCCCTGGCCTTCCGCCTGAACAGCGGCCCGATCGGCGCACCAGCGGATGCCGCCAATCCCGGCTTCGTCCTCACCGATGCGACCAAAGCCGCCGGGATTACGTTCGTCCATAAGCGCCCATCATTCGACCCGAAGATCGCGAACGTCGAACCCCACGTCGCCGCACTCGGCGCCTCCGTTTCTGTCACGGACTTCGACAGCGACGGCTGGCCCGACCTTTACTTCACGAACAGCCGCTTCGGCGAGCCTAACGCACTGTACCGGAATAAAGGCGATGGCACGTTCGAGGACGTGGCAGCGACCGCCGGCGTCGCTGATCTGAACCGCCCCGGCGAAGGCGCCTCCATGGGCGGCGTTTGGGGCGACTTCGACAACGACGGCCGTGAAGACCTGCTCGTCTACCGCTACGGCTACCTCGCACTGCTGAAGAACGTGGACGGCAAGCGATTCGAGGACGTCACCCAGGCCGCCGGACTGCATCGCTGGGTGAACAGCAATGGTGCAATCTGGTTCGACTACGACCGCGACGGCCTGCTCGACCTGTACGTCACCGCGTATTTCCGAAGCGACATCGATCTGTGGCACGTCACGACGACACGGATCATGCACAATAGCTTCGAGTACGCGGACAACGGCGGGAAGAACCTCCTCTTTCACAACGTCGGCGGTGGCAGGTTCGAGGACGTGACCGACAAGCTCGGCGTCGGTAGCACGCGATGGACGCTCGCGGCGGCGTCCGCTGACTTTGACGAGGATGGCTGGCCGGATCTCTACCTCGCGAACGACTATGGCCCCGAGGAACTGTTCCTCAACGACCATGGCCAACGGTTCGTGCCGGTGAAGGCAGGTCTGTCGAGTGAGTCCAAGAGCGGCATGTCTGTCGCGTTAGGTGACGCGTTCAACCGCGGACGCCTGGACGCCTTCGTCACGAACATCTCGGAGCGGGGCTACCTCTTCCAGAACAACAACCTTCGCCTCAACCGCCTCACGGACTCGAAGCGTTTCGTCAACGTGGCCGAGGGCGCGGTTGCCGATGCCGGTTGGGCGTGGGGCGCGCAGTTCGGAGATCTCAACAACGACGGCATGAACGAGCTCTTCGTCGCGAACGGCTTCATTTCCGCCGACCGCAATACGAGCTACTGGTACGCCATGTCGAAGATCGCTGGCGCTAACGGGCGCCTGTTCGAGGACGCGGCGACCTGGCCGGCGTTCGGCAACGCGAGCCTGTCCGGCTACGAGCGGTCACGCGTGTATCTCAATCGCGGGGCTGCCGGCTGGACCGATGTGGCTGCCCGCGTTGGAGCCACCGACACGTACGACGGCCGCGCCGTCGCGCTCGCCGACCTCGGGAACCGCGGCGTGATCGACGTAATAGTCGCAAATCAGAACCAACCGGTGACACTCTACCGTACGACGGCCGACTCGGCTAATCACTGGGTCGGGTTTCACCTCGTCGGCACGCGCAGCAACCGCAGCGCAATTGGCGCCGAGGTGATCGTGGAGTCGGGTGATCTGAAGCAGCGCCGGATTGTCGACGGCGGAATGGGTTTCGCGAGCCAGAACGATCGTCGGTTGCACTTCGGACTTGGCCAGCGCGAGTGGGTCGACCGCGTCGTAATTCATTGGCCGTCTGGCACCGAGCAGGTGCTGCAGCATCCGCTTATCGACCGGATGCTCACGATCACCGAAGCATCCCGATGACGGAACTTGCCGCAGCAGCCTCCACGCCTCTGTCTTGGAAAGACCGCGCTCGGCGCATCGATCCGCGGTACCTCATCGCGTTTCTCATCACGCTGGTGCTGGTTCTCGCGCAGTTGCGCTACCACATCGTCGGCGGCTACGAGCGGCTCGCCGTCGCGTTGCTCGCATGCACGGCGACCGAAGCGCTGCTCTCGTGGTTCGATCGCGGTAAGGTCGTCAACCTCCAGAGCGCGTACATCAGCGGCATTAGCTTGACACTGCTGGAGAAGCCACAGGGGGCGGCGCTGTGGCCGATTGCGTTAGGCGGCTGGCTGGCGATCTCCTCCAAGTACGTCCTGCGCTATCGCGAAAATCACCTCTGGAACCCGACGAACTTCGCGATCGTCACGCTGCTGCTGGTTGCTCCGGAGCGCATCTCGGTTTTGAGCCACCAGTGGGGCAACGACCTCGCGACGAACCTCGTGATCTGGACGTTCGGGCTGGTGATAGCATCGCGGGTTCGCGTCCTTCACATCACGCTCACGTACGTCGCCAGCTTCTTCGCGCTGAACACGCTGCGCAGCCTGATACTCGGCCAGCCGATCCTGCCGGAGATCGCACCGATCACGGGGCCGATGTATCAGCTGTTCGTGTTCTTCATGATCACGGACCCACGCACCGTCGTGCGCGGCCGTCGCCCTCAGATGATCGTTGCCGTCATCATCGCTCTCGTGGAAGCAATGATCCGGTTCGCGTCGGATCAGGGCTGGCCGCTTCCCACCGCGTTCAACGCGGCACCGGCACTTGTGGCGCTGTGGCTCGTGGGTCCGGTGGCGAAGTGGATCGATCTGCGGCGCGCCGGTCCGCGAAAACTGGCTCCGGTCCCATCCCCCGAAGCGCAGGTAGCGCCTCCAGTATCTGCTCGCGAGTCATCCCCAGCAGTGAGTGCCGGTCGATGAGCACATCGAGGTCGACCCGGTAGAGATTATGGCGTGTAGCGTCTGCTAAGCCGGCGACGTTGCGAGGCGCGATCGCGGCGGTCGCCCATTCCACGTAGCGACGGCGATCCTCCTCGCGTCCCACATCACCGCGAGAACGTGTGATCTCCTTGAGCCGTCGGAGACTTTCGCCAGGTAGCGGATCGAGCACTGCGTCTCCCACTCCCAGAAAGCCGCTCCACGCTGCGTCATCGCCGGCTGCGATGCGTTGCTTGACCTCCGCGTACGACACCGTGCCGAAGTACAGCATGGCGTGCGCGGCGAAGAGGTCGAAATGCGCCATGGCCTCGTACGCGCCCGCCACCATCCGGTCGACCTGGTCGGCCTCCAACGTGAGCAACGCCGCGTAGTGGCCAAGCTCGGCAACGTTAGGCATCGCCCGCTGTGTGGCGTGTTGCTCGAACATGAGTCCGAGACGCTCGATCGCACGCAGTCCCCACGCGATGCCCGTCGAGAAGAGCGGGTCGACGAACCCATACGCGTGCGGGAGCAGGACCCACCGGTCACCAGCAGCCATCGTGAGCCGGTGCTGGATGCCAGGCACGAATCGGATCGGCATGATCGCTGTCGCGTCGCCGAACACAGTGCCGATTGTGGGATACCGCCTGAGCAGTAGCGCCCAGAGTTGATCTGGGTCTCGCGTAGCGCCGATCGCAGCGAGGCCACGTGGTGTGAGCGAGAACCCAGCGCTCGTGACGCCATCGTCGAATCGGAGGCTGTACATCCAGCCTTCATCGATCAGATGGTGGACGGCCGCCCAGTCGTCGGGATATGGTCCATCTGGAAGGTCTCGCGCGACCTCGCGTACGAAACCCACACCGGTGAAGTGGCTGAACACGAGCGCCGAACGCGTCTCGGTCCGATCCAGCCCGGAAGGTATGTCGAGCTGCCGCGCGAGAAACCCGGCGGGCCCCGATGCGTCGATCACGAAGCCCGCGTCCAGCCCGATTGGCTCCCCATCTCGGCTCCCCGACAGCCGCACGCGATTGGACTCGAACCGGGCGGTGGCAAGCTCCGTCCGATCCCGGTAGTCCACGCCAGCCGCCACCGCCTGCCGAACGAAGTGATGATCGACGTCGGCACGCAGCCAGTGCGTGTCCGACACGGAATCGTTAGGGCTTGCCGCAACGAGCAACCGCTCCGACTCGAAACCGCGGTCCGCGAACGACTCTCCCGGATGGTGCCGGTAGAACGTGAACCCGCGTTTGAGCCCGCAGCGAATGCCTGGATAATGCTCGAGCCATCGGCCGTGCGTCGCGAGACGATAGCAGTCCGCGAGACCGTATCGTCGCCCAAGTCTCTCCAGCGACAGATTGGCGAGCGGTGTCGTCGACTCACCGATGGCGAATCGGGGATGCGCTCCACGCTCCAGCAACACGACGTCGTATCCGAGGACCGCGAGGACGCGCGCCATGAGAGCGCCCGAGAACCCGCTGCCCACAACAGCGACGTCGTATCGCTCGCGCGTCACTGTCCACCGCAGACGGAGCAGGCGACTCGCGGCTCGGGGCTTCCCGTTAGGTTGACCCGCGCAAGCCGTTCGATCCGTACGGAGCTGCACTCACTGCATGTGGCCAGACGCTGTGCATCCCACAAGTCTGCCGTGACCACGGTCGGCGCGAAATCGAGGCACCGGTCCAACGTGTCCTCCAGCCCCGATAACGTGGGTAGCGTGAAGTGCCCGAGTGCTTGCAGTCGCTCCATTTCACCGTTCCCGCCGCGCACTGGAATGATCGCCACGACCGCAGCTCCGCACCGCACTGCGTATTCGACCGCTTGCACGGTGGACTGCACGGCCTCCTGAGCAGGCACATACGGCGCGTTGAGCAGCACGAAGACTCGAAGCGCGATGGCATGATCAGCCAGGAAACCAGCCGCCTGGGCGAATCGCGTTAGGCTCAGTCGCTTGTTGAGATGCTCGATCGCGGCCGGATGAGTCGTTTCGAGCCCGATCGCGACCTCCAAACTGCCCGACAGCATCCGCGCGACCTCGAGCGTCCGCGGGCCGACTGTGCGCGCGTGCGACTCCACCGTGACTCCGGCGAACGGTGCAGCCAGAGCCGCGATCGCCGGCAGGTCCTGCGCGGGGACTGCGCGCTGATCGAAGAAGTTACTGGCGTTGTAGAGCTTCAGTCGGTTCGGAACCGGAGGCGGCGTCGCATCGAGCACTTCCTTCAACTGCCAGGCGAGCGCCCCAGCTGGCGTCGGCCCGTCGATCGTCCACCGCCACAGGTCGCAAAACGAGCACGTATACGGACACTCTGCGCCGGCCAGAAACACCGTCAGTGCTCGCTCGGTCGTCCCATCCGGCCGGCGTTCCTCTTCCACCAGCGAACCGTGGGCCCGCCATGGATCCACCCATGGCTTGGGCGGTCGCAGCTTTCGGATTCGCTGGTCGGCGGTCGTTCCGATCACACAGCTGCCGCGTGCAGCGACTCGAAGTGGCGTCGATACCGCGCCTCGTTCTGCGGGAAGAGCCGCTTGATCTGCGACTCGGCTACTGACCCGTGCTGGAACCGGCGTTTCTCGAACACTGGCATGTCGAGCTCCAGCACTGACCGAACGCCGCGCTTCACGATCTCGCCCTTGAGCGCGTACAACCGCTCGTGCGACCCCTCAGTCAACTGTGCGAACGGGATCGCCTCGGCGACCTCGATCACGTTAGGCCGCGTGTACGGGCTGAAGCCAACGAACTCGTACGCCCGCGCGCACGCATAGCTGCGCACGCATCCACGGCTGTATCCACCCGAGTATGTGATCGAGTGCTTGATCGAGTCGACGCCCCACCCTTCCTGGTAGAGCATGCGGTTGTTGACGACGCTGCGGATCGTCAGCTCGCTGTTCACCTCGATCGGATAATCCTTGAGGTTTTCGTCGCCGCCATCGCCGTCCACGATGAGACGCCAGTCGGGATAGCGTTCCCTGATTCCCTCGAGCAGCGCAAGGTTCACCGCGGCGCATTCGACGTCGAGCGGTTTGTAGTCCTCGATGACGGCAACCGCACGCAATGGGTCGAGCGCGCTGGACGGAACGTCGATCACCTCGCCAAGCATTTCCAGATTGACTCGCGTGAGGAATTCGCGAGCCTGGCGAGCGTCGGCGCCTTCGCCATCGACGGTGAGTGTGAACGCCTTGAGGCGTGATGGCGACTGACCTTCGTTGAGCAGCAGCCTGTAAAGACACAGCAATACGGATGCGCTGTCGATTCCGCCCGAGAATTCGACGCCAATGGGCTCGTCGCGCTCCTGTGCCTCGAGCCAGCCTCGCAGCTCGCTGTACAACGCTTCGATGTAGCGTGTCCCTATGACGTCGAGATCTGGCGGTAGGACCCCGCGCGGCGGGTCGAAGAACCGTTGATGCACAGGATTCGGGTCAGGACAGCCGATGAGTCGAAGCGTCGTGATGTGATGCGCCGGCACCATGCGCGTATAGCTCGGATGGAATTGATCCGCCCATCCACGCCGTGCCAGTTCCTCGCCGATCACGTCGATGCGCTCGGCCACGATCAGAACGGGCCCCTCGCTCGCCTTCGCGAGAAAGTAGCGGAGTGGGCGATCGAGACTCCGTGCGAGCACGACTCGCTCTCCCTCCTGCGCAACGAGTGCAAACGAGCCTTCGAGCTCGCACACGCCGTCGGCGTCGAGTGCCAACAGCCGCCGCTGTGCCTCCACGTCACTGACGCTCCAGAGACACTGTGAATCGGGCGGTACGAGATTGATGACGTGCGCAATTGGGTAAGTCATGCTGCGTTTGATCGTCGTTGGTTCGCCGTCGATTCGTCGTCAGGTTGTTGCCGCCTGCCGCCTGTGTCGCCTACCGCCTGCCGCCTGTTGACCCTCGCCCGTCCCTGGCTTCCCGACGTCCGACACGCGCACGGATGACCGACTTTATTCCGCCACGAACATTGAAGTCGCCGACGACCTCCATCCATCGCGGCTTCGCGCACGCGCTGAGGTCATCGAGGATGCGATTCACGGCACGCTCGTAGAAGATGCCATCGTTGCGAAAGCTCCAGAGATAGAGCTTGAGGCTCTTGAGCTCGAGGCACACGTCGCCCGGCACGTATGTGATGATGATCGTGCCGAAATCCGGTGCGCCACCTTGCAGCAACGCGAGCTCCTTCGCATCGCTCTCCACTCCTCCGACTGGGCAGAGCGACGTGAACTCGGGGCAGGTCATATCGATCTCGTAGTCCCGGCCGGGATACGGATTCGGAAAGGTCTCCAACAGTTCCGGTTGAGGCATGGCCGAAAGAATGCACGGCTAGCGAGTCGCGAGCAACGCACTTCATGATTGTCCCTGTGCGCCGCCTCACTCGAAATGCGATACGCGCATTACACAATCGCATCCGCAAGCTCAACCGTGGTGACTCTGCGACTCTGGTGCGCGTCGCACATCATGATGCGTCGTTATTGACCGCGAGTATGGACACACATTGTACCGCGTCGTAGGTTAGCGAATAGGAGCCGGTGCTTATGCGCCGGCCAACGCCGCCGCGAGAACGGCGTGGCGGCACCTGCCCCCCGGCACGTCCGGGGGGCTCTTTTTTTCGCTACGTGGAAATCAAAAACCCTCACGATGCCTCTCGATGTGAGAGTGACATCCCGAGGGTCTCCGCTTTTTGCCGTCGCCTGCCGCCTGCCGCCTAATCGCGATCTTTCAACTTCTTCGACATTTCCTCGAGTATCCGCCGCTCATCACTCGTCAGACTATCGAGCCCGTGCTCGGAGATCTTGTCGAGCACCACGTTGAGCTGATCATCCGGTCGCTTCGGAGCGACCTTTGGGCTCGGAGTCGGCGGCGAGCTGGCCTGGCGACGTGCCACCGCAGCCTTGCTCTTCGCCACGATGTCATCGACCTCCTGCACCTTCTCCCGCGAGCGAGGCAGCCGGGGAATCGGGCGTGGCGTTTCATCCGGAACATCCGGAATCTGCGAGACTCGTTGCTTCAGCCGGTCGAGACTCGTTGCCGATGACGTCCGAAGATACAGCCAGCCAGCGGCCAGACCTCCCAAATGGGCAAGGTACGCAACACCGGTGAGGCGATCCGTTCCGGCCACTTCGGTTCCCGCCATTCCCGCGATGAGAATGACTGCGGCTAGCATCGCAACGGTCCACTTCACTCTGAGCGGCATCACGCCGAAGAGATAGATCTCGTCGTCCGGCCACCGCATCGCGTAGGCGAGCATCACACCGAGTACGGCCGCCGACGCCCCGAAGAGAATCGCATTCCGCGCGAAAAGCAGATGCGCAAACCACCCGCCGAGCCCGCAGAGGATGTAATAGCGCGCGAACTCCCCAGCGCTCCAGGTACGCTCGATCCGCGGACCGAACAGGTAGAGCGTGTACATGTTCAGGGCGAGATGCCAGAACCCGCCATGCACGAACATGTAGGTCGCGATCGTCCACCACGACCGCCCGAGGTCATGCACCTCAAACCCGAGGGTCTGCTGCACGTCCTCCGGACGCACCACCGTCAACTGCAGGAAGTAGATCGCGACGTTGATCGCGATCAACCACTGCACGGCGGGCGTGATCCGGGGAGTCTCGGTGTCGTCGGTGATCTGGTAGGACATGCGGGGCCTGCTACAGCAATATACGGCTCAACGAGGAATCACAACTATACAGTCCGCCACAACCGTCTGTTCCTGGGACGTTCAGGCTATCCCTCTACGCCCGACGCAGTTCCCTCGTTGTCTCTCATCGCGCCGATCCGCTGACTCCGCTAACGCAGCGCCGCTGGCCCGGGGATTCGCAGAGCCAAACGAGTATCGCCGTGAATCGAGATAGCCTGCTCGATCAGCGTGGCCCAACGTCGGTCGAGCGTCGGTCGCTCTCCAGTCGGGCCAGGATGCACCACAATCATCGTGCCGGCACTTGCCCCGTGTGCCTGCTCGACGATCCGTATAAGTTGGGCGTCACTCGTGTCGTCGCGCGCTACCAGCACGAGCGCATGATCGCACCCCGCGGCCGCGGCCTCACGAAGCGTCTCGAGCGGACGATCCACCGGGCGCGAATTCGTGGAAAGCTCGAGCGTCACCTGCACGAGCTTGAGCCACTGCTTGAGTGACCCGATGGCTTCGGGGCGCTCGCCGTCGGTATCCACCATTACCGGCGCCTTGCCAGTCACCTGACCCAGCACCGTCGCAAGAAACTCCGGATTGCCGAGCGCGTCGCGACCGGAGATCGCGATCGAGTGATACGTCGATCGCGTGAGAATCCTGTCGATCTCACGCGCGAGCGCATCCGCTCGGTACATCGTTGCCGTCTCGGCCTCGCCCGCAAACCGCACGAACAGTTGCCGACGTCCCTGCCATACCCCTTGTGCTTGAATCCCGGAGGGTACACCGGCGAGTGCGGCAGTCAGTACTGGCGTCGGCATTACGGGTCTCCTTGAGTCTCCACCGCGAGCCGCACGATCCGGTCGCAGAGTTCGGGAAACGAGATTCCAGCTGCGGCGGCGGCTTGAGGAATCAGACTCAGCGCCGTCATTCCCGGAAGGGTGTTCGCCTCGAGACAGTAGAACACCCCGTCAGGGGACATGCGAAAATCGATGCGCGCGTACCCCCGCAATTTCAGCGCGCGAAATGCGCGCCGAGCAAGATCCTGAATCGTACGCGTTTCTTCGGCTGTGAGATCCGCGGGGAAAATCTCACGCGCCATCCCTGCAGTGTACTTGCATTCGTAGTCGTAAATCTCGTGCTTCGAGATGATTTCGCCAACGGGCAAAGCTTCCCCGCCGAGAATCCCAACGGTCAGCTCTCGCCCGGCGATGAAACTCTCGATCATCACCTCGTCGTCATGTTCGAACGCCATGTCGATCGCCGGCTGCAGTTCCTCCGGCTGCTTGACGATGCTCAGACCGACCGTCGACCCTTGCTTCGATGGTTTGACGATCACCGGAAAACCAAGGGCCGCACGGACTTCCTCGA
>DATCGG010000212.1:0-8819 GCA_036509075.1 Gemmatimonadaceae bacterium
CTCGCGGCGATCCTCGGCGCCGAGCGATTCCTGCAGGAGATCAAGACGACGGCGAATCTCCAGCACCCGCACATCCTCGGTCTGCTCGACTCGGGCGAGGTCGAAGGGCTCCTCTGGTACGCCATGCCGTACGTCGATGGAGAGTCGTTACGCAGCCGGCTTCAGCGAGAAAAGCAGTTGCGCGTCGACGATGCGCTCCGCATCACACGCGAGGTTGGCGTCGCGCTCGACTACGCGCATCGCCACGGTGTCATCCACCGCGACATCAAGCCCGAGAACATCCTCCTCAATGATGGTCAGGCGATGGTTGCCGATTTCGGCATTGCCCTCGCGGTGAGCGCCGCGGGCGGCGGCCGCATGACCGAGACCGGCATTTCGTTAGGTACGCCGCAGTACATTAGCCCCGAGCAAGCCATGGGCGAGCGGGAGCTGACGGCGCGGTCCGACGTCTACGCGTTAGGCTGTGTGGTGTACGAGATGCTGGTCGGCGAGCCGCCGTTCACCGGTGCCACCGCCCAGCAGATCCTCGGCCGGGTCCTGACGGCCGAACCGGTCTCCATCGCTGCGCAGCGGCGCACGGTACCGCCACATGTCGACGTCGCGGTTCTCACCGCGCTCGAGAAGCTCCCGGCCGACCGGTTCGCGACGGTCGCTGATTTCCTCGCTGCGTTAGGCGGCGCGACGGCGGCACCGAGCGTCACACGCCTTCCCTCTGGAACCCGACCACACCGGGGCGGAGCGCAACCGGTCTCGTGGCGGCGTATCGCACTCGTGGCCGCGTCGGCCGCGGTCGCCGCCAGCGCCGTCGCGGCGTGGAGCCTTCGCCGCCAACTCGGCGCGCGCGACCCCAAGGTGACGCGCTACGCCCTGGCATTCCCGAAGGGAGAGGAGCCTGTCGGGCCTGCGTTCTTTCCGTTCGTGGCGGCCTCGCGCGATGCGTCCCGTCTCGTGTACTTCGCCCTGCCGCCGCAGGGGCCGCCGATCTTTCGGTTACACGACGCCACGAAGCTCGAGACGCAATCGCTTGGGGCGGCAGGATCCGCCTCATCGATGGTCTGCATCTCGCCCAACGGCGACTGGGTGGCCTATACGTCCGGAAGCCCGGGCGACCTGCGCAAGATCGCGGTCTCGGGTGGCACATCGCTCACTCTCGTTAGGGATTCCGCGACCGCAGCGTGGGCACAGTGGGCGACCGACGGCTGGATCTACTTCACGCTGATCTCAGGCGCCCTCGCGCGAGTGCCCGAGAACGGCGGCGATATAGAGATCCTCGCCAGGCCCGACACCGCGAGCGGAGTCCGACAGATCATTATTCCGGACATCCTCCCCGGCTCGAGGGCGGCGATTGTCACACTCTTCCAGCCGGCGAAGGGAGGAAGCGAGATCGCGGCCCTGGAATTTTCGTCCGGCAAAATCCATCGCCTCGTTGGGGGCCAGGTCGGCCGCTACGTCAAGACTGGCCACCTGGTGTTCTCCGACTACGACGCGAACCTTCTCGCCGCTCCGTTCGACCCGCGGACTCTCAGGCTCACCGGCGTACCGCGGCGCGTCGGGGTGCAGGTAGCACCGAATGGCGTGTTCGCGATCAGTGAGACCGGAACTCTCGTGCATCACCTCATCTCCGGTACGTTCGATGGACGACCCACCTGGGTGGAGCGAGATGGCACGGCCCATGTCGTCGATTCGGCGTGGGGCGCGCGGATCACGACTCTTGCTCTCTCGCCCGATGCGTCTCGGGCGGCGGTCAGCGTGCCCCGAGGCGGTGCCGAGAACATCTGGGTCAAACAGCTCGACAAGGGACCGTTCACCCGGCTCACCAACGATGGCGGTCAGAACTACCGGCCGGCGTGGTCTCACGACGGCAAGAGCCTAACGTTCGTGTCCGACGTGGACGGGATCCAGAAGATCTTCAGAATACGCGCCGACGGGACTGGCGGTCGTCACGTCGTCGCGAGGGCGTTCACCAACACCGATGAGGGGGCGCTCTCGGCGGACGAGCAGTGGGCGGTGCTGCGCGTCGGAAACAGCGGGCGCCGCGATGTCGTTGCCTACCACGCCGGCGACACCGTCCCGGTAATGATCGCCGCTACGCCGGCCGAGGAATACTCGCCGGCGCTCTCGCCCGACGGGCGTTGGGTTTCGTACGTGTCCGATGAGAGTGGTCGCGCCGAGGTGTACGTACGCCCGTTCCCGCACGCCGACTCGGCGCGTGTGCAGGTCTCCGTCGCGGGCGGGATCGAGCCCGTCTGGGCGCCGAGCGGGCGGGAGCTGTTTTACCGAGATGCCGCATTCGACCTCGTTGCCGTCGAGGTGACTCTAACGCCGTCGTTCCGTCTTGGGCGGCAACGAAGACTGTTCTCGACGCGACCCTACTACGTGGAAGGGCTACACGCCGCCTACGGCGTCACACGCGACGCGAAGCGGTTCTTGTTTCTGGCCAACCCGGAGGATGCCGGGTCGCACCTCGTCGTCGTGCACAACTGGCTCGGGGAACTGGAATCGATCATGGCGTCGACCGGGAGGAACCGGTGACCTGACGGTTGCTGACCGCACCCCCGTTTCGCATACTCTGCGCTCGACGGCGCCGGCCCTCCTTCGCGACCTGACCCAGTCCGCATGCACGCACACGACATAATGGCGGGCCTGCCATGAGCGACGCACCCGTCCGTCCTTCGCAGAATTCCCCATCGCCGGATGCGATCAGCCGGCGCGAATTCGGCCGGCGACTCGGCGCCGCCGCGGTTGCCGCAGGAACTCCCATCAACAGCGCCGACAGGTGGACCATGGCCGGTGAGGACGAGAGCGCGTACGCGCCGAGCGACCTTTGCTTCACGCCCGCGACCGAGCTCGCGGCCATGATTCGTTCGAAGAAAGTTTCGGCACGCGAGGTCATGCAGGCGCACCTCGCCCAGATCGAGCGCGTGAACCCCGCCGTCAACTCGATCGTGACGCTCGTCGCCGATCGCGCGATGGCCGACGCCGCGGCCGCCGACGAGGAGCTCGCGCGCGGGAAGCCGCGCGGCCCGCTGCACGGCCTGCCAATCGCGCACAAGGACCTCGTCGAGACCAAGGGAATCCGCACGACGCACGGGTCGCCGTTCTTCCGCGACCACATTCCCGACGCCGACGCGCCGATCATCACGCTCATCCGGAAAGGCGGTGCGCTGACCCTCGGCAAGACGAACACGCCGGAGTTTGGAGCGGGCTCGCACACGTTCAACACGGTGTTCGGTGCCACGAAGAACCCGTACGACGTGACGCGCAGCTGTGGCGGATCGAGCGGCGGCGCGGCGGTGTCGCTCGCGTGCGGCATGGTGCCCATCGCCGATGGCAGCGACACCGGCGGATCGCTCCGCAACCCTGCCGCGTTCTGCAACGTCGTTGGCTTCCGTCCATCGCCGGGTCGCGTGAGTGCCGGCCGCGGCTCGTGGTCGCCACTCTCGACGAGCGGCCCGATGGCGCGCTCGGTCGCCGACGTCGCGCTCTTTCTGAGCGTGATCGCCGCACCCGACGCACTCAATCCGCTCGTCCTCGGCGATGACCCGGCGCGCTTCGCCGGACGGCTCGACCGCAACTTCAAGGGCACGCGCGTCGCCTGGTACAAGGACCTCGGCGGCATTCCATTCGAGCCCGAGATCAAGCGCGTCGTCGGAGATGCTCGGCGCGCCGTCGAGTCGTTAGGCTGCGTGGTCGAGGAGGCAGAGCCGGACTTCGGCGGCGTCGACGAGGCGTTCCCCACCCTGCGCCACCTCTCGTACCACTCGAGCTACGCGGCGCTGGCCAAACAGCGACCGGATTGGATCAAGGACACGATCCATTGGGAGATCGCTGAAGCGGAGCGCCAGACCGCGGCCGACGTGGCGCGCGCGTCGGAGCGACAAGACAAATTTTACGCAGAGGTCGAGGCGTTCTTCTCGCGCTACGACTACTTCGTGCTGCCGGTGACGCAGGTCGAGCCGTTCGATGTGACGATCAAATACCCGACGGCAGTGGCTGGCGTCCCGATGGCGACATACATCGACTGGATGCGAAGCTGCTGGTACGTGACGTTCATGGCGTCGCCCGCGATCTCGGTCCCTGCGGGGTTCACGAATGGTGGCTTACCCGTCGGGCTCCAGATCGTGGGGCGTCATCGCGATGACTGGAGTGTGCTGCAGCTCGCGTACGCGTTCGAGCAGGCGACGAGGCACGGGCTGCGCCGTCCCGGGATCGTGCGCGGGTGAGCAACACACGCAACGCGCCGGTATCGGGGATTGCCGGCCTCCGCCGACTCGTGGACCGCCCGGGCGGTCCACAAGTCGGACGCTCGGAGTGCCGTTAGGCGGCGCCGGCCCCATCCCACGCGGCGACCGCCTGTGCCTCGGTTAGCCGCTTGATCATCCCCAGCTCATCGTTGAACCACTGGTCGATGTTCGGCGGGAGCTCGCCCTCGAGAATGGCCGTCAGCTGGTAGAGTGACCGACCGTCGGGAAGGCCGGTGACCCGTGTCGGCCATCGGCGCGCGGTCTCCTTCGTCGGCCCCGCCCACCAGTCGAGGACACCGCTCTCGCGATCCCCGGTCATCCCGAAATACACCTCGCTGCCTGACGCCGTCGTCACGATTGCACCGTCGTCGAGCAGCCGAATGCCCCTGCACCAGTGGATCGACCAGCCCGGCAGGTTGTTCAGATCGCTGACGAAGTCGAATACCACGTCAGCCGGCGCATCCGCGACGATGTGATAGCTCCGAATATTCATCCGGTCCGTCATTGGTTCCTCACGTTCGGTGGTAGCGCTACGATACGAGCAATCATGCCATATTCCGGCATATTTCATCGTACCGTGCATTATCACTCGATCGCCGCGCCATGCACCGCATCGAACGACTGGATCTCCTCACCCGCGTCCTCCGCGACCGCCCCGGGATCACGGTAGCCGACCTCGCCCGTGCACTGGACGTCAGCGTCCGCAGCGTGTTCCGCGACCTCGACCATCTTCGCGAGCGAGGCTATCCCATCGAGGCCGATCGAGGACGCGGTGGCGGTGTGCGGCTGCACGCGAGCTGGGGACTCGGAAAGGTGCTGCTGTCCAGCGAAGAAGCCCTGTGTACGCTGCTGAGCCTCGCGATCAGCGAGAAGCTCGGGTTTCCGATGTTCTCCACGGAGGTGTCGCGCGCGCGCAAGAAAATCGTCGACGCGTTTCCGACGAGCGAACGAAAGACGATCGCGCCGTTGCGGCAGCGCATCTTCGTCGGTCGGCCAGCATCGGCGACAGTCCGCGACACCTATTCGACACCTGAATCAACGGTTATGCGCCACCTCCAAATCGCCTTTGTCCGCGAGGCGACCGTCCAGGCCGATTACGTGAAAGAGACGGGAGAATCCTCGCACCGCCGCGTCGAGCCTCACGCGCTCCTCATCACGTGGCCGGCGTGGTACCTGCTGGCTTATGATCACCTCCGGGGTGAGCCGAGGACGTTTCGGTTCGATCGCTTCCGGAACGCGCAGGTCGAAGAGGGCACGACCTTCCGCGCCCGGCCCCGCGAGATTGCGACCGCGATCCTCGGCCCGCACTGCGAAGTACCGCTGAATCAGATCTGATCGCAGTCGATTCCCTATTCCCTATTCCCGATTCCCGACACGCGGTACGTTCACGCGTATGCCTGAGCCGATGCCAGACATGGCACCGCTCGCGGCGGGGACGCGACCTACCGTCGCGGAACCCTCGACGCGCAACCGAAGTAGCGCGCTCCGACGCTCGCTTACGCGGGTCGGGCCGGCGCTCGCACTCGTCATCGTGGTGGCCGCCTTCGCACTGATGACCGGCGAGCCGTCCCACTACCTGTCACCGCTCAACCTCCGCATCGTCCTCTCGCAAACGGTCATTGTGGCTCTCGGCGCCATCGGAATGACGATGATCATCGTGAGTGGCGGCATCGACCTCTCTGTGGGGTCGGCGATCGCGCTGACCGGCGTGGTGGCCGCGTTAGGCCTCGTGGCGGCCTGGCCACCAACCCTCGCGATCGCCGCAGCGGTCGTGACGGGCGGAATCATCGGTCTCACCAACGGCGCGGTCATCACCGGCCTCCGCGTCGTGCCGTTCATCGCGACGCTCGGCATGCTCGGCGTCGCACGCGGCGTGGCGAAATGGCTCGCGAACGAGCAGACCGTCAATGTGCCGGCCACGTGGATCAACGACCTGCTCATCGCGTTCCCACGACAGAAGTGGCTGCTCGTGCCGGCTGGCGTATGGGTCACGCTCGTGCTCGCGATCGTCGCGGCGGCGGTGCTCAGGCGGACCGTGTTCGGGCGACGCGTGTTCGCGCTTGGGTCGAACGAGGCGGCCGCCCGGGCGTGCGGTATCGATACGAATCGTCTTCGGCTCATCACGTACGGGTCCGCGGGGCTGCTGTTCGGGCTCGCCGGCGTTATGCAGCTCTCGCGCCTTCGTCAGGGGGACCCCACGGTCGCGATCGGCACGGAGCTCGATGTCATCGCCGCCGTGGTGATTGGTGGCGGGAGCCTGAACGGCGGCGAGGGGACGATCTTCGGCTCGATGGTGGGCGCGCTGATCATGGCGTTCCTGCGCAACGGCTGTCAGCAGATGGGATGGCCGAACTACATCCAGGACATCATCATCGGCAGCATCATCGTCCTGGCCGTCGCGCTGGACCGGCTGCGACTCGCCTGGGCGGCGCGATGAGACTGGAACCGTTAGGCATCGTGGATGCGCACGTGCACTTCTGGGATCCGTCGGCGCTGCGCTACCCGTGGCTCGATGGGCTCCCGGCGCTCGACAAAGCGTTCCTGCCGGCCAGCTACGCGAGCGCCACCTCCGGCATCCCGATCGACTCGATGATCCTCGTGGAAGCCAACTGCCTCCCACACCAGACGCTCGGTGAGGCCGATTTCTTCGAGCAAGTCGCGGCCGCACATTCACGGGTTGCTGCGATCGTTGCCTTCGCGTCCCTCACCACGCCGGCGGAGCTCGACCGCACGCTGGACGCGCTCGTCGCGCGCCCCAGGGTGAAAGGCATTCGCCACAACATTCAGGGCGAGCCGCCGGGGTTCTGTACGCAGCCGTCGTTCGTCGAGGGCGTTCGCAAGGTGGGGGCGCGTGGGCTGATGTTCGATCTGTGCGCAACGCACGATCAGCTGCGCGAGGTGCTGAAGCTCGTACGCCAATGCCCGGACACGCGGTTCGTGCTCGATCACTGTGGGAAGCCGGCCATCCGAGACCGGCTGCTCGACCCGTGGCGCGCGGATATCGCGGCCCTCGCGGAATGCCCGAATGTCTGGTGCAAGCTCTCGGGTCTCGTGACCGAGGCGTCCCCGACCGAGTGGCGGGAGGCGGATCTCGTACCCTATGCCTCGCACGTGGTGGAGAAGTTCGGCACGGAGCGGGTGATGTATGGCAGCGATTGGCCGGTTCTGACACTCGCGGCCGGCTATGGCGCCTGGTTCGGGTTTACCGAGTGGCTCACGAAACGTTGGAGCGACGCCGAGCGGCGCGGCTTCTATCGCGGCAATGCCATGCAGGCGTATGGACTTTGAGCCCACAGACGAAGGGGAAACGGATGCAACGGAACGAGCGCGATCGCGACCGGTTGATAAGTTCCGGGGTCAGAACCGCATCAGGCGATTGATCTTGATCACGAACGCGCGGTTCTTGAGACCGCGAACGGTCGTGGGCGTGGCGAATCGTTCCTCGGTCGTGTCGCGCTCGTCGGTATAGACGAGAAACAGCTCGCTGCCAGGAAGGTACTCCCACCGAAACCGAAGATTCGTGCTGATGGCGCGGTCAGCGGAGCTGTACTGGAACAGCCCACTCGCGAACATGAGCGGGGAAAAGCCGTAATCCACGCGTGCCCTCGCCAGCTTCGTGGTGAACGACCCGGTGGGAAGCGTGATCCGCGTTAGGGAGAACGTCGGCTCCAGGGAGAGCTGCGTGAGGATCGAGATGCGTCCCGGCGCCATCGGGCCGGGGCCAATCGTCACGCTCCTGATCGTTCCGTCGTAATACTGTCCGGCCCGGACCGTGATCGTGCCCGAGACGCGTCGCTGCGCGCCGAACGCATACGCGACCGCCACATCGCTGAACGTGTAGCCGCCCGGCGGGATGGTGTCGGTGGATCCAGCGGGCACGAACGGCCGAACAAGCCGCTCGTAGTCGCTGGTGAAGTCGATGTTGAACTGGTCGCTGTTCTCGAGCTCGGTGATGAAGTGCCCGGTCCAGATGCGCGCGTCCACCGACCCTGCGCCGTTGACGATGTATTCGCCGTTCCCGCTCCACGTGAACTTGCGGACGCTCTTGATGTTTTTCGGTCGCGGGCTGAAGCGCAGCTCTCCGAATGATCGCTTGAAGTCGAGCCGTCGAGTGAACCCGACCTCCGGGTTGAAGTTCCTGCCCACCGCGAGATACTCGGCGCGCGCACCGTACCGATCGGCATTGTACTCGAAGCGGCCCTGGTAGCTCTGATCGTCACCGACCAGGCCCGTAGTCGCCGTGCGCGCCCAGTACACGCCGGTCGTCACGTTCTCGAAGAACGAGAACGCGCCATCGACGCCATACGCCTGGTTCGACCCGGTGCCTAACGTCGATACCGATCGGTTCGTCGCCATCACGCCGATGGCGCTGCGGCGGAAGACGTCTCGCTTGACCCGAAACACCGTGAAGTTCGTGGCGTCAGTCCCGGAGACGGGCTCCTTCTCGGTCTGGATGTTCATGAGCCCGACGGCGTACTGGCCGATCTTGCCCGTCAGCCGCCCGCCGGCAGTGATGGGAATGACTCGGCCGGCGTTGAGGCCGATGCGGCGGCTATAGAACAGGTACGGCAGGTC
>DATCGG010000213.1:0-2401 GCA_036509075.1 Gemmatimonadaceae bacterium
CAGTCCACCTACGATGTCATCACAGAAGGTCCCTCGTCGCTAGCGCTCCTCGGGATGACAGCCACCGTCACCAGGCGATCGCGTATGCCTCGCGACGCGGATCCGCGCCCGCCACTCGGCCGCCCGATGGAGTAAGCATGATCACCTGCGCGCCACCGAACTCCTCACTCGGCTCCTGCAGCGTCACCTGATGCCCACGCCGGGTAAGCGCCTCGCGGACGTCTGCCGCGATACCAGGCTCCACGCCGATGCGCTCGCGGCCATACCAGCGGAACCGCGCCGCCTCCACCGCCTGCTGCGGCGTTAGGCCGAACTGCAGGATGTTCGTGAGCACCTGCACGAGCGTCTGCGGCTGCCCGTCCCCGCCCGGCGTTCCCACGACCATCATCAGCGAGCCATCGGGGCGGAGCACCATCGCCGGACACAGCGTATGGAACGGACGCTTCCCGGGGGCGATCACGTTCGCGTGCGTCGTATCGAGCACATACAGCGACCCGCGATTGTGGAGCGTGACGCCAGTGCCCGGCACCATCCGGCCGCTCCCGAAGGCGGCGAACAGGCTCTGGATCATCGACACCGCATTTCCGTCCTTGTCGATGACGCCGAGGTACACGGTGTCGCCCGTGCCATCGCGGTTCGCGTTCGCATCGCCTTCATTGGCCTTGAGCTTGTCGCGCAGGCGACGCGCGAGATCCGCCGCGTAGTCCTTGGAGATCAGCCGATCGACCGGGACCTGCACGAATGCCGGATCGGCGACGTACTTGTCCCGGTCCGCGTAGGCGAGCTTCGCGCCCTCGACGATCGCGTGAATGTAGTCCGCCGAGTTGCGGCCCATGGGCTTCAAGTCGGATGCCTCGGCAACGTTCAACGCCTCGAGCAGGGTGACGCCCTGCGTGTTAGGCGGGAACGCGATCACCGGATTGCCGAGGTACGTGCTGCGGATCGGCTTCTCCCACGTCGAGTGATGGGCCGAGAGGTCTCGCGCCGTGACGAGCCCACCCTCCTTCTCCATGAACTGCGCGATCTGCTTCGCGAGCGCGCCCTTGTAGACGAAGTCCGGGCCCGACGCCGCGATCGAGCGCAGCGTCCGCGCGAGCTCGGGTTGTTTGAGCAGCGACCCGACCGGAGGGGCTTCACCGTTAGGCAGGAAGATGCGGGCAAGCTCGGGATCGGCCGCCACCTTCTTCTTCGATTCGGTGATGTCGGCGTTGAGCCGCGGCGACACCGGGAAGCCGCGTTCGGCATACCGGATCGCTGGCTGGAGCGCCTGCGACAGCGTGATCGTCCCGTACTTCTGAAGGGCGTCGGCCCACGCTCTCACCGCGCCAGGCACGGACACCGAGAGAACGCCGGATGCCGGAACGGCCGTCAACCCCGTTTCGCGGAAGAACGCCAGCGTTGCCTTGCTGCCCGCACGTCCGCTTCCGTTGAGTGCAACGATCTCACCGCTCTTGGCGAGTCGGATGAGCATGAAGTTGTCGCCGCCGACGCCGTTCATGTGGGGTCGGACGACGGCCAGCACACCGGCCATCGTGATCGCCGCGTCCACGGCGTTCCCACCTCGCTTCAGCACCTCCATCCCGGCGGCTGACGCGAGCACATGGTCCGACGTGACGGCGGCTTCGATGCCGCCGACATCCGGTCGCATGGATGGGAGCTGCGCCGCAAGCGGCCCGACCGAGAGCGCGGTGAACGACAGCAGCCCGGCGACACGCGCCGCCGTTGGCACAACGGACATGGACATTCAACGTTAGGTGTTCTGCGCTCGCGACGGCGCCGCCGACTGCTCGATCAGCCAGACTGTGCGACCGGCAGCACGGACCATGGCGGCCGGATAACGTTGCGCGGCCTCGCCGCCCTGCAGGATCTCGACGACGACCGGCCGTTTGTCGTTACCCGCAATGAGAAAGACTACGTTGCGGGCGCCGTTCAGGCACGGGAGCGTGAGCGTGACGCGCGGCACCGCCGGCTGGACGGTAGTGGGAGCCTCGACCGCACGCGCCCACTGCGCTCGCTCGCTCAGCACTGGCGAGCCGGGAAACAACGAGGCCGTGTGGCCGTCGGGCCCGACGCCGAGAAGCACGAGGTCGATCGCCGATGGCTGCGTATCGCCGCCACCAAGCACGTCCCGGAGCGTCTCGTCGTACGCGTCGGCCGCGTCGCCAACCGTCCGCGTATCCGTCGGGATGGGATGGACGTGACCGGGAGGAATCGGCGCGGCGGAGAGGAGCGCGTCGCGCGCCATCCTGTAGTTGCTCCGCTTGTCGTCGTTCGGCACGAAGCGTTCGTCGCCGAAGAAGACCTGCCAGCGCGACCAGTCGATCTCATCGCGATGGCGCTCGACGAGCAGCTGATAGGTGCGCTTCGGCGTGTTTCCTCCGGCGAGCGCAATGGAGAATCG
>DATCGG010000214.1:0-20923 GCA_036509075.1 Gemmatimonadaceae bacterium
CCGCTTCCCGTCCGGCGACCACACGGGTGCCCCGTCGAAATCCACGCCAGGCGCCATGTATGACATCGAGCGCGTCTTCCCGTCGTAGACCGCGATGAACGAGTGGTTTCCACGATCGCTGACGAACGCGATCTTCGACCCATCGGGCGACCATCGCGGATTGCTCTGCCGCCCCCAGGCCTTGATGAATGGCTTCTGGCCGCGGTCCATAGAATCCGGCGCCGCGGATGCGACCACGCGGCCGCGGTAGATCTGATTGTCCTTTACGTACAGGACATAGCGACCATCAGGCGAAAGCTCGGGCGCGCCACCCTCCGCCACGCGCCAGGGAGTACCGCCGCTGGTGCGAGCGGCCCAGATCTCCCGTTCGGCGCCGGAGGGATCGTGCGATGGGTTCGCGATCCATCCCTGCCGATTCGGCGCCGACCCGCGAACGAACACCGCGATGGAGCCGTCGTCGGACAGTTTGACGTCCGTGAGGTCGCGCCCGTCGTCGTCCAGAAAGCGTGTGAGGCGCACCGGACGGAAGGACGGCGCGACCGCCGTGTAGACGTTCCGCATGCCGCGGTCATAGGTCATCCAGGCGATGCGGTCGGCTTTTCGCGCGGCCGTCATCTCGAGCGGCGACGCAGGGCTCAGGTACTGCGCGATCGTCGGCTTCCCGTGCGCGACGGTTCGCGCCGCGCCCTGCGCGTTGAGGCCGATGGGCGCACAGAGGAGCGTCGGGATAACGAGACATGCGAACGAGAGGCGAGGCATGAAGACTCCGGAGACGGGCGACGGGCGATTGGTGACTCGGGCGGTGCTACCATCCGCCAGTCGAACGGGCAAATAGTGCGTTAACAGTGACCGTGACAGATACGTCTCACCCAATGAGATCGATGTCGAAGGTTCAACCGGTGGAGGTCGAGTCGGCACGATGAAACGGAAGCTCTTTATTACGGCGGTGGTCTGCGCCGCAAGTGCGGTCACGGTAGGCGCGCAGCAGCCACGCGGACAGATGGGGCCCGGCCCGATGCCTGGCCCCGGCGGGATGGGCGCTTCTCGAAGTGGCGCGGTGGACGACCCCGCACAATTCCTTCTCGCACGGACAGGCGAGCTGAATCTCACCGACGCGCAGGTGACTCGCCTGGCCGCGATCGCGCGCCGGTCGGCGGAGCGTCGGCGCGCGCTCCGCGTGCAGATGGACTCCCTGCGAACCCAGCGGCCGCCGGGCGCCGCCCGGCCAGACTCGGCCGAGCGCGCGCGTATGCGTCAGCGCTTCGAAGAGATGCGGCCGGCGATGCAGCGTCTTCGCGATCAGGCCCAGGCGGACCGCCGTGATGCGATCGCGGTGCTGACGCCGGACCAGCAGGCGCGGGCATGGGAGCGCGTTGCGGCGTCGGGACGAATGCATCATGGCGGCATGGGTCGCGGCTCGAGACACGGCCACGGCATGCACGGCAACCGCATGGGTCCGCGACGCAACGACGAGCGACGAGAGACAACCCCGCAGCGCCGTCCGGATGACCAGTGACCGAGGGCGCAACAGCCTAACGGCGCCGTTCGGGATTGGCGCCGTTCGGAATTGGCGGGGTTTGGAATCGGCGCCGTTAGGCCGTTGCGCCGTTGGTTACTTGGACTTCGCCCAGTGCTTGGCGGTTGACCACTGTGCGGGATCAAACAGGGCCGGATCCACCGGCACGTCCACTTTCCATCCCGAGTAATCCTCCGCCTGCCGGCGCACGCCGCTCTGGAACATCTCGATCTTCGTCGCCAGCCACGCCCCGTTGCCGACGCGCTCGTAGCCGCCGAGGTGCACGTCGTACGGCGGCTGGCCGCTCGCAAACGAGACTATCATCCGCTGTAACACCTTCCGATCGGTGTCGACCCAGAACTGTGGCGACGTCGTATCGGACGCCGACGCCGCCCCGACGATCCACACCGGCTTGCCTTCCCACGTGCCAGTTCGGACGCGGGTCAGGTCCACCTTCATCTGCCCGAGCTCCTTCACCGTCTTGGCCACCGGCTGGACGTAGACGCCTTCGATGAGCGGCAGGAACTCGTTGCCTGACGCATCGGCCGATTGAAGCTTCCCGCCGCGAACGTTGAACGAGGAGTCCGCGGTGTAGATCACGCCGTTTCCGTCGGACAGCTCGCCGAAGTCGATGCGAAGCCTCGTGCCGGCGGCCGCCGTGTGGGCGAGCGTCTCGTACCACGTCTGCACGCGCTCCGTACCGTCCTGGGTGCGGCGGGTCGTCTTCTGCGTGAACGTAAGCGAGTGATACCACTTGCCCGCGTAGGCGGCGCGCATGGCCTCGAGCACGTCGGAGCCGGTGCGCGGAGTCGCGCTACCCTGCGCCGTTAGGCATGGTGTGACGCACGCAACGAGCGCGGCAGCGAGGAGCGAGGAGCGAGGCGCGAAACGAATCATGGAGGGCTCCACCGGTGGTGACGAACGAGCGAACGAGGAGCCGAAGCTTGGAGTGTGGCCGCGGACGCGTCAATCCAACCGGGACGAGCCGCTCATCGCCGGCTGCTCGGCTGGGATGCCGGCCACGCGCCGAAGCGACAACGTGAAGACGGCGCCCTCGCCGAACACGCTTTCGACCGTGATGTCACCGCCCATGGCGCGGGCAAGATCGCGACTGATGGACAGTCCGAGCCCGGTCCCCTGCCCTTCGCGCGTAAAGGCCTGATCGACCTGGACGAACGGCTCGAAGATCGCCTCGAGCTTGCTGGCCGGAATCCCGACCCCGGTGTCCACGACGCGCACGTTCGCCGTCGCGTCGGTGCAGCGGCACTCGAGCCTAACGTTGCCGCCGGGCTCCGTGAATTTGATGGCGTTGGACAGCAGGTTGATGAGCACCTGTTGGACTTTGTCGATGTCCGCCTGGACGATCACGGACGGCGAACATTGCCGGTACTCGTATTCCAGCCCCCGCGCGCGCAACTGTGGGGCGACCAGCGAATACATCCCATCGAGGATGTCGTGGAGGCGGACCTCGATGAGATGATACTCGACGTGGCCGGCTTCGATCTTGGCGAAGTTGAGGACGTTGTTGATGAGCCCGAGCAGGTGGCGCTGGTTGCGGCGGATGCGCTCCAGGTCCTCCCGTTGGGCCTCGGTGACCGGCCCGCGGATGCCTAGCTCCAGGAGGTCGACGTAGCCACCAATGGCATTGAGTGGCGTGCGCAGCTCGTGCGACATCGCGGCGAGGAACTGCGCCTTCACGTCGTTCGCGTGCTCGGCTGCGACGCGCGCTGCGTCCGCGTCGGCACGTGCGGTGCGCTCACGCGCGAGCAGCCGTTCACGCTCGATCTCGCCGTCCTTGCGATCGGTGATGTCGAGACACGACCCGATGTAGCCGGCAAAGTCACCGGACTCGTTGATTCGCGGCGTTCCGGAGCTGAGCACCCAGCGATCGACACCGTCGTGCCGGCGAACGCGCAGCTCGACGCGGAACGGCTCGTGTGCGGCGGCGTGCGTGCGGTACGTGTTCAGGGTCCGCTCGAGGTCATCGGGATGGACTACCGACGTCCAACCGTCTCCGACCTGGTCCTCGAGTGGTCGTCCGGTGAACTCGACCCACGATCGGCTGAACCATTCCGCGCGGCCTTTGGTGTCGCCGAGCCAGATCATGACGGGAGCGGAATCCGCCATCGTGCGAAAGCGCGCTTCGCTCTCGCGGAGGGCGCGTTCGGCCTCGCGGCTCCGCAGCAACGCGCGGATCGTCGCCAGGAGCACGGGTGGCTCGACGGGGTGGGTCAGATACCCATCGGCGCCAGCGTCGAGGCCCCGCGCGCGCTCGTTGGGCGATGTGAAGCTGGCCGAGATGAGCAGCAGCGGGATGTCGGACGTCTGAGGGTCCGCTTTCATGCCACGGGCGATCTCGAACCCACTCCCGTCCGGCAAGCGCACGTCGAGCACGATGAGGTCTGGACGCTCGGCCGCGAGCCGGATGGCGTCGGCGGCTGTCTCGCCTTCGATGACGCGATACCCGCCCTCCTCGAGGACGCGAGTGAGCACCCAGCGATTGGCCAGCGTATCGTCCACCACCAGTACGTTGATCACTGGCCGATCAGACACTGGACACCTCGATCGCGCGAGGGCGATCTCGATCATCGTTAGGCGCGGCGGCCGCGGGGTTCCGTTCCTCGTACAGGATGGGCAACATCAGCGTGAACACGGAGCCCCGTCCGACCTCGCTCTCGACCGTGACATCGCCGCCCAGCAGCCGTGCGAGCCGGCGCGACAGCGGGAGCCCGAGCCCGGTTCCCTTCACGCGGCGTTGCACAGGGCTTTCGACCTGCGCGAACTCCTCGAAGATTCGCTCGAAATGAGCGTCCGCGATCCCGATCCCCGAGTCGGCCACCGCAAAGCGGATCGTATCGCGGTCACCCTCCCGGGCTGACACGCGCACCTCGCCGCGGTCGGTGAACTTGAGCGCGTTCGAGATGAAATTCCGGAGGATCTGCGCGACTTTCGACTCATCGGTCTGCAACAGCGGCAGCGGCGGAACGGGCTCGAAAACGAGCGATACCGCCTCATCGGTCTCGATGGGCCGAAACACGCCGCGCAGCGCACCCCACAGGTCTTCGACCGTGAAGGCATCGACGCGAACCTCGGTCCGGCCGGCTTCGATTTTCGCGAGGTCGAGCCAGTCGTTCACGAGATCCGACAACGAGTCGGTCGAGTTCCGCATCATCTCGATCGCGCGACGGTGGCGGTCGGTGAGCGGGCCCTCGTAGCCATCGAGCAGGAGGCGCGCGACGTTCCGAACCGCATTCAGCGGCGTGCGAATCTCGTGATTGAGGTCGGAGAGGAACCGGGTCTTGAGCTCGTTGACGCGCTCGAGGTAGACGGCGCGCTCGTCGAGCTCCGCGTAAAGCGCCAGCACCCCGCGATTCGTCTCCGAGAGCTCCTGCGCGAGCCGGTCCGTCTCCGCCTGCTTCTCGCTGAGATGCGCGAGCGCGCGCACTAGCTCCTGACTCTGTGCCTGCATCTCGAGCACCGGGTCGAGGGCGCTGGACGCGGCCACGGCGCCCATGGCCGCGTTGATTGCGCCCGGCGTGACGCGCACCGTGGGGGGGAGATGCTTGCCGATCAGGATGGTGGTCCCGTCGTTAGGCGACGACGTGGCGGAGAACACGTCGGCCAGGCGCCGAGCGCCCATGATCCCGATGCCAAGCCCCGTCGACGACACGTACCGGCCATCGAGCACGTCGGCGAGCCGCGCAATTCCGGGCCCGCGGTCCTTCACCCTCGCGACGAGCATCGCCGGCGGCCCGTGGTCGATCCAGAAGTCCACGCGCCCGCCACCGGCATACTGGTGGGCGTTGCGTGCAAGCTCCGAGACGGCGGTCGCGAAGCGCGTCTGGTCCTGGGCGTCGAACTTGAACTCCGTCGCCAGCTGACGTGCGCGTTGACGCGCGAGCACCACATCGTGCTCGCGCGCCAGGTCCACCGTCAGCAGGGTAGTCGCGGTCGACATGGCTTCCGCTCCCATCACGCAGCCATCCGGGCCACCCGGATGACCACCACCAGCGAGTCATCGCGCCCACGCGAATAGTCGCGATAGAGCACACCCGCCACAACACTCGGGTCCCGAGTAGCGAGACCCGGATACCGAGTCAGATCCCACCGGCCGCTCAGTCCATCCGAGTGCATGACGAGCAGGGCGCCAGCCGGCCAGTCGTAGGCGAACTCCTGGATCTTTCGCGCCTCGTGACCGGCGATCCCCCCATAGGACACCAGGCTCTTCGTCTCACGCGGCGACACGAGCGAGGCCGAGATATTTCCGAGGCCGGAGTAGCGGACGGAGGTTCCGGTCATCTCGATGGCTGCGATTGCCAGAGCCGCGCCACGCGTCGACCGTAGCGCGGCATGCACCTGGGCGACAATCATCGCCGGTTGATCGCCGGACCGGTCCACGGCGACGTCCACGGCGCGACGCGACGCATCGGCCGCCGACTGGCCGTGCCCGAGCCCATCGGCCACCGCCACCATCGCTCGACCACCCTCATCGACCGTGATGCCCCAGTCATCGCCGCACGCCGCCTCGCCGTGTTTCGGCACGCGGACCACGCCCACCTCGAAATGGCGGACGCGACCGGCCGGTGCGGGACGCGCGAGGCGCGCCACCAGAACCGTCCCGCTCCCGACCGACGTGTAGATGTCGAACGCGCTGGCGAGCCGCGACATCGCGCCGAGTCCGGTGCCGGAGCTTCCGGCCGTGGAGTACCCGTCGCTCAGCGCGCGATCGAGATCGGGGATGCCTGGACCATGGTCGATCGCAACCACTTCCGCTCCAGCGGCACCGCCGTCGCCTAACGACCTGAGCACGATCTGGCCGTGGCCGGCGTGCTTCGCGATGTTGGTCGCCGCTTCCGACGCCAGGATCGCGAACCTCCCGGCGTCGGTCTCCGAGAGCCCGATCGCCCTCGCAATCGCGTTGGCGCTCCGGCGAGCCTCACCGATCTTGCTCGGATCATCGATGGCGACAGACTGCCCGGATTGATGGTCCCCGTGAAGTGACACGCTCATTTCCATCGCGTGATCACCACGCGCGTCCCCTCGCCGACTCGCGAGCTGATATGAAACTCGTTCACGAGCCGCTTGGCTCCGCCGAGACCGAGGCCGAGGCCATTGCCGGTCGTAAAGTGATCCGTCATTGCCTGCTGAATGTCGGAGATGCCAGGTCCCTTGTCCTCGAAGACTACGCGAAGGCCGCGACGCGGGCTTTCGACGATGAGCTCGAGCGTCGCGGTTCCCCCACCGCCGTAGTCGATGGTGTTCCGCGCGATCTCGCTCGCCGCAGTAACCATCTTGGTCTGATCGACGAGCGAGAATCCGGCGTCGATCGCCCACGTGCGGACGGCCTGGCGCACCGACACCACGTCCGCCGCGGAGCGAAGCTCCAGCTCCTCACTCTTTGTGACGGGCATCCGCGTCAGGCAAATCCTCAAGGTCTCGTGTGGCCGACTCGAGCATCGCCATTCCCTTGTCGACGTTCAGCGCGGTGCGCACGCCGGGGAGGTTCAACCCGAGCTCGACCAGCGTGATCGCGACGGCCGGCTGCATTCCCACCACGACCGTTTCCGCATCGAGCACGCGGGCCATCGCGGCGATGTTCGCGATCATGCGACCGATGAACGAATCGACGATGTCGAGTGACGAGATGTCGATGAGGACCCCTCTGGCGCCGGTCTCGCTGATCTTCTGGGTGAGCTCATCCTGCAGCTGCATCGCGAGCCGGTCGTGCATGTCGACCTGAATCGAGACCAGCAGGAGGCCACGAAGCTTCAGAATTGGGATTCGATCCACTCGCGAGTCTCCGGTCAGGCGCGGGATTTGAGCACCCGCTCGCGCTGCCCAGTCATATCGAGCGCTCGCCGAAACGCATCCGCGAGGGTCGCCTTGGTGATAACGGCGCCAAGGTCGACTCCTAGATGCACGATCGTCTGAGCGATCTGTGGCCGGATGCCGCTGATGATGCAATCGGCGCCCATGAGACGGGCGGCCGTGATGGTCTTGATGAGGTGCTGCGCCGTGAGCGTATCCACCGTCGGCACCCCTGTGATGTCGATGATCGCGATGTCCGCGCCTGTCTCGACGATGCGCTGCAGCAGCGACTCCATCACGACCTGCGTCCGCGCACTGTCGAGCGTTCCGATCATGGGCAGCGCGAGAATCCCATCCCACAGCTTCACCACCGGAGTCGACAGCTCGAGCAGCTCCTGCTGCTGTCGCGTGATCACTTCCTCGCGGCTCTTCTGATAGACCTCGGTGGTGTAGAGGCCAAGCCTGTCGAGCAGCTCCGTCGCGGTCCACGTGACCGTCGCCAGCGATTCTGCATCTGTGGCGAGCTCTATTCGGATGCGGGCGAAGAGCGGGCGCTTGAGCGAGAAGACGAACGTGGCCGTCTCGCTCGGCGAGAATCCCTGGAGGCTGCGCGACCGCGAGATGTCACCGAGCATGTCGCGGACACGGCCGTACGACGGGCCCTGGACGTCGCCGACGTTTCCACCCTGCGTGGCTTGCTGCAGGAGGTTGAGGAATTCTCTCGATTGGCTGCGCAGCTCGCTCTCGAAGATTTTCGCTCCGACGCGGAAGGCGGAGAGCTGCTCCCGCAGCCACTCCTCGAGCAATTCCGCTTCGTGCGTTTTCAGGATGCGTGGAATGACAGCATCGGTGGCTGCGCTCACAATCGTGGTCTCCTCGGTGCACGACCAGACCGCATCGCCGAGCCTGGGGTGGTGGCGGCGATCAACGGTTCAAGCAGTTTCATAGGCGGACTGCTCAACGGGCCGCGGAACTTATCTGCCGGCTAAAACCCGTCGCCAGTGCAGGAGCCGTGCTGAGCAGGATTCGTGCAACCTCGTATACGGCGCGAATTGGAACCTTTCGCGGCTGATGGGAACTCATAAGGTTGTCGTCACGCGACGACCCAAACCCCGACCCAGCGTTACGCTGAGGAGCTGCGTCATGTACCGTTTCGCCGTTCGCGGCGCAATCGCTCTGGCCGTGATCGCGCCGCTCGCCGCGCTTTCCCGTCCGTCTTCCCGCGAACCGACCGTAGTGCCGGAGGCCGCGGTCACCAGCCGATTGTCGGCTGCGCCCGGACTTCAGACCATCGTGCTGGCGGGTGGCTGCTTCTGGGGGATCGAGGCGGTGTTCGAGCACATCAAGGGCGTCACAGACGCCGTCTCCGGGTACGCCGGCGGAACCAAAGAGCAAGCCGACTACGAAACCGTGAGCACCGGAACGACCGGCCACGCCGAGTCCGTGAAGGTGACATTCGATCCGACGAAGGTCTCACTCGAGAAGCTGCTGCAGGTCTTCTTTTCAGTAGCGCACGACGCGACCCAACTGAATCGCCAGGGCCCGGACGTTGGTCCGCAGTATCGGTCGGCTATTTTCTTCGCCGACGAGGAACAGGCCAGGGTTGCCCGCGCATACATCGATCAGCTGACCAAAGCGAAGGTCTATTCGCGGCCGATCGTGACGCAAGTCGTGAAACTCCAAGGCTTTTACCCTGCCGAGGAGTATCATCAGAACTTCGCGGAGCGAAACCCGACGTATCCGTACATCGTGTACAACGACGCGCCAAAGGTGGTCAACCTCAAGAAGCAGTTCCCGGAGCTGTACCGTCAGGAGACGGCGGTTGCGGCTCGCGAGCACTGACCAACGGACGCTTCCTCCCAGCTTGGCCTCGCATCCAAACCAATGGGTGAAACTGAAACGGCCGGAAACTACTGATTGGGCGGATCGCTCCGAGAACGGGACGATTCCAATCGCAACGAGCTTATTGATAGGGAACAGCCTCGGGCCGCTCATGCTTCCCGAGGCTGTTCGCAAAGAAATCACGGCTCGTTGCGAATGGAGTTTCCCGCTACGATTCTCAACGCTGAACTCGGCCGCTCGCCTCACCGGCAACCAGCGCCTCGACCTCGCTCACGGATACTCGGTTGAAGTCGCCCAGGATCGAATGCTTGAGGCATGACGCGGCCGCGGCGAACTCGAGGGCCCGGGCATCGTCGCCGTACGCGTGGAGCCCGTAGATCAGGCCAGCGCCGAATGAGTCCCCCGCTCCTACGCGATCCACAATATCGGTGATGTCGTAACGCCGGCTCACGAGAAAGTCCTTCCCGTTGTGCAGGACGGCCGACCAGCCGTTCCGATCGGCACTATGGCTTTCACGCAGCGTGATCACCTGCTTGTCGAGGTTCGGAAACTCCTCGAGCACCCGCGCCGCCAGCGCGCGGTACCGGTCAGTCGCGAGCGAGCCCGACGCGACGTCGACATCGAGCTCGATGCCTAACGCCTCCTGACAGTCCTCCTCATTCGCGATGCCAACGTGGACGTGGCGGACGAGCTCGCGCATCACGTCGGGCGCGGACTTTCCGTACTTCCAGAGATTCTTCCGATAGTTGTAGTCGCACGACACGGTGATGCCTTTCTCGCGCGCACGTCGCGCGCCGTCGATCGCCAGATCCGCCGCCGATTGGCTGATCGCCGGTGTGACTCCAGTGAGATGAAACCACGATGCGCCATCGAGCACCACGTCCCAGTCGAAGTCTCCCGGCTTGGCCGCGGCCATCGCGGAGCCCGATCGATCGTACACGACCTTCGACGGTCGCTGATTCGCGCCCGCCTCGAGAAAGTAGATGCCGAGGCGCGAGCCCTGGCGGCGAACGCGGCTCGTGTCCACGCCGAACTTTCGCAGCTCGCCGAGGCAGGCATCGCCAATGGGGTTCGCGGGAATCGCCGACACGAACGAGACAGGAACGCCGAACTGCGCGAGCGACACGGCAACGTTGGCTTCAGCTCCGCCGAACGACGCCTCGAGCGATGGCGACTGAAATAGGCGCTCCACTCCCGGTGATTTCAGCCGAAGCATCACCTCGCCGAACGTGACCACCCGTGCCCTCGCCGTCATGGGTGGCCACCTGCCGTCACGTCGTTCGCGATCGCCACGGCCGCTCGCGCCGTGTCACGAATCCGGTCGAACTGTCTGGCGGCGATCCAGTCGTTAGGTGCCAGCCAGGACCCGCCGCACGCGACGACCCGCGGGAACGCGAGATACGACGCGAGATTCGACGGGCCGATGCCGCCGGTTGGTATGAACGACACCGTCGTGTACGGCGCGGCCACGGCCTTGAGAAAGGGCAGACCGCCGATGGGCTCCGCCGGAAAGAACTTGAGCACGGACAGTCCGGCGCCTAACGCCATCTCGATCTCCGTCGGCGTGCACACGCCGGGGAAGACCGGCAGCTCCACGCTCTGACAGAATTCCACCACGCCGGCATTGAACCCGGGTGCCACCACGAAGCGCGCTCCGGCCGCGCGCGCCTCGGCTACCTGTGCCGGGGTCAGCACCGTGCCTGCTCCGACCAGCACGTCCGGCAGCTCGCCGGCAATGCGGCGCAGCGCCTCGACTGCCCGAGGCGTTCGAAACGTGACCTCCACGCATGGCAGCCCACCGTCGCTCAACGCACGCGCCAGCGGTACGGCATCGTCAGGGTCATCGATCACGATCATGGGAACGATGCGCATCGACGCAATGCGCTCGAGTACGGCGGAGTGAGTGCCGGATGTGGTCATCGTGGTCGTCACAATCGGTACGCCTCCTTCGGAAGCTCGTAGGCGAGCGCGCGCGCCATCTCGCGGGCGTCGCGCAGCCCGATGACGTGGCGAGCGACCAGGCCACCCAGGTAGTTGGCATCCACACGACGAGCGAGGTCATGGCGGGCGGGGATGGAGCAGAATGCGCGCGTGTCGTCGTTGAAACCGACCGTGTTGTAAATCCCGGCCGTCTCGGTGGTTCGCTGACGGAACCGCATCATTCCCTCCATCGAGTCGTGAAACCACCACGGCGGCCCGAGGCGCAACGCGGGATAGTGGCCGGCCAGCGGGGCCAGCTCGCGTGAGTACGTGGATTCGTCCAGCGTGAACACGATGAGCGTGAACCGAGGATCGGCGCCGTAGGCGTTGAGCAGGGCACGAAGGTTTCGCGTGTATTCAGCCGGGACGGGGATGTCGCCTCCCACGTTAGGCCCGAAGCGTTCCGCGAGTGGCGCGTTATGATCGCGAAGCGAGCCAGCGTGGAGCTGCATCACGAGCCCGTCGGCAACGGACATTCGGGCCATCTCCATGAGCAGATGGGCCTCGAACGCGCTCTGATCCGCCGCGGTCGCCGAGCCGCGGAGCGCGCGGTCGAACACGCGCGCCGCGTCGTCGTCGTCGAGTCGCGCCGTCTGGGGCTCGACGACCGCATGATCGGTGGCGGTCGCCCCCAGCGTCCTGAAGAACGCGCGGCGCTCCTCGAGGACGCGCACGAACGTCGGGTAGTCCGGTATCGAGGTCGAGCACGCGTCGCCGAGCGCCGCGAGCGCAGCGCGCCAACCCGGGTCCGCGACCTGAAAAACGGCGTCGGGTCGAAAGCACGGAAGCACCCGGCCCTTCCATCCCGATTTGCGAATGGCCTGATGGTGATCGAGTGAGTCGGCCGCCGAATCGGTCGTCACCAGGGCCTCGATCCTGAACCGATCGAACAGGGCGCGGGGACGAAACTCGGGCGACGCCAGCTTCTCCGTGATCTCGTCGTACACGGTGTCGGCGGAGTCGCCGTCGAGCCGCGAGCGGACCTCGAATACTTCCGCGAGCTCGTGATCCAGCCAGGCCCCGGTGGGTGTGCCCCTGAAGAGATAGTAGTGCCGCGCAAACGTAGACCAGATGCGTCGCGGATCGCGCTCGACTGCGCTGCCATCGCGCGTTGGAACTCCGAGCTCCTCGAGCCCAACACCGCGTGAGTAGAGCATGCGCAGGATGTAATGGTCCGGCTGGAGAATGAGCGCCGTGGGCTCAGGGAACGGGTCGTTGGTCGCGAGCAGCCGTGGGTCGACGTGTCCGTGAGGGCAGACCAGGGGCAGCTGGCTCGTTTCGTGGTGGATCTCCCGGGCGACTCGACGGATGGCGGGATCGGGATCGAAGAACCGATCCGGGTTGAGGGCCAGCCGCGAAAGAGATGGGGTCATCCGCGCGACAATATATTGTGAGCCTATCTTCCCCGTTATGACGCATCTTTCAGGTGAGCTCAACTCGCTCGATCTCGTCGGCGCCGCGCAACGCGTCGCCGACGGTGACGTGTCGCCGGTCGAGCTGACCTCGGCCTGTCTCGAGCGGATCGCCGGAATCGACGCGCAGGTGAACGCGTTCATCACCGTCACCGCCGATGCCGCCATGGAAGACGCGCGCGTCGCAGAGCGGGACGTCGTGCGCGGCGAGGCGAGTGGACCATTGGCCGGTGTGCCGATCGCGCTCAAGGACCTCTTCGACACGACCGGAGTGCGGACCACGGCTGGTTCCAAATTCTTCTCCGACCGAGTGCCCGATCGCGACGCGGCGGTGGTGCAGAAGCTCCGCGCCGCAGGTGCCGTGCTGCTTGGGAAGCTCAACATGCACGAGTGGGCGTTTGGTGTCACGAACGACAACCCACACTACGGCCCGTGCCACAATCCGTGGGCACTCGATCGGATTACGGGCGGCTCGTCGGGCGGCTCGGCGGCGGCGCTCGCGGCGGGCATGTGCTTCGGCACGTTAGGCAGCGACACCGGTGGATCCATCCGTATTCCGGCATCACTCTGCGGAGTCGTCGGCCTCAAACCGACGTACGGCCGCGTGAGTCTTCGCGGAGTCGTTCCGCTCAGCTGGAGCCTCGATCACGCTGGCCCGATGGCGCGGCGCGTGTCGGACGTCGCGATCCTCCTCGACGTTATCGCCGGTCCCGATCGCGCCGACCCCGGATCGGTGGACGTCGCGACCGACGACTATGGTGCCAGGCTGGAGGACGGCGTCTCGGGATGGAGGATCGGCATCGTCGCGGACGAGTCGCTGGGCGACGTCGAGGCGGACGTTCGCGCGTTGGTGCGCAAGGCGGTCGATGTGCTCGCGGCGGCCGGAGCGCAGATCGAAACGTTCGCGGCCCCCGAGATGACGGATGCCGCTCGACTGAACGGCCTCATGACCTCGGCCGACGCCGCCGCTTTCCACCGCGAGCGGATGGAACGCGCGCCGGACGATTTCGGTCAGGATGTACTCGCGCGATTGCGGCGCGGCGCGGGATATGGCGCCACGGACTATGCCGACGCGCGTCACCAGCAGACGATTCTGCGTGGGACGTTCTCATCGTGGTTCGTCGAACATGGCGGCATGTTCGACGCAGTGGTTCTTCCTACCACACCGTGCGCCGCTCCGCGCATCACAGGTCTCGATGCAGTGGCCACCGCACCCGTGCTCACGCGCCTAACGGCGCCGTTCAACTTCACCGGCTTGCCGGCAATGTCCATCCCGTGCGGTGTGACGCCGGACGGTCTGCCGGTCGGGCTGCAGATCGTGGGGGCGCCGTGGGCCGAGCGGCGTGTGCTGCGCGTCGGTCGGGCCTATGAGCTGGCGTCGCCCGGGGGCGACGGTCGACCGTGAGATCGACCCCGCCATTATCGGTGGGTGGGACGGCACGCGTGACGATAGTCGGCATTGTCGTGGCGCTCGGCGCGTTGCTCGGCGCATGCCACCGGGCGGGTTCCGCGAATCCCGTCGCCTCTGCGACCGAGCGACGGGATCTGTTGCTGCAGCCGGATGCAGCCTATTGGAACGAGGCGTCGCCCGCGGAATACAGAGTGTCGGTCGAGACCACTAAAGGCACGTTCGTGATCGCTGTGACGCGCGCGCTCGCGCCGCGCGGCGCGGACCGATTCTATCACCTGGTTCGCGCAGGGTACTTCGACGACTCGCGGTTCTTTCGCGTCGTGCCGGGATTCATCGCGCAGTTCGGGATTCCCGGCGATCCGGCGATCACGCAGGTGTGGAAGGACCGCCGGATGCCCGATGACTCGGCGCGCGCGAGCAACGTGCGCGGGATGATCGCCTATGCGATGACGGGGCCGAACACGCGAACGACGCAGCTCTTCATCAGTCTCGTGGACAACAGTCGGATCGACGCGCAGGGGTTTGCGCCGATCGGGCGGGTCGTGTCAGGAATGGAGGTGGTGGATCAGCTGTATGGTGGGTATGGAGAAACGGCGGGTGGCGGGATGCGGGCGGGGAGGCAGGAGAGAATGATGAGTGAGGGGAATGGGCATCTGGATCGAGATTTTCCGAAGCTCGATCGGCTTCTCAGGGCGCGAGTCCACCACTGATTGGCGGCAGGCGACTGGCTACTGGCGACTGGCGAACGGCGAACGGCAAAAAGGCGAGTCATCCCGAGACGTCAGGCGAGGGATCGCCGTCGTCCCGATAGACGGCTCTCTTCCGGGACGGTCGCGATCCCTCGCTGCGCTCGGGATGACACGCTTCTTTCGCGTCGCCAGTCGCCAGTCGCCAGTTCAGTAGCGATCGTTAGGCTGGAACAACTACTTGGCTAACTGGATCATGTCGTAGTACGTCTGCACCCTCCCATCCTTGACCGCCTTCAGCGTCTCGAGCATCGACGAAAGCAACTGAATCGAACGCGAGTTCGGGCTCCCCGGTCGGAAGCCATTCCCGTTCGAGAGTGACCGAATGAACGTGCTCGTCGAGTCGAGGGGCAGTGTCGCGACGTTCGTGTAGAAGCGCTGCCAGTCATCGCCTTGCTGAAACAGGTACTGCTCCACGTTCGACGTGTAGAACACGGTCACCTTGGCGCCGTGGTCCTTGAGATAAGTGCCGAGCGTGCGAAGCGTTTTGTCGCCCGAAAAGTTGCCGACGAGCGGGACGATGAGGTTGTTGGTCTCGAGGTCCTTGAGCACGCGGAAGTTCGTCTCGCTCGCGAGGTATGCGTGATTGCCGCCCTGGCCGTCGCTCTCCAGCATGAGCTGAGCGAATGACGGCCAGCGTCCGAACCCGCGACCGCCCCCGTTAGGAAATGCGTATGTGATGTCTGGACCAGCCGTCATGAACGCGCGGTAGACGTATTCCAGCGAGGTCAGGTCGGCCGCCGAGAGGGTAAACTTGTGCCGTTTCGTGAGCCACTCGGTGATGGCCGCGAGGTTGGTCGCGAACTGCACCGTGTCGGTCGGGACGTTGGCGAAAGCATTGACCAGTGCTTCGGGCGAGGCATCGCCGTCGACGCCTTTGGGTCGCGGTCGCGCGAACAGGAGCGACATGAACCCGGCGCGGTCCGGCGCCATCTCGATCATCGCCTTGTACATGAGATGGTGGATCATGTTCTGGCGTCGAATGTCGACGATGAACGCGATCCGGGGCTTGAGGGCGACGAGGTACGTGAAGTTCTGATCCGGGGCAACGCCGAGGTACACGCCGCCGGGGCGGATGCTGCGCTTCAGGTCCGGGATGACGTACTGATACGACGTCTCGTTCGAGACGAAGTTGTCCGATCGGAAGAACCCGGACGGCTCCGAGAAGTCGTTGACCAATCGCCAGAACGTCGAGTCGCTCAAACGGGCCGGGATTTCCGGCGCGGAGGGCGCAGGCGTCGCCTGCCTGGCGGGCGTGACCGTCGCCGCGCGACTGGGAGAGCCGGACGGCGTGCAGCCCGCCGCCAGGCCAGTGATCGCGACGACGAGCGTGCGCCGCACTCGATACTGGAGCACCGAGAGACCTCTCGAGACGTTCGGGATCATTCTGTGTGCCTGCATGTTCTTCCGCCAGCGTCGCAGCCCTTCTAGCTTGGCGCGACGTCGTGCCCGGACCAGCACGGACACCGGCAGCGTTCGCTCCGGTGTTCCGCAACTCGTGAGCCGTCAACGCCCGAGGAGCTCCGCTTGCAACCCTCCCCTGTGTCCACCGAGCCCGCGCGGGCGTCCGGTACCGTGCCGTCGTTAGGCTCCTATCGCTGGATCGCCGCCGGCGACGTCAACGCGTTCTTCGGGCTCATCCTCGACAACGTCGTCAACCTGGCGATCCTCGCCGGCATCCTCGTGGGTGCGTTCGGGTTCCCGACCGACATCGTCTTCCGACGGATGTTCCCCGGCACCGCGCTCGGTGTCATGCTCGGTGATCTCGCGTACACGTGGCTGGCGTTCCGGTTGGCAAAGCGCACGGGACGGTCGGACGTCACGGCCATGCCGCTCGGGCTCGATTCACCATCGACGATCGGGATGGCGTTCGCCGTCCTCGGCCCCGCGTTCGTGGCCGCGAAGGCACGCATGCCGGTGAACGATGCAGCCATTCTCGCGTGGCAGGTCGGGATGGCGTCGATGGTGCTCATCGGCGTCTTCAAGCTCGGGATGACCTTCATCGGCGATCGCATCCGACGGCTCGTCCCACAGGCCGGGCTGCTCGGATCGATCGGCGGAGTGGGGGTGGCGCTGCTCGGGACGCTGCAGCTCGGCGAGGTGTTCACCGAGCCGATCGCCGGCATGGTGGCGTTCGGGATCATTCTCTACGCGCTGGTCGCGCGCATCCGGCTCCCGCTTCGGGCGCCTGAGGTGCTCGCGAGCGTCGCGATCGGCGCCGGGATCTACTATGCCCTCGGCGCGGCAGGACTCCTGGTTCATCCGATCGTCGTGCCCGAGGCGACGTTTCCGGTCGCGCTGCCGATGCCGACGCTCGGGTTCATCCATGGTTTGCCGATTGTGCTTCGCGAGTACGTTCCACTCGCGCTGCCGTTCGCAATCCTGACCGTGATCGGTGGCATCGACGTGACCGAGAGCGCGCGGGTCGCCGGCGACGCGTACGAGACGCGCGACGTGCTGCTCGTCGAAGCGATCGCCACGCTGGTGGCCGGGTTGTTCGGCGGCGTGAGTCAGACCACGCCATACATCGGACACCCCGCGTACAAGGCCATGGGCGGACGGGCGGCCTACACGCTCGCGACCGGTCTCGTCGTCGGGCTCGGTGGCATCTTTGGCTACGTCGCGTTCGTCGCCGGCGCGCTTCCCCGACCGGTGCTCGCGCCGATTCTCGTCTTCATCGGGCTCGAGATCGCGGGGCAGAGCTATCTCGCTCCGCCCAGGCGTCATGCGGCGGCGGTGACGCTCGCGCTGCTGCCGTCGGTGGCGCAGCTGGTCGCGATCTTCCTGTCCCAGATTCAGAACGGGGCGCTGATGATGTCAGCGCTCGATCCCGCGTCGGCGGCGCGCGCGTCCGGGATCGCCAACGAGGCGTTCATCCACACGTGCGGCGTCATGGTCATGCTCGCCAACGGGTTCATCCTCACGGCTCTCTTGTGGGGGTCGGCCGCGGCGTTCCTGATCGACCGGCAAGTTGGCCGTGCGAGCGCCGTGCTGGCGGTGTGCGGTGTGTTGTCGTTCTTCGGCTTCATCCATTCGGTGCTGCCGTCGGGCGGTGTCTACCTGCCGTGGCGCCTAACGACCACCGTGTTGCCATACCACTGGGCGATCGGCTACATCGGCCTGGCGGCGCTGATGTACGGCATGTCGATGACGCGCGCGTTTCGCGAATCGGGGCCGGTTCCGCAAGACGTTCCGGTGTGAGGTCAGGCATCCGAATAGAAAGCAGTTCACCAAAGATCTCGGCTCGTTGCGCCACGCGTTAGGCCACTCGAGGAGTGATCCGGCTGATCAGTGGCATCCGGGGTATCCGAACAACCCGATGTCTGAGATGTCGGAACGACAGGGCTTGTCCCGCAGACGAAGGGTATTCACCCCCAACGCATCATATGAACGCGAGTAAGGGGCCAACCCCCGCCAATGGTTGGGTTGACAGGACGGATCTCAAACGGTTACTCGTTCGATAGTACCCCACCACTGCCATGACGCACTGCCTGACGACTCCGCTCCGCACGCATCGCCCTCGCCTCGTGGCGACGGCGCAGCTCGCGTGTTGGCCTTGGCATCGTCCTTGTCGCGGCCGCGTCACCCCGCTCCCCACCGCAGTCTCCGCCGATCGAATGCGTGGCGCCTGACGCCGGCGTCTCGATCCGCGTGAACCCAGGGTAACGGCCCGGGCCTCGCGGCTCGGGCCGTTCGTGCGTCCCGCCCTCTCGCCGCTCCGGCCGCGACC
Source organism: Gemmatimonadaceae bacterium (assembly GCA_036509075.1). GTDB lineage: Bacteria > Gemmatimonadota > Gemmatimonadetes > Gemmatimonadales > Gemmatimonadaceae > JAJKIV01. The sequence goes on from DATCGG010000214.1 coordinate 18,446, forward strand.
GTCTTGATCGCGACCGGCCACACGCATTCGCCCGACGCGCGGGCGCTCGAACGACGCCGCGCCGCGTCATCACCGGGAGCACGACCATGTCCGCATTCTACATCACGACCGCCATCGAGTACGCCAACGGCGAGCCTCACCTGGGTCACGCATTCGAGAAGATCGGCGCCGACGCCATCGCCCGATATCGCCGCCTCCGTGGCGACACCGTACACCTGCTCGTCGGCAGCGACGACCACGGGCTCAAGGTCGCGCGCGCAGCGCAGGCTGCGGGTCGCACGCCAGGCGAGCAGGCCAACCAGATCAGCGCCGCCTTCCGCCGCGCATGGGACGCGTTAGGCATCGGGTATGATCGTTTCGTGCGCACCAGCACCGCCGAACACGCCGCGGGCGTGCGGGCCATCATCGGGCGGATTCTCGCTCGGCATCCGGACGCGTTCTACGAGAAGGCCTACGAAGGCTGGTACTGCGTCGGGTGCGAGTCGTTTCGCACGCCCCGTGAGCTCGACAACGGTCGCTGTGCCGTTCACCCGTCGCTCGACATCGAGCGAGTGGCGGAGTCGAACTGGTTCTTCCGCCTCAGTGCGTTCCGGGAACAGCTGGCGACGTTCCTGAGCGCAACGCCGGAGTTCGTCCAGCCAGTGGCACGATACAATGAAGTGCTCTCGCTGGTCGAACGAGGCCTCGAGGACGTGTCGATCACCCGAGCGTCGCTCGACTGGGGGATTCCGTTCCCGATCGCGGACGCGCGCGGCCGACATCAGACGATCTACGTCTGGTTCGACGCGTTGCCGAGCTACCTGACGGCGACGGGATTTCCCGAAGCGCACGACGGTGCCGAGTGGCCGGCGCAGGTCCACGTCGTGGGAAAGGACATCACGCGGTTCCATTGTGTGCTGTGGCCCGCGGTCCTGATCGCGGCCGGCCTGCCGCTGCCCGAACGGGTATGGGCGCACGGGTTCGTCACGGCGAATGGCGTCCGCCTGAGCAAGAGCGCTGGCGCCTGGATCGATCTCGACGAGGCGATAGCGCGATACGGCGTCGATGCGTTGCGGTATTTCCTGCTGCGCGAGATTCCATTCGACGACGACGGGGATTTCACTTGGCAGCGATTCGACAGCCGGTACACGGCGGATCTCGCCAACACCCTGGGCAACCTAACGAGCCGAGTCGCTGCGCTCGTCGCCAGGCACGCGCCCGACGGCTGTGTTCCGCAGGTCCAGAGCGATCGCGGCGGGGCTGTCGCGGATGCGATTCATGCGACCGAAGCCAGGATCGCACTCGCTCTGGAGCGGTACGTCACTGCGTTCGATGCCTTCCTGCCTCACGAGGCGTTGGCCGCCGTTTTCGATGCGCTGGCTGCCGGGAACGAGTTGATCAGCCGAACAGCGCCCTGGGCGTTGGCAACCGACCCGGCGCGGCGCGATGACTTTGACCGGACGATCCGGACCTCGGTCACGCTGCTCGCGCAGGCGGCGGTACTGCTCTGGCCCGTCATTCCGGCGACGGCCGAACGCCTGTGGCGCTCGTTAGGTGGGCCTGCGTGTGTGGAGGCGCAGCGGCTTGCCGACGTCGGCCGGCTGGATCCAACGGGTTGGCGGGTGACGCGGATACCGCCGGTGTTTCCGCGAGCGCGGTGAGGTCGCGACACGCGGTGACAAGAAGGCCCGGAGCGGCATCGCCCCGGGCCTCTTGTCCGTCCCCCACCCGTCAGCGTCGTGACGAGTAGCCGCCGCGCCAGCCGAGGTCGAAGCTGTAGGCGCCGTAGCCCGACCGAGGATCGTACACGCGAATCACGGCCGTGTAGTTGTTCCACGACGACGGCTGCTGCACCACACTCACGCTGCCGCGCCCAGTCTGGTCGGTCACGAAAACCTGGACGTCGTTCCGCGGCAACCCACCATTCACGAAGTCGGCGCGAACGTGCCGAACGGCCTTGCCGCTCAGCGTCCGGTAGTCGATGCGGTCGCCCTGAATGCGAATCTCGAGCGCGTCATCGACGTCGCCGGTCCAGCGCACGAGATTCCGGTCGTATCCACGGCCGTACCACCCGCCGTAGCCGCCGTTACCACGGCCCCAGTTTCCGTTGTCACGGTCGTCCCGATCGCGATCCGGGCGATTCGGATATCCATCACGGTCGTTCCACGTGCCGTTGCCGTACTCGTCAGGCATCCAGTACGCGGTGAGCCGATAATTGTCGGCCCCGCTGCTGCGGTCGACGACGCGAACGATGGTGGTGTAGTCGTTTCGCGCGGTTGGCTGCTGGATCACGTCGACATCCCCGCGGCCATCCTGCACCCGCACGGTCACTCGGCCATCACGCTGCGGGAGCGCGGTCTCGACGTTGAGCCGCGACCGCTGGAACGGCGAGCGCTCCGCCATCTGCGTCCGCGCATCGCGGCCATGCATCGTGATGCGGACTTCGCGGTCCACTCGGCCGCTCCAATCGAACAGCGGACGCCCCTGCGCGAACAGTGA
>DATCGG010000215.1:0-8989 GCA_036509075.1 Gemmatimonadaceae bacterium
CCGAGGCTCCGCGCGGAGTCACTGTTCCCGGTTCCCAGTTCCGGTTGTCCCGTCGCCCCGCCCCCGGCTTTATTTGAGTCCGACGGCAACCACGCCCGCTCCCTTGGCGATATCGATCGCGGACACGACTTCCTGGTACCGCACGCCAGGGGCGGCGCGGACGATCAGTGTCTTCTCCGGACGTCGATCGTAGATCGCTCTCAGTTGGCCCGGCAGCCGAGAGCCGGCGATCACACGCGAGTTGATCGCGTATATGGCACCCGGACGCACCTCGAGAACGATCGGCGCCCCGTACGTGCCCGGCGCCGGCGTCGGATCGGGAAGCAGCGCCGTGATGACCTTCTGCTCACTGAGCGACAAGTACATGAAGATGATCAGCAGCGCCAGCAGCACATCCAGAAACGGTGTGACGTTCGGCTCGGCCCGCATACCGCTGCGCACGGCGGCTTGCGATTCGCACATCGCTCACGCTCCCGATGAAGTTGCTTCACGGTAGCGGTGGCGAATGACGCCGCCGTTGCGGAACCATTGTCGGACAATGAACGACGCGTTAGGTGAGGGTTGAAAAATTTTGCCAGCCTCAGCCGGAAACTCGGCGCAACAGTTGCGGCGCATATGAAGGCCGCGTAATTCCGCCACCTGCGCAGTGGAGGCACTGATGGTCGAACGGGAGACCGGGATTCCCGCAATCAACGCCGCAACATCCCTCGTGACCCTCGGCCCGGACTGGGAGACCGAGGACGCGTACTGGCAGAGCGCGTATCCGGCACAGCCGTATGCGCGCGCCGATCGAGGCTACGAGTATTACAGGTCTGCGTATCGCTACGGGACCGAGCGGGCGACACTATGGCGCGGCCGCGAATGGTCAGACGCCGAGTCAGATCTTCAGAACGGCTGGCAGGCGGCGGATGACCTGACCTCGGCGGCGTGGGACGAGATGAAGGAGGCGATCCACGATGCATGGGATCGCGTGCGCGGCAGATCTCGAGACGATCGCACGCACATACGCTAGTCCCCTGGTTCAGCGCTCGCGAACGAAGATCGCCTGAGCGCCGGCGAAGTCGAGGATCAGCATGTCCCCGGCGCCGAGCGCGAAACGAGTCGACATCACGTGCGATGCCGCCGGGTTGTCGGTCTCGAGCAGATCGCCCGTCGTCCGGTAGACCAAGGGCACCACGAGCTCGCGGCCATCTACGGAGAGCGTGTACCGAAGGTGACCACCGGGCCGAAACTCCATCCGCACGCCAGGGCCGAAATCGAGCGACGGATCGCTGCGCATGAGGCGCCAGCGGCCGAACAGCCAGGGCGGAGCGGGGTCGTCGAACGCGGGCTGAGTCACGCCGGATGGAGGAGGAGAGTGGCGAGAGCAAGCGAGCAGAGTGGGTGCCACTCGAGTGGCAAATCGCATCGGCCGCAAGATGTTTTCGTGCGACTGGCTCGTCCAGCGCTCGTCGTGGGCCGTCGCGCGCCACGCGATGGCAGACATGTTGCCCAAGAGCCCGTGAACCAGGTAGCGGAGCGTGCGGAATGGCTGAGGTTCTAGTGGAATTCGATGCGGTGTTTCGAAGCCCCGATGGGCAACGTTACGCTCCGAAGGCATGCGCTCGCGTCGCCGAAGATGGGTTATGGGAAGGGTGGCTCGAGTTCAGCGATCTCGACACTGGAGAGGTGATTCGCAGCGGACGCGAAACGACGCAACCCTCTCGCGCCGACACGATGTACTGGGCCACCGGGCTCACACGGGTCTACCTGGAAGGCGCGCTTGCACGTGCGCTGGTCCCAGGGCGACGCGCCGAATCCGCACACGTCGACATTGAGCCAGCCTTCGATCGGCCAGCACCGCCATTCGCTCCGATCGAGGTCGTCGGTCCGCGCGCCGTGCTCGACCCGTTCGAAGTGTACGCGCAGGGCGAGCGAGTCCTTCGACAGGAGCTCTCGGCGCTCGACCTCGATCACTTGCACGCGATCGTGCGGGCCTACGCGCTTGGTGGTGGCGTTGCTGGGGACTCGCCCGTCCCCGCCGTCGTCGTCGAGTATATCGTTGCCGAAATCCGCTCGCGCCAGGCCGAGGCCACCACGGACTCGTTAGGCATCACCGGAGACGCGCAATAACCTGGTCGAGGATCGCGAGCGCGCGGGTCAGCTCTTCACGCTCGCCTGACGCGAGGGCGCGGACCTCCTGTGTCAACGCGGCCACTCGTCGGGCGCGGCCGCGAAAGAGCAGGGCGCGTCCCTTCGCCGTCGCGCGGATGCGCGTGAGCCGCTTGTCCTCGGGGTCTGCCTCACGCGCCACGAGGCCAGCGTCCTCCAGAGCTGAAACGAGGCGTGTCATCGTCGGCGGCCGTACCTGCTCCGCGTTCGCCAGCTCGCCGAGCGTGAGCGGCCCGCCGAACACGATGACCGAAAGCGCGGAGAGGCGCGGCGCGCTCAGGCCTGACGTCGCGTCCTCGCGCCGCAGCCGGCGGAGCAGATGGATCGCCGCCGAGTGAAGGCGATCCGCGATCACCTCGGCGTCATCCTGGGTCTTGCGCTCGGATTCTGAATTTCGCATAATCGTTAGCACAGCTAACGATATTGTCGTGCTGGCGGCGCCGCCAGACGTTCGCGTCCGTGCCTTCTTTCACTGGAGTCGATCATGACCGCGAGTGTGACGGACCAGGTAGCGCTCGATCGCATCGGGCAGATTGCCATCAATGTCAAGGATCTCGCGCGCGCGGTGCGATTCTACCGCGACACGCTGGGCATGCGATTTCTCTTCGAGGTACCGAACCTCGCGTTCTTCGACTGTGGCGGTGTGCGTCTGATGCTCGGCCCGGCGGAGAAGCCGGAGTTCGACCATCCGGGCTCGGTGCTGTACTACAAGGTAGCGGACATTCACGCGACCTTCGCCGCACTCAAGGGCCGCGACGTTGCCTTCATCGACGAGCCGCACCTCATCGCGAAAATGCCCGACCACGATCTGTGGATGGTGTTCTTCCGGGACTCCGAGGGGAACATGCTCGGTCTCATGAGCGAAGTGCGGCGTTAGCCCCGGTGTGTCGCTAGGTCCGGTACGCGACGAGCACTCCGTCGCGCACCGGAACGATGGACGCGACCCAGTCGCTGGATTCCATGATGCGGCGCGTCACTGCGCGCACGCCCTCGGTGTCGGGCGACTGGTCCGCGGCGTCGAGAATGCGGCCGCTCCAGAGCAGATTGTCGATGATCAGGACGCCGCCGCGGCGCAGCTTCGGCAGGATCACGTCGATCGACGCTGGATAGTCGCGTTTCGTGATGTCATTGAAGATGAGATCGAACGGGCCCTCGGTCGCGCGGAGCGTTTCGACCGCTTCGGCGACGTGGTACCTAACGAGGTCCGTGTAGCCGAGCTGCTCGAGGTGCTTCCGGGCGCGTTTGGAGAGATCGGCGTCCCAGACGACGTGGTGGACCTCGCCGCCGCCGTTCTCGCGAACTGCCCGCGCGAACCACGCGGTGGAATACCCGTACCCCGATCCGAGCTCGAAGACCCGGCGTGCGCCGATCATCCGCGCGACGAGGTAGCACAGCTGTCCCGACGCGGGCCCGACGATCGGGAAGTTGGTCGACTCGGCGATTCGTTCCATGTCCCGGAGCTCAGCGGCACGCTCGGGAACGAGATTGTCGAGGTAAGCGGCGATTGCCGGGTCCAGGAAATTCATGACACACTGGTAATTGGTTACTGGTATTGCTAATTGGCTATTTAAACCCTCGGGATGCTTTTCTCGACGACAACGGCGTCCCGAGGGTTCTGATAACCTGTAACCTGTACCAGTAGCCAATTACCAGTGTGTTGCGCCTTACCAAAGCTCGACCCCCGGCTGCCCTGCGTACGCCATGCCTTCGAGGATCCCGCCGCCCTGGACGTCCCATGCCGGTCGGCGAGGGTCAGGGCTCGCGGCGATGGAGGTGCCGTCGCTGAACGCGAGCGTCAGCGTGCCCGAGCGCGTCACCGTCACGCTCCGCACACCGAGACCCACGAGCGCGAGACACGGCGCCAGGCGCTCGGTATCCGCGGGATCGATGTGTCGCGCGGCGCCGCTCGCCAGATATGCGACGAATGGTGCAGCGAGACGAATGTCGGCCGAGCCGTCGAGCGACCAGGTCTGAATCCGTATCGATGACCGGTCGATCACCAGCTGCGTGACGCGATGATCGAGAAGCACCCAATGGTGCTCGTCGTCCGACTCGATCAGTTGGGCATTCACGCTCGCTGTACCTCGGGCCGCCGGGCTATGGCGTGATCAGAATTGGAGTGCCAACGGGCACGACGCTCCAGATCTCTTCGATTTCCTCGTTGGTGACAGCGATGCATCCCTCGGTCCAGTCGAAGTCGCGGTGCGCGGCGCCGACCCACGCCTGTCGAGCCGGCAGACCATGAATCATGATGTCCCCCCCGGGCGAAACACCAAGCGAGCGGGCTCGCGCTCGATGCGCCGCGTCAGGATACGAGATCCTGAGCGACCGATGATAGAGGCTGGCCGGATTCCGCGCCGCGATGCGAAAGAGGCCTTCGGGTGTCCGGTTGTCGCCTATGCGCTCCTTGTCGCCGACCGGCTGTTGCCCCAGCGCGACCAGATAGCTGCGCAGTAGAACCCCGTGATGATAGAGCGACAGCCGATGGTGAGACTTCTCGACGACGATGCTGTCGGCGAGCACACGACCGAACGGCACGACAGATGATTTGGGCACGGCGCGCAGGCTGTCGGCGTGGCCGGCGAGCGAAAGGGCGACCGTGCCGACAAGGAGACTCAGCGGCATTGCGCCCAATCTAGGGGAGCGTACCGGAGCGCTTCCAGTCCAGGCTCGGGCGTCAATGCTGCTCGAGCTTGCCAGATGGTCAGGTCACTACCTAACGATGCACATCACTCGCGGCCTCGCTCAAATCCTCGAGGGCTCCGCTACCGTTCGCTCGCTCTGCACGTTCCCAGTGTTCAACGTGCCGGCCGGCTCGAACAGGACGACCTCCACTTCTTCGTCGGCAACCGGTCGGTGCTCGACACCACGCGGAACGATCAGAAAATCGCCGGCCTCGAGATCGATCGCGCGATCCCGAAGCTCCATGCGAAAACGCCCGCGATGCACGAGGAACATCTCGTCTTCGTGATCGTGATGATGCCACACGAACTCACCCACGAACTTCACGACCTTTACGTGCTGGCCATTCAATTCGCCAACGATCTTTGGTGACCAGTGGTCGGAGAACGAGGCGAACTTGGACGTGAGCCCGACCTTTTCCATGGACCGAACCGCTCGTGTGTCAGGTGGCGCCGATGCACTCGAGAAAATCGGCGAACATGCCGTAGGCCGTCGTCGTAAGATCGGGGGCGGATGACGTCATCGTCAGTCCCCCCGGGAAAACGGCCGCATCGTACCGGGTGACGAGCGTCGCACCTGATACCGCGAATGGACTTCCCTCAGGCACGTGTTCGGGCGCGACGCGTGCGTCGACAGCGTCGTGGTCGACCGCGACGCGACCGACGAGACGATACGGACGTCCGTCGCGATGGGCGGCGCGCACCATCGTTGGGTCCAGGTCTCGTATTCCCGTTCGTCGGACATCCGCGGGCCGTAACGCACGCTCCAGAATTACGTTCGATATGGCACACAACTTCACGACCGTGTCCCATCCATCCACGTCATAGGTGGGATCCGATTCGGCGATCCCGAGCGCCTGCGCTTCGCGGATGCCGTCGTCGATCGAGCCGCCGCGCTCCACTGCCTCGAGCACGACGGTCGCCGTCGACGTGAACACACCGCTCACGCCGCGTATCCCGGCCAGCGGAATGCAGCGCCGTACCAGTGAGAATACCGGCGCGCCGTCCATCACGGCAGCCTCGAATCGATAGAGCCTGGCGTGCGAATCGGCGAGCGCGTTGAGCCGCTGGTAGCCGTACACGACCGGGCCCTTGTTCGCGGACACGGCGTGAATTCCCGCGCGGAGCGTCTCGGCGAGGTAGTCCAGCGCTGGCTGCCCGGTATGAGCGTCGAGCGCTATCGACTCGAACACGACGTCGGGTCGCGCGGTGAGCAGCCAATCCCCGATGTCGTAGCAGCGCGTGGCGGCCTGGGGCTTCGTCAGCGTTAGGCCGCCGGCATCCGCCCACCAGCCGAGTGATCGGCTCGCGACGCCGGTGGCCTGGCAGGAGACGCCATAGCGAATGGCCAGCTCGCTGCGCCGCGACTCGAGCAGGTGCGCCAGCGCCCTGGCGACGTTTCCGAATCCGAGGAAGGCGACCGCGTATCGGCGCACTATCGCGCGGTCGCCACGTCAGCGGCGACGGATCGACGGCGGCGACGGCATCGTTCGAAGCTCTCGTGCCTCATACAGGCACGTCGCGACGACGATTTGCGTCACCATGAGGACAGCGCCAACGGCGAGCGCGAGCGCGCCGGGCCTGCCTAACGTCGCGGACTCCGGCCCGATCAAGCGCGCGACGGCGACGACGGCATTGACGAGGACGTACGCGCTCAGGAGCGCGGCGACGTACCAGGTCTGGCGGTTCGGACGCCCGAGCCGTAGACAGATCGCCGCGGCGAGCAGCGACGTGCCGATCCAGTGCGCGAACAGCACGATGCCTGTCCCGCGCGGTGGAAGTGGCACGCCGAGGGCCAGGACGATCGCGATGGCCGCGTACACACCCTCGGCGTACCGGGCGATACGGAGTGCCGTGCTGGTCGTCAAGGAAGCTCGTTAGGCTTGGACCGTGTACTCCACCTTCACGTCGGCGACCGCGACCGCGATCGTTCCGAAGAGGGGTCACCGGCGCTTGAATCCCTCCACCAGCGCGGCGGCACGCGCGGAGTCCGTGCCCGACAGCGTCAACCGCAGCCGAACGCTGTTGAATATCGTGAAGTCGGTGCGCGGCTGGTTGCCCCGGTCGACGGTCGCGTTCAGTGTCGCGGCAACGTGTCCCAGGGGAACGCCATCCGCCTTCGCGATCACGTGCAGCAGCTCCACGCCGCAGGCCGCGACGGCGGCGAGATATGCCTCGGGTGGCGTCACCTCTTCGCCCGGACACCCGTTCTGGACGGGGCCATCGATGATGAAGTGGTGATCGCGCGCGTTGCACAGTACGCGCCCGAAGACGTCGGTAGAGCGCGCATGCACTTCGTATTCGCGGATTGCTTGAGGGGCAGTCATATGGGCATTGTCTCGTGTCATCCCGAGCCGTCAGGCGAGGGATCGCGCTCGTCCCGAAAGAGAGGTCTCTCTACCGGGAAGATGGCGATCCCTCGCTTCGCTCGGGATGACCACATCAATCGAACTCGAACCGTGGTGCGGCTTGCTCGGCCGTCACGCGACCGAGCACGATCTCGGCGATCGCGTAGTTCTCGGAGCGCACCGGCGCGTTCGCGAGCCGACGCAGCATCATGACTTGACCCACATGCGTCAACGCATCGGCGACTGGGCCCTGCAAGAGTTTTTCCGGCTTGCAGCCGAGTGGCCGATCGGTGGCCAGGTATTCGTCGAGGCGAGTGAGCGCGGAGAAGAAGCGCGACGCCTCAGCTTCCCAGGATGCCGGCGTGGCGACGTTCCACTTCTGATTCCCTTCCGCCAGCGAGACCCCCCACTCCAGCAGGTCTCCGAGATGCGCGAGAATCTGCAGCGGGCTCCGCGTACTGTCGCCGATCCGAAAATCAGCGAGCTCGGGAGGCGCGTTGCGGATGGCCTTAGCGCCACGGTAGGCCAAGGTTGCCACGGCGTGTCGAAGCAGCTCTCGTTTGCCGAGCTCGATGTCGATCGCGGGGTCAGTCATTTTCGGCTCGTGACGCGACCATACCCGATGAGGCGTGGACCCTCGAGGACATCGAATTCCGCGCCGGTAACGAGCTCCGCATGCGATCGACCGGGGTTGGTGAGGCGGATCGTCGCGTGGGCTCCGGCGCCTGGTGTTACCGGCTCCGACGGCCCGGCGACGAATTCGACGTCAATGAGCCGCCCTTGACCGCCTCGCACGCGGAGCTGCGGTCGATACGCGACGGGCCACTCGGAGCTGAGATCCAGGGGGGTGCGCCGGCCTCCTTCATCGACCGGAAGGAGTTGTATCCACACTTTCACGTAGCGAGCGGCGCCGTTGGTTCCCATGCGCCGTTACCCTGCCTTACGCGGGCTCTGCGGTCAAGACCTGTCTCGCAGGAACGCGCGAAGTCAGGAAGGCTAGCCTCCGCGCTTGAAGAACTGGACGGCGCGCTCGTGCTTCTCGGCAGCACCGCGCGATGCGAAGGTGCCAAGGTTGCGGCGACGGCCGGTCTTCGGGTTCTTCTTCTTCGAGTACAGCCGGTATCGACCGTCTTTCAGCTTGCGAATCATCGACTCAGGCGATCGGGGTTGGCGGAACCGTGCGTGCGGTAGGTGCGCCGCGGACGAATGCGATGAAATCCGTCGATGCAGGTTCCCCGCCACCACCTCTGATCAGGAGCGCGACCTGACCGCGATGATACGAGCCGTGGAGCGCCACGTGGAGCAGGATGTCTTCGATCGTACTGCGGAAAGCACGGCCGTCGCTGGTTCGGTAGTCGATCTCCCGCCCCAGGTCCTCGAGGCCGAGCGACGACAGCACCGCCCTCAACTCCGCGGCGTTTCGCGCGGCGAGCGATGCGGCCTGTTCCAGCGAGAGGACGGGCCAGACCGCCACGTCAGACGGTCGGCCAGCGAGACGCGCCAGCCACACCGCTTCGGCGCCCAGCACGTGCGAGTAGATCGTTAGCGCTCGCTCATCGGAGCCCTTCGACGTTCGCAGCGCCTCGAGCGCGGCGGCGTCTGCCCACTCGAGATGGTCGACGAGCCTCCGAAGGTGATCAGACATTCAGTGCAGGTGCGCGAACAGCCACTCCACGACGCGTTCGGGATGGACGCCATCGCGCTGTTCGCGCGCGAGCGGGTGGTCCAGCCCGTCGGCGAGGGTGAACGTTGGAATCGTGGCCGGTCCCGACAGCGTCACTTCGCCCGGTAGCCCAAGCGTGGACGAGT
>DATCGG010000216.1:0-10010 GCA_036509075.1 Gemmatimonadaceae bacterium
CCCGTATCGTGAGCGCGACGGCTGCCACGCAGGGCGACGCCATTGCACGCGCAGGGGAGTTAGCGCCAGCGCGCAGGCTCCCGGCCGTCCCGGCCGAAGAGGAGCTCCTGCTGCTGACCGCAGGCGGGGCGGCGAACGATCTTGCCGTCGCGGCACTCGCGCGCGGTGAAATCGACTGGCAGCGGTTGCTCGGGCTGGCGCAGGTCGAGCGGGCGGTGCCCGTGATATACCCGCGGCTGCGCACGCTGGCTGGTGATATCATCCCGCCCGAGGTCCTGGAGCAGATGCGTCGGCTCGCTCTCGTCTCGGACTTTGCGATGCTGCACCTCGACTCGCGCCTCCGCGAGTCGCTAGGCGCGCTGCACGGCGCAGGCATCCGCGTGTTGCTCCTCAAGGGAGCAGCGCTTGCCCACACGGTGTACGCCGGCGTTCGTCAGCGGCCGATGTCGGATATCGATCTGCTCGTCGATTCCAGTAACGCGCGTGTGGCGCGTCGCGTGATGCTCGACACGGGGTGGCGTGAGATCGTTGGTGGAATTCCCGACGCGGCGTACGAGCACCACCACCATCTCCCCCCCTTACGCGATGGCCGTGCGCCCGACCTGCAGCTCGAGGTTCACACGGCGCTATTCCCCGAGCGCCAGCCGTTCGCCTTCGACGTGACCGATCTGTGGGCGGATGCCCGCCCGTTAGGCGCCGCGTTTCCGAACGTGTTCGTTCCCAGTCCGATTCACTCACTCCTGCACGCCTGCCTGCACTTCCTCTGGTCGCACCACGGCCGCTTCGGGGTCTGGCGGACGGTCCGTGACATCGATCTGCTCTCGCGCCATCCGGCGGTCGACTGGACGGCCTTCAGCGAAGTCGCGCGCGCGGCGCGCGGTGCGACGTCGTGCTATTGGACGCTGCGCATCGCTGACATGGCCGCCCGGGTTGCGGTGCCGGCGGAAGTCATGAGGCAGCTGCAGCCGCCGCGGAGCGCGTACGTTCTGCGTGCCGTCGAGCGGCACTTCATGCGGAATCTCTTTCCGCTGGACGGTGCGTGCCCGTCCATCGCGCTCGAGCACGCACTGTGGGAGCTCGCGGTGATGCCCTCGTGGAGCGGTCATGGCGACGTGAGGCCATGGGACGAAGAGCCGGACTTCGTCGTACCGCCCAAGGAGCCAGCCCCGGTTCACCTACTGCCGAGGCGAGAGCGAGTACGCCGGCTTCTGGCTTCGCCGGGTTACATTCGCGCGCTCCTCCGCTCAGGCGGCTAGCGTTTCCAGGCGTTCCCGGTGGAGGCGCACGCAATCGGCGCTTCTCCCACTCGCGTTTTCATCGCAGCCCTCGCCGTATGGCGCCGCGTCCACGGTTGTGTCGACGACACGCCACTCTCGCGCGCCGCCTGACCACCGCTTAGCGTAGCCGGAGCCTAGCCGGCACCGTAAGCCGCGGTCTCACGACGAGTTAAACAGTCACGGCGTCCCGTGTCGGGGGATGCGGCGCGGCATATACGCTGCAACTGGCCGTGCACGGTCCAGTTCGCAGTCCCCTGTAGGTTCGCCCATCGCTCTCGAGATGAAGTCAGACGTTTCGCGTCCCGCGCTCGATACCACCCAGCATCCATGAGTGGTTTCTTTGCCGTGATCGACCCCTCGCGACGCCTCCTCGCGGAGCCGGGCCTCGTGCGACCGATGGCCATGCTGGCCTCGCGCGGCGATCGCTACGCGGTGTGGCGCAACAACGAGTCGGTGATGGCGGTCGCCCGGTTCGACTGGGAGCTGGCGGATGAATTCTCCGGCCCCGGGCTCATCGTTCAGGACGGTGACCTCACCGTTGCCGCTGACGCGACGCTCTACTATCGCGAAGACCTGATGCGTGCGCTCGGCGGTGCCAATGTCAAACCCGCTGGTCGGACGCCAGCGCATCTCATCGCCGCGGCCTATCGGGCGTGGGGCACGGATTGTACGCGGCACCTCGAGGGCGACTATGCCTTCGTCGTTCGCGACCACGCCCGGCATCGGACGTTCGCGGCTCGCGACTTCATGGGTCGACGCCCTCTGTACTACGCAGAGATCGGCGCGGGTCTGATCGTGTCTTCCCAGGTGAGCGCGATTGTCGCGCACCCCGCGTGTTCCCGGGAGCTCGATGACGCGGCGCTCGCAGAGATCGTCGGGTACAGCCTGGCGGGCCACGAGCGCACGCCCTATGTCGCCGTGCGCGCGCTCCCGGCTGCCCACACGCTCGTCCGAGATGGCTCGGGTGAGGTGCGCGTCGCTAAACACTGGACCCTCGTGGTGGAGGACACCGACTCGACCGAGTCGTTCGACGCCGCGAGTGAAGAGCTTCGCGATCTGCTCGGTAACGCGATCGTCGAGCGGCGGGCGGTCTCCGGTCCGACCACGATCTGGCTGAGCGGCGGCTATGACTCGCCAGTGATGTTTGGCGTCGGGAACGACGCGCTGGAGCGCCGCGGGTTCCGTCGACTCTCGCCCGTATCGGTCAGCTATCCTCCCGGGGACCCGGGACGAGAAGATGAGCTGATCGAGGAGATCACGGCGTTCTGGTCCACGCGTCCAACGTGGGTGTCGATCGACGACATTCCGATGCTGGCCAACGCCCGCGAGCACGCCGCCCGCGCTGACATTCCGTTCCAGCACGCGTTCGAGAATTGGCTTCGTACCTTGTTAGGCGCGACTGCCCGGCAGGGCTCGCGGGTTGCGCTCTACGGCGATGGGGGCGATCAGTTGTTCGCCGTCTCGACGGTGTTTCTCCGTGATCTGTTCAGCAACGGTCGGTGGCGCGAGCTGCGTCGCGAATGGCGCGCGTTCGACGGCTCGGGGGTACGCGAGCTGTGGCACAGGGTAGCTCGCCCCGAGCTGGCCGCGCACGTGCGGCGGGCGAGGGGCCGGACGACTCCGAGCATCGCGTTACCGACGTGGCTGGACGCGGGCTTCGTGGCACGGCACTCCCTCGTCGAGCGGCAGGCGGAGGCGGAGGCGGAGCTGGAGGTGGGCGGACACGCGTCGGCGGAGACCCGTCGATCGTTGGGGAATCCAACGATTCCGCGCGTGCTCACCGGGTTCTCCGCGATGGCGCTCGAGCAGGGCGTCGAGCTCCGCGCGCCGCTCCTCGATCAGCGCATCGTGCGGTTCGCGCTTCGGCGACCGCGCCGTGAGCGTGCCTCCGCCGGCGCCGTGAAGCACCTGCTGCGCCAATCGGCGCACGCACTCCTGCCTGCCAGCGTGCTCGCGCCCCGCGGGGCGAAAACAGGCGTGCTCACCGGGTACTTCGCGCGGTCGTTCCGCGGTGACCCGGACGGCGTGGTTACCGACGCGTTCTCGCACTCGATCCTGGCCGATCGGGGCATCGTTGATGGTGCGGCGCTGCAACACGCGTGGCGTGAATACAAAAGTGGCGGCGGGGGTGGCGGTGCATATCTGTTCGTTGCCTTTCTGACCGAAATGTGGCTCCGCGCCCGTGATGTGACGTCGGTCGCATCGAGCGCGGCGCACGCCAACGAGATCAAAGTGCCAGCGGTAGGGTTTGTGCAGTGAGGTATGCCCGACGTGACGATTTCCACGTCCGGCACCGCCGCAGGCTTGCAGCTACGGCCATGCCGGCCGTAATTTGCCGGGAATTCCCGGAAAACCACCTCTCAAGGGAGGGTTGGATGTACCAGGCACCGAAGCTGGAGCGTTTGGGCACGTTCCGCGAGGTTACTCTCGCCGGCGGCATGGTCTCACAGGCCGACGCCACGAACCCGTATCACCGGTACTCGTAACGGCTAACGCTCTGCCGACGGGGGAGGCGAAAGCCTCCCCCGTCGGCGCTTTGTACCCCTGCAGGGCCTCTTCACAAATCGTGGCCGTCCCAAACGTCTCCTCCGTCCGAGACTACGCCATCTTCGGTGGCTGTCTCCGCTCGGAGATCCCGCTTCCCGAGCTTCCGCCGATCGATAGTGTCACACCCGATTGGTTCTTTGAACGGGCCGTAGAACCGCCTACAGGCGGCGTCTATCTCGGTGACGATCGCGTCGACGCGACCATCCGCGTGCGGTGCAGCAAGCTCAGTGACGGATTCCGGCTCGATTTCGACGACACCGGTACCTTCGATATCACGCAGCGAGGGCGCGTCATCGCCTGGACGCCGGGGACTGCGTCCGCCATGGCGCTTGTTCGTGCCGACCTGTTAGGCGGCGTATTTTCGGTCGCCCTGCATCTGCAGGGTCTGCTCTGTCTGCACGGAAGTGCCGTGGGTGTGGATGGCTCGGCCATCGGGTTTCTCGCGAACAAGGGCTCCGGCAAGTCGACGCTGGCGACCGCCTTGTGTGCCGCGGGAGGCACGCTGATCACCGACGACATGTTGCCGGTCAACCCCCACGCGCCCGTCATGGCGTGGCCCTCGATGCCCGCCGTGCGTCTTCTCCATGACTCCGCGTCGCACCTTCGTTTCGCGAGGGGACAGACGCACCCCGTAACGAACAAGTATCACGTGAACGAGCTGCCTCAAGAACAGGTCGAGATGCACCGCCTGCCGGTGTCGGCGATCTACGAGCTGACACCGGTTCCGGCCGGGCCTAACGTGTCGCCCGCGGAGCGCGTTCGGGTGCGAGGCACGGATGCCGTGGGAACGCTGCTCCGGCATCAGCGCGCCGGAACGGCGATCAGCGGATCGGACTCCATGCAGATCTTCCTCCGCGCCAGCGATATCGTTCGCACCGTCCCGGTGTACCGGCTGCACGTCGCGCGGGACTTCACTCGGTTGCCCGATGTCGTGGAGCAGATACGGACATGGCACTCGGCAGCGCGAACCTCCGACGCCGCATCGTGATCGACCAGTCAACCATCGCGTCGACCGGTGCCATCGCGTTCGTGAACTCTGGCGTCTCGAGCAGCCCTGCGGTCGTGCTGCGCGGGCTCACGAAGTCGTTCCCCAAGCAGCGTGGCTGGCGCGCCATGTTCAGTGGCCGGGCGCCCGAGTCAGTGCGGGCCCTGTCCGACGTGTCGTGTGAGGTGCGCGCCGGCGAGTTTTTCGGCTTGCTCGGAGAAAACGGGGCGGGGAAGACGACGCTGTTCAAGATTCTCGCGACGCTCGTCACTCCGGACTCGGGTTCGGCCATCGTCGGTGGCCACGATGTGCTGAAGGCGCCGAGTCGCGTGCGCGAGGTGCTCGCACCAGTCATCGCCGACGAGCGGAGCCTCCATTGGCGCCTGTCTGGCCGCGAGAACATGCGCCTCTTCGCCGCGCTTCACGGGCTCCGCGGCGCGCAAGCAACACGGCGCATTGAGGAGCTGCTCGCGCTCGTGAACCTCGTCGATGCCGCGGACCGTCTCGTCAGCGGGTACTCGTCAGGCATGAAGCAGCGACTGCTGGTGGCGCGTACGCTACTCGCTCGCCCGAGCGTTCTGCTGCTCGATGAGCCGACGCGAAGCCTCGACCCGATCTCGGCCCGGTCGTTTCGTCAGTTCCTTCGCGCGGACGTGGCATTGGCGCAAGGTTGCACCGTCCTGCTCGCGACGCATAACGCGGAAGAGGCGTTCGAGCTCTGCGACCGAGTCGGCGTGCTGCATCGCGGCCGACTGGTTGCCACGGGGGCGACGCCCGAGCTCGCGCGGGAGGTGGGGGAGGACCGCTTCGCCATCTGGATTCGTCCTGCCGACCAATCGGCGATCGCGACACTCTCGGCCCGCGGGGTTGTGCGTGAGGTCAAGGTGATGGAGGACGTCGATGGATGGTCACGGATCGAGTGTGACCTGCGTGGAGGGTTGGACGGTGCCGCGGAAGCGATTGCGTTTCTCGCCCTTCGCGGGGTGAGCGTCGCGCGCTGTGAGCCGGTGAAGCTTTCCCTCGCGGACCTTCTCGAGCGCGTGCTCGCACGCCATGCCAATGCATAAAGCCTGGGCGCTCGTTCGCTCGAACTGGCTTGCCGCCACGAGCTACAAGCTGAGCTTCATGTTCTCGTTCGGGTCGCTGATACTGAGCGTCGTGCCGATCTTCTTCATCAGTGGCGCGCTCCAGAATACGATGGCGAACGTGATCAAGGGCCAGGGCGATCAGTACTTTGCGTTCCTGGTCGTCGGCCTGATCGCGTTGAACGTCGTTGCATCAGCGGTTAACGCGCTTCCTAGCGGGTTGCAGACAGCAACGTCGACGGGAACGCTCGAGGCCTTGCTCGCCACGCCCACCTCGATCTCGGCGATCCTCGCTGGTCTCTCGGGCTATGAGGTGCTGCTCTCGCTGTTGCGCGGGTTCGTTATGCTGGTGGCCGCCGGACTGTTCGGTGCCCACGTAGCCTGGCTGCAGCTCGGGGCAAGCATCCCGATCATCGCGCTCGTGATTCTCGCCCACTTCCCCATTGCGATCGTCGTTGCCGCGATGGTGATCGCTTTTCGGACGCGGGGGCCACTGCCACAGATCGTGATGCTCGCGTCGACGTTCCTCGGCGGCGTGTATTACCCCACCACGGTCATCCCGGGTTGGGTCGAATCGATTTCCGCCTTCCTGCCACTGACGTACGGGCTCAAGGCACTGCGGACTGTGCTGCTGGAGGGGCGATCGCTCGTAGCCGTGTGGCGCGAAGTCTCGATCCTGCTCGGATTCACCATTGTCACGCTCGCGGCGAGCGCTGTTGCGTTCAGAGCGGCGCTCGGGTACGCACGGCGCGTGGGAAACCTGGCGCAGTACTGACGCCGGGCCAGTCAGCCTAACGCGGTTCGTTTCGTCTTGGACTCTCGGCCGGTCCGACGCCGTTGCCGGGGTCGAACAACGGCTTCGACACCTCGGCGAACGCGGCCCGCACGAGCATGATGCGGTCGAGCATGACGCCGTCGTGGTGCATCCAGACGTTCAGCACGTGTGGTCCGGGATCCACGATGTTGAGCACCGCGAGGGTGGTGTCGGTCATCTGGAACTGCGCATCCCACTCGAAGGCGTCACGCGCCCAGCCCCATCGTCCAACAGGGAGCTGACCCACGCGATCCGCGAGGCGGACTTCTTCGTTGTCGAGTCCGAAGTGGAGAGTGCGCCGCGCGCTGTCAGGCGCCATGCCCCGCGCGTAGGCCACGTACGTGCCGGGGTGCTGAACCCAGATTGTGTAGCGGAGCTCGGGCGCCTCCATGCGAAACTCGCCAGCTTCCACGGCGGTGCGGCGGTCAGGCCCGGCCACGACATACCCGTCGCCGGAGAATCCCGGACGCTCACGGCTTGCGGTCCAACCTTGCCCGTTGCGGGCCGTTGCACTCGTGAAATGCTCGGCCTCGATGACCACGCGGCCACTGTCCTCGACGAACTGGCCGTTCGGCGGCACCACGTTCACACGAACAACGCGGGCCGGGCCCGTCGCCGAATCGCTCGTGACCGTGAGCTCGAACGCGTAGTCCCCGACTTCAGCAGCGGCGAACCGAGGGGTTGGGCTGGTTTCGCCTGTCAATCGAGCTCGCGGCCCGTCGATCTGCCTCCACCGATACCGAAGCGCACTCCCGGGTGCACCATAGCTCGCGCTTCCGTCGAGCGTAACCGTGTCGCCCAGGACATGCGTCGAGGTGAACCCCGGATGCGCCATCGGCGTTAGGTTCGCGTCCGCCCGGCCGAGCAGCCGACGCGCGTTGCCGTGGTAGTATTTCAGCATCACGCTATCCGCCAGCGGCCATCGTTCAGTGAACGGCAGGAACATGTCGAGCCGCTGGCGATACGACTTCAGCCAGCGGAACGTCTTCTCCATGTAGTCGGTCCCGAACATGACCTGGTTCTGATAGCGAACGAAGAAGTCAGCTTCTGCGGAGTCGAGCTCGGCGAATTCGGCCTTCGGCTGGTTGGCGCCGCCTTCGGTGTACATGTTCGGGTACTTCTCGAGCAGCTCGGCGAGATAGGGGCGATCCCCGGCGGCGCCTGCCCAGTGGGCTGCGATCAGATGGAGATGCGGATGTTTGCGAAGCACGCGCTCGCGCTGCAGCATGAGCATCTCCCAGCGCACATTCCGGTTTCCACCGTTAGGCATCTGGTGCTCGCCCTTGTAGGCGCCGCCGAGGTGTACGAGCACGGGAATCCCGAGCCGCTCGGCGGTGTTCCACAGCGGGTCGTACGCGGAGGTGTCGAACGGCACCAGATTGCCGTTGCGATCGCGAGTCCAGTAATCGACTCCATTCCCGGCGCCCGCCTGATCCTTGATCTTGAGTCCCGAGGCGCCTCGCCGGATGGCATCCTCGAGGACACCCGCGACCCAGGTCGGGTAGCCAGCGCGGTGGTCGGCGACGAATTCGTTGTTCGCGTCGTCAATGGGCACGTTGGCGAACAGCTTGAACCGGGTGGTATCCGGGTAGAGCGCTAACCGCTCCGAGACGCGATCGCCGAATATGCCGTTCCGGAGTGAATTGTCGGGCGCCTTGAAGTCCACGACGAGCTCGACGTGCATCTCGTTCATCGTGCGCGTTAGCTCGTCGAAGTTCGGCCGCTTTCCCGGCCACGTTTCGACGCCGCCGAGGTGGGTGTGGATGTCGATGATCGAGAATCGCGGCGGCGGCGCGTGGGACGGGGCCTGGTCACGGCATCCCATCGTGAATAGGGCAGCGACGACCGCGCACCGCCTAACGCAGTCCCCCGCCGCACTCATCGCGCGCGAGCCGACACAGGCACCCGCCATGGCCGAATCATCCAGCGACGTTCCTCCGGGCGAAGAAAGGCGAGCGCGACGCCGCACGAAACCAGGTAGACTGCTACCCTCCACACTGGCGCGGGCGCCGGCGCCTGCGTCGCCCACCATCCGGCGGCCGCAGCGGCGCCCAAGGCCACCGCCAGCACCACCACCGGGGCCACGACACGCGATGCCTGATGGCGGCTCAGGAGCCGCAGCGCGGTCGCAATCAGGATCACGGCATTCCCCGCCAGAAACGCGATGCCAACGCCCGCCCCGCCGTCCGATGCGACGAGCCATCGCGTCAATGCGATCGTGAGGAGCTGGCCACCCACCGTACACACGAGAAATCCGGAGATGTCGTCGAACCCGATCAACAGCGCCTGATACACGCCAGCAACGAGGAGCACCGCTTCCGCCAGCACGAACACGGCGACGAGCGACACGGCGCCGCCGAACTTTGACGAATACAGGAGCGCAATCCATTGTGCCGGAAACAGCACGCACACCAAAGTCGACAGCACCACGAGCACGATGAGGATGCGCAGGTACTCCGCGACGGCCGCGATGCGTTCGGCCTTTGGCGAATTTCGGTTGACCAGTGGCGTCAGGTACAAGGCGTTTGCCTGGTTGAGCACGAGGCGTATCGAGACCCCGAGGCCGTAGGCGGCGGCGACGAGCCCGGCCTCCACGGCGCCGCGCGTCGAGAGCAACATGGATCGAGCGAACAGGTATGCGAGCGGGGACGTCAGCGCGAGCACGTACATTGATCCCGCGAATGACGTCAGGCCCGGTTGCGAACGAAGCGCGACGGCCGCCGTTGACGCGCTGGTGTTCGACGACAACCGAAGACCGATCGATCGGCCGACATACCACTGCATTCCCACAATCGTGATCACGAGCACGATCGCGTTGGCCACGTACAGCCCGACGAGCCCGCCGGACGTGACCCCGATCGCCGCTCCACCAACGGTCAGTACCGCCGTGAAGAACGCGGCCAGCGCTGATTCGCGATGCCGCTCGAGCGCCGCCATCGCGTTGCGAAGGAGCGGGGCCAGCGCAAATGGCGGCACGCCTATCAACGCGACGATCAGCGCCGACCGATACGGGACAAGTCCGTCACCGAAGGCCGAAGGCCACGCTAGAGCGATCGCGGTCGCAATGGCCGCCGAGGCCACCGATGCGAGAACGAGCAGCATAACGAGCGCGTTGTACACGCGGCGTGTCTCGTCCGGGCTCTCATCTCGCGTACGAGATAGAAACTTGAGCGCGACGAATGGGATGCTCAGCGATCCGAGCTGCGCGACGAGCGACACGACCTGGTCCACCACGCTCGCGATGCCGACACCGGCGGGGCCGAGCAGAACGGCCAATACCTTCGTGCGCGCGAGACCCGCGA
>DATCGG010000217.1:0-5089 GCA_036509075.1 Gemmatimonadaceae bacterium
GACCGAGAATCCGCCGGGAGCCCATTACCGCGACGCGCTCGACCTTCTCACGACGCGGCTAGAGGCGCTCGGCTTCGACGACACGCGCATCGAAGGCGATTGCCTCGTGAGCTTCGTGGGCCGGGGCGCGCGCACGATGTACTTCAGCGGTCACTACGACGTCGTCCCGGCGCAGCGGCGCGACCAATTCACGCCAAGGCTGCACGGCAAGACGATCGTCGGTCGCGGGTCATCGGACATGAAAAGCGGCCTCGCGGCCATGACGTACGCCGCACGTGCCCTCCGCGAGCTCGATATGCTTGGCGATGGACGGATCGGTCTTGTCTTCGTGCCTGACGAGGAGACGGCCGGCCCGCGCGGATCGCGCGACCTGCTGGCTCGCGGCGTGCTCGGCACCGACGGGATCGGAATGCTGACGCCTGAGCCGACCGGAGGCGTCGTCTGGAACGCGAACCGCGGGGCGATCACGTTGCGCATCACGGCGCGGGGCAAGACGGCACACGTCGGGCGACAGTATGAAGGCGTGAACGCGTTCCAGGGGATGCTCGCCGTTGCGCAGGCATTGCTGGAGCTCAAGCACGAGGTCGAGGCCCACACGACGGACTTTCACATCGCGCCCGACGTCGCGCGGCGGTCGATCCTGCTGCTTGGCGGACGAACCGAGGGTGGCACGAACTTCAACGTCGTGCCTGACGAGTGCTGGTTCACGGTGGACCGTCGCCTCAACCCCGAGGAGGACTTGGAGGTCGAGAAGCAGCGGCTCTTCGACGTGATAGATCGCGCGGGTGGCCCAGCGACGATCGAGGTCGAGGTCATACAGGAAGGACGCGCGTCAGGCAGCGACGAACGCGGTCCCGTCGGTCGCGCGCTGGCCGAGAGTATCGTCGATGTCACCGGGCGGCCCGCGCGATTCGAGATGTGTCCGGGACTGCTCGAGATCCGCTTCTACGCGGAGCGTGGCGTTCCGGCGTTCGCGTACGGACCCGGCCTGCTCACGGTCTCTCACGGGCCTGACGAGTTCGTGCCGATCGACCGGATCGTCGAATGCGCGCAAGTATACGCCCTCACGGCAGCTCGGTTGCTGGGATGAGGGATGAGGGATGCGGGATGGGGGATGAGGGTAAAACGGCGCCTTTTACCCTCATCCTCATCCCTCTACCGTGCCAGCGGATCCGGCCGAAGCTGAAAGTGCAACACCTTGCTTGTCGTTCCCTTCCCGCCTTCCATGTGGAACGGGGCGCGCGTGCTCACCGTCGCCCACAACCCCTTCCCCTTCCAGCCCGCGTTAGGGTCATCGATCCGGCCATCCATCCACTTCGTGTAGAACCCCATCGGATACGGCACGCGCAGGATGACGAACTTCCCATCCTTGAGCGCCAGCAGGCCCTCGGACGCGTTGCCGGTGTTGATCGGCGTGTTCTTGCCGAGTCCGAAGGTGTCGAACTGGTCGACCCACGTGTAGTAGCTCGCCTCGACGCTTCCGCCATCCGTCACGCCCTTGAACTGCGGCAGCGGCTCCTGGTACAGCGTCCATCCTTCCGGGCAGTGCTGCCCGGTTGCCGTCGGGCCGTTGAGCGGCCCCTTGCACTTGCGCCGGTCGAAGCTCGCCATGTGGCCGCTGGCGAGCGCCACCCACATGACGCCGTTGCGATCGACATCGCCGCCACGCGGCGAGAAGCCCTGCACCGGTGCCTTCGGGTTGTTGAACGGCGGCTCGTAGTACTCGACCAACGCCGTGGCGGGCGGGTTCGAGCCCGGCGTCAGGCGGACGATCCCGCCAGGGAAGCCTAACGTCGTCCCCCAGATCGACCCGTCCGGTGCGGGGGCCACCGAGTACAGCCCGGCGTTGATCCGTTTGTCCTTCGTCGCGTCCACCGGTGCGTTAGGCTCCACGTAGTCGTCGCGCTTGCCATTGCCGTTCGTGTCGAGGATGAGCGCCGTCCAACCCTGGGACTTCTCTTCGTCACCCGTCTCGTCGAACATCTTCGTGTTCAGCCAGCCCACCACCGGCCCGCCGCCGCTCGTCCACAGCGTGTTGTTCGCGTCCTCGGCGAACATGAGGTGGTGTGTGCTGAAGCAGGTGCCGATGTGCGTGAGCTTTCCGGTCTTCGGGTCGTACATCGCCAGATGGCGGCCGGACCTCGCGAGTGGGAACAGTTTGGCCGACGGGTGAGTCGATCCCGCCTTGCACACGTCGGGGTTGTCGTACGGCCGGATCGTGGACGTGATCCACACGCGGCCGCGCGCATCCATCATCGGGTTGTGGACGTTGTTCTTGCTCGTCCAGATCGGCTCCTCGCCCCAGTACGGCGATCGGTTGATCATCTGGGGGGGATTGGCGACCGGTGTGTTTGGATCGCGCACCGTGAGCGGCACCTTGCTCACCTCGTTGCGTGTCGGATCGAGCACGGGCAGGTAGTCCGCGCTCACCTCGAGCGCACCATAGAGCTTCCCGTTCGCGTTGATGGTCGGGTTCCGACGATCGGTCGAGACTTCGTCATGCAGGTAGGCCTTCGGATCGGCCCAGTCCCATTCGGTGATGACGACGTTGCGCTCGATCCCCTCTGGACGCCGCGGTGCCTGCGGCACCTCGCCGTTCGCAATGCGGTCCGTCCAGTCAGCGAACATGGTGAGCATGCGCTGGCGCCCGAGCTGGTCGAGCGTGGCCGTCATCGTGGGACCGGCCTGCCCGGATTGCACCCGCCGGTCCCACGCCGCCATCGACGATGAAAACTTGCCTAACGACGGTTGAAATTGCCGAGTGCCGAGGGTGCCGATCTGATGGCAGGCGGTACAGGTGCCGGACTTGATCGTGCGGAGCAGCGCGGCCTGACTCGTCAGGCTCGGCGAGAGCCCGTTGCCGTCGGCACCGGTTCCGGGGAACTCGCTCTTGTCCGGAATCTTCATGAGCGAATACCAGTACCCCGCAGGGTAATACTGCGCTGCGGCCTGGGCGTCGGGCGCCGGAACCGCTGTGAGGTTCATCGTCGTGCCCGGCGTCCCGCGGCGCTTCGGTGAATCCACGAGGCCGTACCCGCGCACCCACACCTCGTAGGTCGCCTTCGGCAGCTGCGGGATCACGAATCGCCCGCGATCGTCGGTCACGACGATCTTCACGAGCTTCGTGGGTAGCTCCGCCGTTTCCGCGATCACCCACACGCCCGCTTCCGGGCCCTTCGGCCCGGTAACGACGCCGGCGATGTCGTTCTCCGCGGCTTTGATCGCACCGGGAGCGTTGGCTCCGACACGGTTTCGGCTCGCCGGCGCGAGCGTCGCGAAAACGATCAAGAGAGGAGCCGTCACGAATGCGGCTCGCGAGATCGAGCTCGTCGATGTCATGCCATTCCTCCCGATGGGTCCCGGGTATCGTGGCATGACCGGCCGCTACATTCAACCGCGCTCAGCTTCGCTGGATACACGCACCCAGCTAGCACCCGCGGACGCGCGGGGCGCTAACGCTTACGCGGCCGGAATCCTACGCCGATCGCGATCTGATGGAAGTTGAGCCCCGGGTTCGCCGTGGCTGTACCTCCATTCGAGATGTGGAGCAGGCGGTACGCAAGCTCCCCTTCGAGTTTCTGGCCAATGGTGCTGCGGAGACCAGCACTGGCCATGAGCTGGGCGTTGAGTCGCGTCGCCCTGTCGTCAGGAATCGCGCGGAAGAAATACTGCAGTCCCGCGGACAGATCGACAAAGGCACCAAGCGGCTTGCTCTCGTCGAGAGCGCCCCGAATGGCCAGCGGAAGCGTGCCGACACCGTACGCGTGGCCGTCCTGAATCCGGATCTGACGGAGGACCGAATCCGACTGTCCCGAGTCCCAAAACCAAAGGGTGTGGCGTTCGTTGATCCGGTTCAGTGCTGAGACGATAATCAGGTCGGGTATCGTCGCGATGACAAACCGGCCGGACTGATGCAGCGTGTGGTGCCAGCGAACGCCTGACGCGAGTAGCCGTGCGCCGGCGAAGCCGCCCAATCTATCGGTGTGGAAAGAGACGGGTCCCGACTGGACCCACACCCAGAGCGATGCTGGACGCGCGCCCAGGGATTGCGGCGCGGGCGCGGGGTTACCCGTGGATGGTCGCGCGGCGGTGTCGACCTGAGAACCACAGGGACGGCTCACCGACCCCAGCGCGGCAGCAACGAGAACCGCAACCGCGTAGGTGCGCCTCATGAAGGGCCTCGTCGGATGACCGGCTGACGGCGGGTAGCTGCCTCGAGAATAACTTAATGCCCGCCAGTCCCTCGCGCCCGAGCGGTACCGGCGTCGCGCCGGTACCGCCTCGTACATCTAACTCATGGCACGTAGCGGAACGTGTACGTCTGCAGTTCCCCGTTGCCGACGAGGTCCAGGTCCACGGTAATGACGCCGTTCCTGTAAGTACCCTCGACACCGCCATCGCCTTGGTCTCCCCAGATCGAGATCTGATTGCCGTCGATCTCGTACGTGCCGTTCTGAGAGTTGGTGCCGCTTACCTCGTTGCCGTCGGCCGCGGCCTTGTAGTCGATCGCGACGTGGATGTCTCCGTTCTCCTGGAGAATCATCTCCCCGCCCGTGATCGTGACGACGAACTCGTCGTACGAAGCGCCGCCTGGGAAGGTGATTGGCCCACGGAAGATCACTTTGGGGATGTTTTTCTGGCCGACCTGAAACAGTGCGAAGGTCCCGACGGGATTCTCGTTGTTGCGTGGCCCAGTGCTCGAGTCGCTGCCCGAGCAGGCGATGGTGCCGATGAGTGCGGTCGCTGCGACGACTCCGGCAAATCCGCTACGGATGGTACGCCGCCTACCCTGGATCGCGGCGAAATTGATGCGCGTCATATTGGTGCCTCGTGACGTCGACTGAATGGATGAGTGAAGCGCTGTGTGTCGTAGCGCGCGCCGGCGTGGTCGATTCTGCTCTCGCCGGTCGCGCGAACAGGCTAGCACTCACCCCTCACCAGCGTGTCACCGCATCAACGCGTTGCTCGGCAACGACTTCGGAGATGGCACCATTTTACGCGCGTCGCTGACGCATCACCTCGTAGAGCGCGATCGCCACGCTCGTCGACAGGTTGAGCGACCTTACCCGCGAGGAGAGCATCGGCATCG
>DATCGG010000218.1:0-6567 GCA_036509075.1 Gemmatimonadaceae bacterium
GAGCGCCTGGCGCTCCGCCATCCGGCCCAGAATCTGCCGTGAGATTTCGGGCAGCAGCGTGTTGGTTAATATGTTGTCGACGTTGCGCGCGCCGCTCTCCACCTCGGTGCACCGGGCGGCGACGGCGTTCACGAGCTCGTCGTCGTACACGAGATTGACGCGCTGCGTCTCACGGAGCCGGCGCTCGATCTTCCCGAGCTTGAGCCTAACGATCTTCTTCAGGTTCTCATCGCGCACCGGATAGTACGGGATGACGACCATGCGGCCGAGGAACGCCGGCTTGAACGTCTTGTCGAGCTCCGGCTTGAGCGATTTGGTCAGTGCGTCGTGCGTCGGCGCCGTTTCGGGATCGGCCGTGAACTTCATGATCGTATCGGTCCCGGCGTTGGTCGTCAGCAGGATGATCGTGTTCCTGAAGTCGATCTGACGTCCCTCGCCGTCCTCCATGACACCCTTGTCGAACACCTGAAAGAAGAGCTCCAGGACATCGGGGTGCGCCTTCTCGACTTCGTCGAGGAGCACCACCGAGTACGGCCGCCGCCTGACGGCTTCCGTGAGCACACCGCCCTCGCCGTAGCCGACGTAGCCCGGGGGCGACCCCTTGAGCGTGGAGACGGTGTGCGACTCCTGAAACTCGCTCATGTTGATGGTCACGATGTTGTGCTCGCCGCCGAACAGAAGGTCGCTCAGCGCCAGTGCCGTCTCGGTCTTCCCCACGCCCGACGGCCCGACGAGCATGAACACGCCCTTTGGCTTGTTCGGATCCTCGATCTTCGCCGCCGACGTGCGAACGCGGCGACTGATCGCCTCCATGGCATGGTCCTGCCCGATGATGCGAGCCTCGAGATGCCGCTCGAGCTCGAGCATCATCGAGAGCTGATCGCGGAGCATCTTGCCGACCGGGATCCCCGTCCAGCCGGAGATGACCTCACCAACGATCGACCCGTCCACCGCAACGCGCATGAGCGGCTTGTCTCCCTGCACTTTATCGAGCTCGGTGTTGAGCTGCGCCAACTGCGCGCGCAGATCGGCGAGCGCCTCGCCGTTGGACGGCTTGGTATCAGCGGCCGATGCGGAGACGTGAGCCGCCTCGATCTGGCCACGGATCTCGCGAATGCGCTCGACGAGCCCGCGCTCCTGCTCCCACCGCGCGGTGAGCCGCGTCAGGTCGGTCTCCAGGTCGGCACGAGCAGCCGCGATTGCGCCAAGGCGCTCCTGATGGTCGACGCCGAGTGCCGTCTCGCGCTCGAGCACGCGCGTCTGCACGGCGAGGTCGTCGAGCCGCCGGCGCGTGTCTTCCACCGGGCCGGGCGTCGCCTGCTGGCCTAACGCGAGCCGCGCGCACGCCGTGTCGAGCACGCTCACGGCCTTGTCCGGCAGCTGACGGTCCGGAAGGTAGCGGTGTGAGAGCCGCACGGCTGCGTCGAGGCCATCGTCAGTGATCCGCACCTTGTGGTGCGTTTCGAGCGCCGGCACGACGCCGCGGAGCATCTGCAGGCACTGGTCTTCTGACGGCTCCTCGACTTTCACCAGCTGGAACCGCCGCGACAGCGCCGGGTCCTTCTCGAAGAACTTCTTGTACTCCGCCCACGTCGTCGCGGCGATCGTACGCAGCTCTCCACGCGCGAGCGCGGGCTTGAGCAGGTTCGCGGCGTCGTTCTGGCCCGCCGCCCCACCCGCGCCGATCATCGTATGGGCCTCGTCGATGAAGAGGATGATCGGCGTCGCCGAGCCTTTCACCTCCTCGATCAGCGCCTTCAGTCGATTCTCGAACTCGCCCTTGATCCCCGCGCCGGCCTGGAGCAGCGCGAGATCCAGAGTGCGGATCGCGACATTCTTGAGCGGTTCCGGCACGTCGCCCTCGACCACTCGGCGCGCGAAGCCTTCCACGACCGCCGTTTTACCGACGCCCGCCTCGCCAACCAGAATGGGGTTGTTTTGCCGTCGACGCGTGAGGATGTCCACCACCTGCCGCACCTCGAAGTCGCGGCCGAGCACCGGGTCGATCTTCCCGGCCCGCGCGCGCCCCGTGAGGTCGACCGTGAACTGGTCGAGGTTCGCGGTCTTCCCGCCCGCCTTCGGAGCGGTGCCTGACGACTCGCCCACGCGTCCACCCGGCATCGCGGCGACTTCAGCCGAAGCCTCCGATGATGGGGCCGTGACCGTGACGAACTCCTTCTGGAGGACCTCAGGCGCGATCTTCTCGAACTCGCGGCTGATGTCCTTCGCGATGCGCGCGAGCTCGTCGTTCGTGAGCAGCGCGAGAATGCAATGCCCGGTGCGCACGTGCGGCGCACCGTACTCGAGCGAACCAATCGACCACGCTTCGGTCAGGACCTTCACCAGGTGCGGGCTGAGGCTTGGCGTTCGCGCATTGCCGGTCTTGAGCCGATCGAGACCGCGAGCCAGGTCGTCGGCAAGGCGAGACCGGTTCACCCCGTAATGCTTGAGGATCTGCGCGAGGTCACCGTCGGTCGCGTCGAGCGCCTTGACCAGAAAGTGCTCGATCTCGATGTCGTAGTGCGTTCGGGACAGACAGAGGCCGGCAGCGCCCTCGACGGCGCTCCGGCAGGCAGCATTCAGCTTTCCGATCAGCGCTCGCAGGTTGGCAGCCATCATCTGCCTCGTGTGTGAAAGTCGTTAGGTAGTGTAAGCACGGAATCCTCAACAGAGCCGCAACGCCGTCTCATCGGGGTCGCGCCCAAGGGGCCGCGACGCCAGCCAGGTTCCCCGTCCAAGCTTCGGCGGGGGTGGACCATCACGGGCGGGCGGCCCGAGCACACACGGCGGCACCTCTCCGCGCGCGAGCACGAGCTGCGCATCCACCCCGACCTGCTCCGCCGCGTAGAGCCGGACGAGCGCACACAGTGCCTCGTGTGCGTCGCCACCCGGCAGAAACGCGTCGTACTGCGCTCGCGTGAGCGGGCCAAGCCGCAGGCGTACTCTTGCCTGCGCGTCCCAGGCGGCGTTTCCGAGCACCCCGAATCCAAGGCGACCCGAGTCATCGTCGCCGTCGAGCGTGCACTGGCCGCGCGCGTCCACTCGCCGCCATTCGCCAACGAATTGCTCGACCGTCGCGGGCACGTCGAAGTAGTCGCCCACCAGGCGCGCGAGTCCATCCGCCGGTCGCGCCCGAAGCGAAAGCACACCAGCATAGAACGCGAGCGCCGAATCGAGCACGGGCAAGCGACCGTGCATCCCCTCGGTACCGAGACCGGACAGGTCGAGCAGGTGATCGTAAAGCCGGTCTTCCGCCCCTTCCTCCTGGAGGACCGCTGGCTGGTGCGACTTCCACGCGCGGTAAAACAGCGACAGGACACGGTGATTGAAGAGGTCGAGAAAATCGCGCAGCGCGGTATCCCTGGAGCGCGCGAGTGCGGCCGCCTGCTCGGTATAGAGGTGCGGCAACACCCCCTGCGGCCCGGTGAGCCCGAGAAAGTTCACCGTCATGCGCGCCGGCGCGTCCTCACCATTCCCGTTCTCGTCAGGCAGGGTGAGCGTCTGAATCTCGCTCGCCGGGAACCCGAGAGATGTGCTTGCAGCGAAGCGTACGACCTCGGTGGAGGGATCGGCCCACCCGCCGACCGGTGCGTGCGCCGTGCGCAGTCGAGTGAGCAGGCGAACGGCCTGAAAGAACGAGAAGGCCGTGGGCTCGTCGCGCAGCATGCGCTCCACGCGCGCGTCTGGCGTGGAAGGCGCGGCTGGTCTGTACGTGACCTCCGCCGGGGCGTCGGGCAAGGTCGTCATCAGACCAGGGTGCGCCACCCGGCGCGCGGTGGCCATTCGCGCATGACGCGCTTGCGCTGGCGTGTTCGAGCCGCGAGCTGCGTGAAGCTGTTCATCGTGGTGTACTGCGCGAGGAACCGTTCGAGAACGCTCGCGAACAGGTAGGCACTGCCTCCGGGGAAGTGCTCCTCGTCGAGCTCCAGCTCGACGCGACGGCCGCGCGCGAACACGACTCCCTGGTCCGTCGCGACACGCGCGAACGCCGGGCCGCTGTTTACCGAGACGAGCCCCTGGATCTGGCGCTCGCCCCCCGTGGAGTCGCCCGCGTTATGCAATCGCAGCAGCTCGCGCAGCGCTTCGCGGCCATCCTCCACGAGCGACAGATGGTTGAGCGATAGCGCGGAGATGAGGCGCCAGAGGATGGGTTTCCCGAGCGGCGGCTGCACGACGGGAGTCGGCCGCATAAGACACATCACTCGCCGGACCGGGCCACCCTGCGCCAGCTCGAAATCGCCACGCTCGTCGACTCCGAACGGCAGGCGGCTCGGAAGCTCCCCGTTGAAGCACGTCAGCGAGAGCGAGACGATCTCCGCGTCGGGCGCGCGGATCTGCCCCGACAGGTCGGCGAACGAGATGAACACTTCGGTGCCGCGATCCGTCCGCCATCCGGTCGCGCGGCGGACGGCATGCCAGAAGGTCCCGGCGGCGTCCGACCGTCCGTGGCGGAACCCGTACAGCGGCTCGATGGGCCTCGGCTCTCCGGCACCGGGCGTGATCCCCGAGGCGGCGTCCACCGACCAGGTCTCGATCTCGAGCCGCCGGCGCGCATCGGGCACGACCGAGTACTCCGTCACGCGCTGCGAGATCAGAATGGGCTCCGCCACCTGCTCGAACAGGTTCACGACCGGCGTGCAACCCAGACGAAACGTTCGGGCGTTGATGCCGAGCTCCAGGACCTGGCGCCGCTCCGCGCGCTCGAACGGCGCGATGACGAAGAACAGCTCGGCCCGCGCGCCGGCGCCTAACGTGCGAAGCGCGTCGTCGACCCCGGCGACGTCGACGAACAGGAACTTCTGTGGAAACGCGAACAGCTCCTGGAGCAACGCGAAGCCGGCGAACGTTCGCCGTGGATACGGGAACAGGGCTTCGTCGGCCTCGAACCCGACCGGCGCGATGTTCGACGCCGGAATCACCACGGGTGCTCGCGACGGCTGATCGGGATCGCGAACGACGACACGGGTGCAACTGTTGAGCAGCAGCTCGTGCAAGGCGTCCGCGACGGTCGCATCTCCCGCCAGGTGGAGTCGCAGGGCGGGCGGCCGCGTGGGCAGGCCACCTCCATTGCCATCCACGCGCTTCGGTGCGATCTGGCCGAGGCGCATCCCGGCGAACGCGCGAAGCTCTACCCGAATCGCACCAACCGCTTCACCGAGCCGAGCGCCTCCGCCTGCTCGGTCGGCCGCGGTCCATTCCGCGGTCCCGACGGTCATCGGCCACAGGGTGGTATCGTACACCGTACGGAATCGGCACGGCATCCCCTGCACCGGACGCGAACGCAGCTCGCTGCCACGCGGGACATGAAATCCGGCCGCAAGTTTCCCGAGCTCGGGATCGAGCTCGATCTCGACGAGCGACAGTGACGGCAGCGGGCGGACGTGCTGCGGGTGTAGCACGTCGAGCATCGCCTCCGACACTTCGGGCAAGTCGTCGTCGAGGCGGTGGTGCACGCGTGCCGCGAGGAATGCGAACCCCTCGAGCAGTCGCTCGACGTGTGGGTCTTCGCATTTCGTTGGCTCGAGCTGAAGGCGCGATGCAACCTTGGGGTAGCGCGCGGCGAACTCCGCGCCAAGGCGTCGGAGGTACGTGAGCTCGCGCTCGTAGTAGAGCAGCAGGTCGTCGCGCACGTCGCCTCGCTCAGCCGCTCGTTGAGGCGCCGGTGTCGCGCACGTCGTACTCACCGCTCGCGATCTCGAGCACCGTATCGAACACGACGTCCTCACGGCCCGGGTCCATCACGAGAACCGCCTCGACGACGAACCGCAGTTGGGGGGCGCGGACCTGATGGGCGTCGAGAAGCCTAACGCGAGGCCGGGCCAGCCGCGGCTCGAACCGTTCGATGGCGTCCTGCAGAGCCGACAGCAGCCGATCCCGGCCTGACTTCGTGCCCACGGGAATGCTGGTCGTGTCGACGAGTCCGAAGTCATAGACGGATCGGCGCAGCTCGGGGCACCACTCGGGGGCCGGAATCATGGTCCGACGGGTATTCAACAGAGCCTCGACGTCTCGCTCGACGGCCTGGCGGTACCGCCGCTCGGATTCCTCGCGCGTGATGGGCGGGTCGGCCGCGAGCCCCGGCTCGTGGTCCGTCAGGCGGTCCAGAACGGACGGCCGGACCGTGCGCTCGATCTCGGTGCGTGCCATGGCCGTGGGCGAGTGCGTTAGGCGTTCTGACGCTGGAGCGCGATGGCCTGCAGCGGATCCAGCCGACAGATCCGCAGGTACAGTCCATCGCGGTCGCCCGACCCGTCCGCGAGTCGGTCGAGCACGCGACACAGGAGCGACATCGGCTGCGCGACCAGCGGCCCCGATTCCCAGTCCTCGAGGCCTCGATCATCGATCGTGCTCACGAGCTTCTCGAGGATCGGGCGCGCGACCGCATCGAGCCCGGCCTCGACCATCACGTAGGCGATCTGCGTCTGCCTAACGAACCGGCCGCGCGGAGACCGCTCGCGCGCGAGTTCCGCCACCAGCAGCTCGATCGCGCGGTTCGGCCGCCCCTGGGCGAGCTCGCCGCGCGCCGTGGCGAACGGGTCCCGCGCAGCGACCGAGTGGCCGGGACTC
>DATCGG010000219.1:0-3533 GCA_036509075.1 Gemmatimonadaceae bacterium
TGGTCAAAGCCGACGTGTTCTCGGGGGCCGTGCTGCTCGCGAAAGATGGGAAGCCGATCTACGCCGGAGCCTTCGGCGAAGCGAACAAGGACTTCGACGTGCCTAACAAGCTCGACACGAAGTTCAACCTCGGCTCCATGAACAAGATGTTCACGTCAGTGACGATCGCGCAGCTCGTCGAGCAGGGCAAGCTGTCGTACGACGATCCGCTGTCGAAATTCCTTCCCGATTTCCCGAGCGCCGAGACGGCGAAGAAGATCCGCATCAAGCACCTGCTCACGCACACGTCGGGGCTCGGCAGCTACTTCAACGACGAGTTCGAGCGGTCGTCGCGGGCGCGGTTCCGGACCGTGGACGACATGATGCAGCTCGCCAAGGGCGACTCGCTGGCGTTCGAGCCCGGCACGCAGTGGTCCTACAGCAACACCGGCATGCTGGTGTTAGGCAAGGTGATCGAGGTCGTGACGAAGCAGGATTACTTCGACTACGTGCGCGAGCATGTGTCGAAGCCGGCGGGGATGGTGAGCACGGACGCGTACGAGCTCGATCGGGTCAACCCGAATCTCGCGGTGGGATATCAGCGCGAGTTTCGCGATGACGGCTCGAAGACGTTCCGCAACAACATCTTCATGCACGTGATGCGAGGCGGTCCGGCGGGCGGCGGATACTCGACGGTGGAGGATCTCGTTAGGTTCGCCGAGGCGCTCAAGGCGGGGAAGCTGGTCTCGCCGGCGACCTTCGAGCTCATGACGACGCCGAAACCCGAGGTCAATTCACCAGGGTATGGCTACGGGTTCAGCGTGGATCCCGAGACCAAGGTCGTGGGGCACAGCGGCGGGTTCCCGGGAATCAGCTCGAACCTCGACATCTTCAAGGGCACCGGCTACGTGGCGGTCGTGATGTCGAACTATGGTGGTGGAAGTCAGCCGGTGGTGGAGAAGATCCGATCCCTGGTGAAAGCTCGCACTCGCCCTACGACCTGACCCCTTTGATTCTGCATCCGGCGTCATTTTTTCGCCGGCGTAATGTCGGTCACTGGCAGATCCCAGTGTGACAACAGGACCTCGAACCGGCGCTGTTCTTCGCGCGTGAACGTTGCCTGATCCGGCCAGAGCTGCTTGATCAGCGCCGGCTCGTCCGGGTTCGATGTTGTCGCCATCGCGGAATTCTTGAACGTCAGGGTGACCCGGTAGTCCCAGCGCGCCTCCTCCGTCATGTGATTTGCCGGCGTCTCGATCCTCACCGCCAACAGCCGTCCCGTCTCGACTTCCTTTTGGAGCAGCGGATAGTGGTTTTTCAGGAACAGCTGGAGAAACTCCTGCTGATGCCCCCACTGCACCTTGTAGTAGTACTCCATCGTATACGGCTGATTCGCGCCACCCTGAGGCGGGGCACCCTGCGCCGCGAGTGGCGCCGCGGCGAGTGACAGCGCCAGCGAAAATATCGTTGTCTTCATTCGGCCTCCGATCCGGTTCGTCGCAATCGTAGCCGTATTGCTGAGCCATCGCGAGCATGCAACCGCCGGGCGTAAGGTCTCTCTGGTTTCTCGCGAGCAGTTCGGCAACCTTGAGGATTCCTTTGTTGGAGGTCCTCATGTCCACGCAAGCGCTATCCGCTCCCGCGCCGGTCCAGCCGATCGCAGAGCTCTTCGAGCGAAACCTCAGCATTCGTCACGTCTACCATGAGCCCATTCGGCATGGCGACCTGACCGTGATCCCCGTCGCGAAGGTCGCGTTCGGGTTTGGCGCCGGTGTAGGTCGCCGAGGTCGCTTGCGACGGCGAGGGCAGCAAGTCGCGAGCGACGAGACGACCAACGCGGAAGGGAGAGCGGAGCCGGACGGCCAGGGTGGCGGCGGCGGCGCTCGCATGACGCCGGTCGGCGCGCTCGAGATCGGCCCCCGAGGTACGCGGTTCATTCACTACAGCGAGCTGCCACAATTGCTCGGCGTCCTGGCGATCGGCATCGGTGCCGGGATGCTGCTCGCGGGCCCGGGACCAGCGGGGCTACGCCCGGCGTTCGGCAGAGTGGTGAAGCGAATGCGGAAGCTGCGATTCCACTAGTGAGCCGTGCCGAGATGTCATGGCGGCCCAGGACAGAAACACCAATTGAACCGCAGAGACGCCGAGGTCGCGGAGGATGTCCTCCGCGACCTCGGTCGCCTAACGCCCCGTCGGTTACTTCCCCTTCGGGATCGCATTGCCGTGACACGCGACGCACAATGACGGGTTCTTCGCCCGCATCCGGTCCGCATTGAAGCCCGGGCCGTGCGGACTGAATCGGAACCCGCCGTTCACCGCCGAGTGGCACGCCGTGCAGTCCCGCTCCGCATGACACGCCACGCATGACTCGAGGCTCTGCCGCGCGGCCTGCCCGTGCCCAAGGCTGAAATTGCGATAGACATCATGATACCCGGCCTGGCCGAGTCGTGACGTCGCGACGAGCCCTGACTGCTTGTGACAGCTCTGGCAGAACTGCGACGCGTTGTGACAATCGCTGCAGTTGGCCTCGCGCGAGTACGCCGCGCTCGGGTGACGCGTGAGAAATTGCGCGGGATGGTACGTGACCTGCCGCGTGGCATCCGGGCGATGACAGTCCAGGCACGTCGCCCGGATGTGGCACGTCTCGCAGGTCTCGGGTCTCGAGTTCGCCTGGGCGCCGTGGTGCTCGCGGAATTCGGGTGTGTGACTCGCTGGCATCAGCCGAACGAGGTGCGCGCCGGGCCCACGACCCGGGCCAGCGGCCGGCATGGCGTTCACGACGCGTGACGGCGTCCCGATGTGGCAGCTCACGCAGCTCTCGCGCGTGTGGCACGTGGTGCAGGTCGCGCTGAGGCGCTGCGCCTCCTTGCCATGCGAGCGAAGAAAGGTCGGCGCTCGATGACTTGGCGGCGCCTGCAGTGTCCCGGTGTAGGCCGGCGAGCGCTCGTCCATTGCCAGTGCGGCTATCACCGGCGATTCGGGCGCGTTGACGTGACACGTTATGCAGAAGTTCTGCGCGTGGCACGTGGCGCAGGCCGCCGATACCGCCGTGGGGCCGGACGTCGTCGTTCCTTTGGCCAGCTTGCCATGTCCGCCGAGCGCGAAGTCGGGTGCCTCGTGCGACTTCGGTTTCGGGAAATTCGCGATGTCCTCGCGCGTCAGCGTCGCCGCTGCCGTCACTGGCACGTGACAGGTTGCGCACGCCTGGCTCGGCACATCCACGTGAGGCGAGTTGAACCCGTGGCAAGCGATGCACTCGTTCACCACATCGCGCTTGATCTCCATTCGTGCCGCACCGCGCTCGTTATGGCACGCGGCGCAGTTGCGTAGGAGTGCACTGTCCGCCGGGTTCCTCGCGGTGACCGCGCGCGCGTGCGCTTCGTGCGTGAATCGAAGATTCCGTGTGGGCAGCCCCGCGGTTCGGGGTTGCCACGTAACACGCGGCTGGATCACACCGTCGTGGCACGACGTGCACGTCGTCGGGCTTGGGAAGACGGCTTGCCCCGGCTGCGTGACGCCGGCGTGGCACGTCGAGCAGAGCGGGAACAGGCGGG
>DATCGG010000220.1:0-5082 GCA_036509075.1 Gemmatimonadaceae bacterium
CCGGTGCTCGAGGAGTCGTGGCTGCACGCCATGAGGCAGGCGATGACCAGGATCGAGGGCGGTAGTCCGGGTCCGGGACGCTTGGGCGAATGATCGTTGGGCATGTTCGGAAGGAGGAGTGTCGACGGTATTCTCGAACGGTTGTGCGAGAGTACGTTGCTCGGCCCCTCCTAACAGGCCGTTTACAACGAGCTGTGAATCCCGACCAATGAATGGTCGCCCACGTGAACCATTCGTCCTCCCGCATGAACCACTCGTATGAATCGAATGGACTTACGTTTGGTCGGGGAGCCGTCCGTGCTCCCATGCCCCGGCGGTATTTGGGGTGGCTTGCGTTCGTTGCGATTCACCGGCGGGGCAACTGGCACGAGGTCGGGACGGCCACCCTCAACCGCGACCGCGGTCGTCAGGCGCGCTCTCTGCTTCGTGTGATCGGTCCTCGCGCTCCTGTGCCGCGCGCTCGATATGGTCGGCTATCCGGTACAGCCGAGGGTTCCCCATGAACACGGCACCGCCCACCAACCCGGCAAGGAATGCGATCGTCCAGACCCATGGCGAGTCGCTGCCTAACGATCGCTCGGCGACGACCCCTGCCGCCAACGCGCAGCCCAGCGCCAGGATTCCAACGGTGACGCGAATCGCTAGGGCGGCGCGACGTAGCCAGCGGCACTTGCGAGGGACCGCGGTGGGCATCTGGAGGCGAGAGCGTCAGAGCCTCAGCAGCTCGTCGCGCAGGACTCGCGCGCGAAGCCGGCTCACGGGCAGTTGCATGTTGTTCTTGAGCGTCACGACGTAGGTGCCACTCGGCATCGGACTGATCTTGAGAATCAGGTCGACGTTCGCCAGCGCGCCGCGTGAGAGGCGCACGAACCGCGCGGGATCGAGGCGCGCCTCGAGGTCCTTGAGTCGGTACGTAATTGTGTGGTGTTCGTGGGCGATGGTGGTGATCCGCAGGAGCTCGCCGTCGGCTACGATCGCCGCAATTTGGTCGACCGGGACGATCACGATGTCGTCGCGCCGCCGGACCGGGATGCGTCGCAGGTAGCCTGGCGAGGGACCGAGCTGCATCTCCGACGCGACCGCCTTGAGCCGCTCGGCCTCCGCCGGCCTGAAGTCCGCCTGCTCCAGGCGGTCGTGCGCGCGGTTCAACGTCGCGCGCAGCCGAGCGGGCTCCACTGGCTTGAGGAGATAGTCCAGCGCGTTGAGCTCGAACGCGCGGACCGCGTACTCGTCGTATGCGGTGACGAACGCGACGAGTGGCATGTGATCCTTCCGGACCATGCGGACGACGCCGAGTCCGTCGAGCTCCGGCATCTGCAGATCGAGCAGGGCGAGATCCGGTCGCGTGCGCTCGATCAGCTCCGCTGCATCGGGCCCTGTCTCCGCCTCGCCGATGACCTCGACGTCGCTGTATCGCTCCAGCAGCGAGAGCAGGAACGCGCGCGCCGGCCGTTCGTCGTCGGCAACGATGGTACGGATGCGCGTCGTCATTCGCCGCTAGCTCGCGGCACGAGCGGTATCGGCGCGCTTCGTTAGCGCTGGTGTTGGGTCGGCCGCGAGCGACTCC
Organism: Gemmatimonadaceae bacterium; assembly: GCA_036509075.1. Classification (GTDB taxonomy): domain Bacteria; phylum Gemmatimonadota; class Gemmatimonadetes; order Gemmatimonadales; family Gemmatimonadaceae; genus JAJKIV01. Next base: position 1,568 of record DATCGG010000220.1, read on the forward strand.
TGCGCGATCGGTAACCGCACCTCCGCGCGCGTCTCCAGGCCGGGAACACTCGTGATCGCGAGCGACGCCCGATTGCCGTAATGAACTGCGAGACGCCGCTCGATGCTCCGGAGCCCGACGCCTTCACCCTTCCCAGGCTCGTCAAACGTTAGGCGACCGAGGCCGGCGCCGGTGTCGGCCACAGTGACTCGCAGCATGGACATCGGCCGTCGGGGGTCGTCGGTCGTGTCGAGCGACGCCGAGATGGTGACCGTGCCGCCACGCTTGAGCGGCGAGATACCGTGTTTCACGGCGTTCTCGACCAGGGGCTGCACCAGGAGGGGCAGCACTGGAAGCGCGCGCAGCTCATCGGGTACGTCGATCCGCGTCGTCAGCCGCTCCTCGAAACGCTCCCGCTCGATGGCGAGATACGACTCCACCAGGTCGAGCTCCTCGCCAAGCGTGATGACTTCGCCTGGAGGCCGGCGCAGAACAGCCCGGAGGAGATCCGTCAGTCGATACAGGGTGCCTAACGCGCGATCGGGCGCCGTCTTGAGCAGGTACCCGATCGTGGTGAGGGCATTGAAGAGGAAATGGGGGTTGAGCTGGGCGCGAAGCGCACGTAGCTCCGCCTCCGCCGCCAGCTGTGTGATCTCGCGTTCGCGCATACCACGATCGAAGCGCTCCTGCACGACCCGTACGGCATCGATGCGCTTCCCGACGACCAGCGCGAATGCGTCGAGCAGAGCAATGTCGTCCGAGAGCAGCCGCCGCCCGCCATCCAACCCGTTCACCTCGACCACGTATCGCGGCTGGTCGTTCGTCGGGATGTAGACAAGCGCATGGTCGATTGCCTCGCGGCCACTGCCGGGACGCTCGACGATCGCGTGAAGACCGTGCGGCACAGCCGTGTCCTCATGCGGATTGAGGTTGCGGACTCCGAGCGCCGGGCCTAACACGGCGCACGCCTTCCGGAGGATCTCCTCCGGACTCTCGGCGCGAGAGATGGCGAGCGCCACGTCATCGCGGACATGCCGATAATCCAGTCGGCCGAGAATGACGCTGTCCACGAACTCGCGAACGCCGCGGCGAATGGCCGGGTACATGAGCGCGGTCAGCACCCACAGCGTGAGCTGCACGCCGCTCGACACGAGCGAAGCGTTCTCGCCGCGGGCGAGCGCCGATGACAGCGGTAGCGCAACCCAGACTTGCAGAGCGATGGCGACGCTGACCAACAGCACGAGCGACAACGCTCTGCGAAGGAACAGGTCGGCGAACGCGAAGCGGTAATCCTGGTACAGGATGACCAGCACGAGCGGCAGCGACGCGTGGTGGCCGAGTAGCGCGGCGAGCGGCGAGTCCGCCTGTGTGCTGTCGTGGCTCAGGTGCAGCGCGGACACCGCGAATGCAGCGAGTGCGATCGTCGTCAGGCTGCGCCGCCAGCCGGCTCGTCGCCGTGTCTCGATCGCGACGAGGATCAGAACGATCGCGTAGCCGACAGTCAGTGTGACGAGTGCTGGCCTGGACGGAGCATCTCCGCGTAAGGCACCAATGGCCTGAAGAATCGCGGCGACGATGCTCAACGCGTAGGACCCGACGACCAGCACGCGGTGACTCGCCCTGGTGATTGGCCGCGTGGCCGAGTCGACGACGACCGCCGGAAGGAATCCGAGCGCGGCGAATGCGGCTGCGATCAAGGCGCGCGGCGGCGTGCCGATGCCGAAATGACGTTGGGCGTAGATCGCGAGGGCGCCAACGTTCCATAGCAGGCCCAACAGCGCTGCGGCGAGCGGAATGCGATTGATCGAGTCGCCGGTTCGGTCGCTGGCGCCGTGGCGGAGGGTCATCACCGCGAGCATCGCGTAGAGGACGATGCCGGTAGTGAAGCCCGCCAGGTGGACGAGCGCGGTGAGGTCTGTCGAGGACACGTGTGATGGCATGGCGAGGCCGTTCGGGGCCGTCAGCGCCAGCGTACCTTCACCGACCAAGATAGCGCAACGCGCACGCAACGACTGGCCGGACCGACCACATGACCGGTTGTAGAACGGGCGCGGACGACCGGGCCCGACGAGCCGACAGCTCATTCGTACATCCGAGCCACTCGTTGGAAATCGCTCGTGACCGAGCCTTGCCGCTGTTACCCGTGAGCGTGAAAGGGCGGAATCGCTTCCGCCGTCACCTGGTTCTCGGAGCTCGGTCATGCATTCGTTCTTCGGTCGCCGATCGCTGGCGGCTCGCGCCTCTCTCATGGTCGGATTCGGTGTGTTCCTCGCGGCCCAGGTTGCGGCTGCGTCACTTCCCCGCTCGGTTCCGGAAACACCGCCGGTCGCGGGCATCGTCAAGGACTCGTCAGGCGCGCCCATCGCGAACGTTCAGGTCGTCGTCACTGCGCTCAATCGCGTAACGACAACCAACGCCGGTGGCACGTTCACATTTCGTGGTCTGCCCGCCGGCTCGTATCATCTCTCGACCCTCCTCATTGGGTACGCGCCGGGCCACGCCGACGTCGTCGTTCCTGCCGGGGGCGACAGCGTGCGTGTGACGATCGTGATGCATCAATCGGCGTTGCAGTTGAGCGGCGTGCAGGTCACCGCGACACCGGTGGGTACCGACCCGCGGAACGTGACGCAGTCGGCGACCGAGCTCTCCGGCCAGGCACTGGCTCGCAACCTCGCGCCGACGGTTGCCCAGTCGCTCGAGAACGAGCCTGGCGTCGCGGTCCGCTACAACGGACCTGCGGCGACCGCCCCGGTGATTCGGGGTCTCCAGGGTGAGCGCATTCTCGTGCTGCAGGACGGTGACCGCGCGGGAGATCTCTCGTCGGCAGCGCCCGATCATGGCGTGTCGATCGATCCTCTCACCGCCGAGCGCATCGAGGTCGTGCGCGGGCCAGCGTCGCTGCTGTACGGCAACAGCGCGTTAGGCGGCGTGGTCAACGTCATCTCGAACGACATTCCGAGCGCCATTCCATCACACATCGACGGCTTCCTCGCCGGCCAGGCCGAGTCGGCCACACCGGGTGGAGGATTGGCAGGTGGCGTCACGATTCCGATCGGTTCCTCGTTCGCGGTGGTCGCGCGAGGTGGGGGCCGTCATTCCGATGACCTCCGCGAGGGAGGCGGCGACCGGCTCGACAACTCGTACTTCCGCAACTACTACGGTGTTGGCGGTTTCGGCTTCGCTGGCTCGAAGGCCACGGGCGGCCTCGTCTACCGCGGATACAATTTCAACTATGGGTTGCCCTCGGCGGAAAGCGAGGGCTCACACATCGAGGGAAAGCGCAACGAGGTCGTGGGACGCACGGACATCAACACCGGCATGAGCTCGGTCAGCTCGGTCCGCGTGTCGGGCACGGGGCAGTGGTACCAACACGACGAGGTCGCGAGCACGGGGGCCATCAACACGAGCTTCGATCTCAAGACGCAGACGGTGGACGCCCTGGCGCGCACCCGGTTCGGGTCGGTTACCGGCGCCTTCGGCGCTTCGGGATTGTTCAAACAATATGGGTCCACCGGCGAGGAGGCACTGACACCAGC
>DATCGG010000221.1:0-2943 GCA_036509075.1 Gemmatimonadaceae bacterium
GCTCGAGCATACCGTCGCCAAGCAGCAACCCGGGCGCCATGACCTTGACGGCGACGAATCGGTTGAGCGCGAGCTCACGTGCGCGAAAGACCGCAGCCATGCCGCCGTACCCGAGCGCTTTCTCGATCTCGAATTCGGCAGCCAGCGCTGTTCGAAGGCGCTCGACGACCGGCGCCCACATTGTGTCGCTTTCTGTTTGCCGCGGGCCGGTGGTCGCAGCCTGCCGAACGTCTGACGTTGGTGCGAGCGCCGCGCCGCACGCCTCGCAGGTGTTCCGGCCTGGCATTACCGGGCGGCCGCAACTACCGCAGGTCGAGAGACTGTCACCGCAGCTCCCGCAGAATCGATCGCCCGCGTAGACCGGGCCTCCACACCGCGTGCAGTGCGCCGCGGGAACCGTGGGGGAATCCAGAGACGACAGGGTAGGGCGCCGTGAGGTTCGCGGGCGGGTGGGTGGACAAGGCGTCCGCAGGCACGCGTTCACCTGCACCGCAAAGTGTAGAGGCGGCCCACTCCCCGCAAGCAAGCGAGCGCGAACGCTGGCGGCCGGGGTCAGTCGCCTCTAGAATTGCGTTCCGGTGCGACGGTTCCGACATCGCGCGCGGTCACGAGCGCGATCTTCGCCACTCATTCCGAAAGCCATATGCGCCGAAGCATCGGTGTGCTCGCGTTGATGACGGCAACCGCGGCAAGCGTTCACGGACAGGGTCTCCGAGAGAAGCTCGAGCGCGGACTGTTCTCATTCGGGGACTGCGGGGAGCCGCTGTGTCTCCCCGCGCTGGTCCTCGCCGGCAATCCACACGGCCGCCATTTCATCCCGTCGGCAGAGGCGGGAAACGCGGCGATCATTGCGTTCCTCGGAAGCGCGATCGGCGCGAACGTGAGCAACATTCCGATCAGCGCGACGACGAGCGGTGTCACCTACTCCTTCGAGGGTGGCGCTCCCGTCCGGAACAACGTGTCCAGCGGCCCGATCTTCGCGGAGCGCGCACAAACGCTCGGGCGCAGGAGAATGCTGATCGGCGCAAACGTGAGCTCCATTCGATTCAACACGCTGCGCGGAATCCCTCTCAATTCGCTCGATTTCAATTTCACGCACCAGGACATCAATCCACCAAGCGAAGGTAGCCCGGCCTTCGAAAACGAGTTCATCACGGTGCGTACGTCGCTCGAAGTGAACGTGCTCGCAACGATCGCATTCGCGACCTATGGAGTCACTGACCGGATCGATGTCAGTGTCGCTGTGCCCTACGTTTCGAACTCGATTGATGGTCACAGCTTCGGCCAGATCGTACCGTTTGGGCCGAACCCCGCCCACTACTTTGCCGGCACAGCCGACGCCCCGATTCTCTCGGCAACAACCGACGTCAACGGATCCGCATCGGGTATCGGCGACGTCGCGCTGAGAGCGAAGGTGAATCTTTCACCGGGCGGCTCGAAGGCGCGGACCGGGTTCGCGCTCCTCGGTGACGTGCGTCTTCCGACCGGGAACGAGGATGACTTCCTCGGTTCGGGCAGCACATCCGCGCGCATTCTGGGAATAGTCTCGGCGCGTTATGGCGACTTTGCTCCGCACGCGAACGCGGGGGTCGCGCTCCGGAGTAGCGACGACCAGCAGGATGCGATTCTCGCCACCGCAGGCTTCGACCAGCTGCTCGTTCGGTGGGCCACGTTCGCATTCGACGTCATTTCCGAATGGCAGCTGGGCGACCAGAAGTTTTCGCTGCCGGGTCCTACGCAGATCACGATCCCGTTCGCGCGCACGATCTATCCAAGCAACATCCCCGATCGTCGCGATGATCTACTGAACGCGTCGATTGGCACGAAGCTGTCGACGAAGAAAGGCCTGACATTCATCGTGAACGCGCTGCTGCCGCTCAACCGTGGTGGGTTGAGGGCGAGCACGCTCTGGACGACGGGGCTGGAATACGGCTTTTGATCCTACCGGATGCTGGCGATATGCCAACCGCCGGCGTCCCGCTGCACGACCGCGATGAAGTTGACCGGGAAGGACTGATCCGACCTCGCGGCTTTCGACGAGAATCGCGCCGAATATCGCGCGCGCACCTGGACTTGTGAGCCGGCCGCATCTCGCGGCGGATCGAGGATCTCCACCGTGCCGCCGCTCATCGCTATCGGGCCGCGCGCGTCGTCGAACGTCGTCTGCCACCGGGTCATCAGCTGGCTGCCCGCGTTAGGAAACACGCGCCGGATGAGTGACGTATCCCGCTCTTCGATCGCGCGCGCATACACCGCCATCACGCCCTGGATCTCCGACCGGAGCTCGGCCTCGCTCTTCGGTGCTGGCGTCGGCGTCACCGAAGACGTCGACGGCAGATCGAGACGCGCGGGCGGCCGCGCGAGCGAAGTATCGGGCGTCGTGACCACGTTAGGCTTCGGAGCCTCCGGCGGTATCGGTCCCGGCGGTGCTGGCTGTGTCACGATGGCAGAATCGGGACGCTGCCGCGTGGCGGAGCGCGCGTTGGCCGGCCGTGCCTGCGGTGGTCGGATCGCCGGCGTGTCGGCCCGGGGTGCCGGACTGGCGTCCGTGGTACGCGTCGTCACGGCGCCCGCCGGCGCGGCCGAATCCACTGGCGCGGAGACCGACACGTTAGGTGGTGGCGATGGCGGCGTGGCGGTGTCCTGCGTAGAGGCGGGCGAGGCCGGTGCCGACGGCGTTCGCCCGGGCTGCTTCATCACCACGTATCCGGCGATGGCCACCGCAATCGCGGCCGGCAAGGCCCAACGCAACACCCCGCGCTTCGGCGCTGGCGTCACTGCCGGTGCCGGTTCCGGCGACGGCGGCGCTAGCGGCGTCGCGGGCGCATGCACGACCGTTGGAGGCAACTCCGCTGGTCGTTCCGATTCCCTGGTTGCTGGAGCCGTCGCGGGCAAAGCTGTCGCGGGCAGAGCAGCCGCGGGCAGAGCAGCCGCAGGCGCGAC
>DATCGG010000222.1:0-35859 GCA_036509075.1 Gemmatimonadaceae bacterium
AAGCAGTACTCGAACAAGGAGTATCCGCACGTCGTCCTGCGCTTTGAAGACGGACACGAGATTCACATCGACAAGGGCGCCTCGAAGTCGTTCGACGCCTATGTTGGCGAGCGAATCAAAATCCTCGCGATCTACGACCCGACCGCGAAGGAGCGAGAGAAGATCGACACGCTGCGCGCCGAGCAGTTCGAGGACGCGACAGCGTAACTCGCGACGAGCGGCGACGCCTAACGCCGGGGCGCCGCGGCTCGCGATGGGACGGATGGACCGGGCAATCGTCAAAGACATGGGGCCGGTGCTGGTTCCCATGGATGATTTTCGACCCGAGGTCCAGCCGTGGCTGCTGATGATCGCTCGGGCCCGGTGTCGGGCCTATCGTCTTCTCCGACGAGCTCCGTCCGCGCGGAGGGCCAGCATTCCGCGACGTTCGAGATCGTGGGATGGCGCCTCGAGCTCAGTGCGTCGCCCGGCGCGGCGCGGCTCGAGATTGTTGGAGACCGGGCGCGAGACACCCATATGGTCGAGCCCGGTGCGCTCGCCGCGTGGGCGGTCGCTACCACCAAGCTGCTATCGCTCCAGCCCGCTGAGAGCGCACGCGGCCGCGCCGCTATCCGCGCTCCGTTCCTCGTGGACCGCGACGGTCAGCCCACGATCGCGTTCGAGGCGCTCGTGTCGGAGTACGGCGTCGGGTATCGGCTGCTTATCGGGCGTGAACAGGGGCCCGGTGCCAGCCTGGTGACGACCGACGACGTCCTGCGAGGCATGGCGCAGGCTGCTGAAGGGATCGGGAGGATCGCGCGGCCGAGTCGATGACCGGCACGGGTTCTGCCCCAGGAGTAGGGATTCCTGGAGGGACCCGTGATGCATAGCCTCGGACGCGCGGCGCTGGCCGCGATGATGATTGTCGGCGCCGCGACCGCGAACGCGCAGATCACTACCGTCGTCGCCTCGCCTCCGCGAAAAACCGAAGCCGCTCAGCAGGCGGCAGCTCAGCAACGGGAGCGGGTTGCGCAGGACAGCGTTGCCCGCGTCGCCATGACGGGGATGAAGGAATGGGTCGACTCGGCGTCGGCGGCGCTGGCCGTTCGCCCCGACACGGTGCCGACGCCCGCCGATACGGCGCTCGCCACGCCGCGCGCCGCCACTGCCCCCTCTCCAAAATCCGATACGTCCGCGACCGCGCGGGCCGAGCGCCAGTCGGAGTTCAAGAACGGCGCGCGGGCACCTGACACCGCCACGCCTATTCCCGCGATCGGCCTCGCTGGAATCGTGCTTCTGCTCGCGGGCGTCGCGATGAAGCGTCGTGAACGTACCGCCCGGGTTCACGCGCGGCGCTGACGACAATGAGTCGCGTCACGAGGCAATCACACGACGCGCGAAGGGCTGCCAGCAGCGCCTTGATCGTCTGCGGCGCCTTGCTGCTCATCGGGTCGGCGACATCGGTTGCGCGAGGGGCGATCGCGCGTGATGCCGCGCGCGCTCGCTGGGCCGAAATGGAAGCCGAACGCTCAGCGGTCCGTGCGAAATTGTCGACCGGCGGGGCGCGATGGAGCGAGGCTCGCGGGACGCCTGTCGCCCGAGTGATCATTCCGCGACTTGGTCTCGACGAGGTCGTGGTCGAAGGCGTAGGCGACGATGAGCTCAGAGCCGGACCGGGACACATGATCGGAAGCGTACTCCCGGGCGACCGCGGGACGAGCGTGATCTCCGCGCATCGCGACCGGCACTTTCACGCGCTCGGCGGCATCGCAGTGGGCGATACCGTGGTCACGGAGAGCGCGAGCGGAACGGTCGTGTGGACGGTGTCCCGAATCCGTGTCGTGGGCGCAGACGACTCGGCGCTCGATGCGCGGCCGACGCCGACGCTCATGCTGACCACGTGCTGGCCGATTCGTTACGTGGGCCCGGCACCGGAGCGGCTCATCGTCGAAGCGATTCCGGCGAGGTAGAACGGGACCGGGGAGCCGGGAACCGGAAAACTTGAACTGGGAAGCGGGCCGCCAATCGCAATGCTGGCTTGACTCCGGCCGACAAAGTCGAGATAAGCAAGCAGCGCATTCTCTCCGTTCCCGGTTCCCCGTTCCCGGTTCCCGCTTGTCAACGATCTCGTTCTCTCCGCGCGTCGCGCAGGCGATCGCCGAGCATGAACCAGTAGTAGCGCTCGAGAGCTCGGTGTTCGCGCAGGGGCTTCCGATCCCCGCGAATGCGGATGCTGCACGTCGAATGATCGGCGCGATCGAGCGCGTCGGGGCGGTGCCAGCTATATCTGCTGTTAGCGCGGGCAAGGCCGTATTCGGGTTGACTGACGACGAGCTTGCACGCTTTCTCGCACGCGACGGCGTGATGAAGGTCAGCGCTCGCGACATCCCGGTCGCGATGCTGCAGGGCCGTGACGGAGCGACAACCGTGGCGGGCGCGCTGTCGCTGATGGCCCTTTCGCCGATTCGCGTTTTTGCCACCGGCGGGATTGGCGGCGTCCACCGCGAGCCGCAGTTCGATGAGTCGGCCGATCTCGCCGAGCTGTCGCGTACGCCCGTCATCGTCGTATGCGCTGGCGCGAAGTCGATCCTCGATCTGCACGCGACGATGGAGCGGCTCGAGTCGTTCGGAGTGATCGTCGTTGGCTATCGGACGAAGGAGATGCCGGGATTCTTCTTCGCCGACACCGGTATCCCGCTCGCGACGTCTGTTACCTCGGTGGACGAAATCGCGCAGCTCTATGCGCTGCAATGTTCGCTCGGGCGTCAGCAATCGATTGTCGTCATGCAGCCCCCGCCCGCGGAGCATGCCGTTCGAAAGGCGTCGATCGAACGCGCGCTCGATACCGCGCTGGACGACGCGAGGCGACACGGCGTGCATGGCGGGGCAGTGACGCCGTACCTGCTCACAGCAGTGGAGCGGGCGAGCGAAGGGCGAACACTCGCCGCCAACGTTGCCCTGCTCGAAGCGAACGCCGCGCTCGCCGGGGAGATTGCCGTTGCCTGTTCGCGCGTCGGGGGAATGGCGCTCGCACGTTCCTGAAATCTGGGTGAGCGGCGACCGACCCGGACAAATTTTCCACTTCGCCCCTGTGCCCGACGCTTGGTCCGACGCGTCAGGAAATTGGGGGTCAGAGTCGAACACCATCATACCGGCGCGAGGCAAAAACCAATCGACCGGCGGAGGGCGGTACCTACGTCGCTATCACGAGTGGCGAAGCGCGTTTCGCGCGCGAGAATCGGCCTCGATCAGGTGTTGAACTCAAGGCTGTACGAGTAGTACAATAGGCATACACTCATGAGCTGGAGGTTACCCGAGATATGCCGACCCCATTTCTGAGTTCCGAAGAGTACGATGAGCGCGCGCACCAGCTGTATAACGAAGGGCAGTACGATGAGGCGCTCGACATACTTCGGGAGGGACTCGCGCTCTATCCCAATGCGGTAGAGCTGCACATCGGGGTCGGTTACGCTCGGCTGGCGCGCGACGAGTTCGCGTGGGCGCGTCGGAGCTTCGAAGAGGCGCTGATTCTCGATCCTGAGCACGAGGATGCGCTTGCGGGATTGGGTGAGACGTTGTTGAAGTTCGGCCGGGCCGACGCAGCCGTTAAGAGCTTTCGTCGTGTGCTCGAGCTTGGTTACCACGACGACGTCGACCTCATGCTCCAGGTCGGACGTGCGCTCTTCCGAGAAGGCATGATCGACGAGGCGAAAGAGTTCTTCGACATCGCCGTCGAACAGGCCCCGGAGTCCGCGGAGGCGGTAGCGTTGGTCGGCTACGCCCAGCACCGGTTAGGCGACGACAACGCTGCGATCTCGACCCTCCGTCGTGCGCTGCAGCTCGACAACGACCATGCGGAAGCCCGCATCTACCTCGGCAACATCCTCTACGACCGCGGCGATTACGAGGCCGCCCTGTACCACCTGGACCGGACGTCGCCGTCGGATCACTGGGACGAGCTTGGGATCTGGCGACTCGTCGAGCTCAAAAAGACGATCTACCACCTCAAGGACGACGACCCGGAGCTCAAGCCCTGGGAAGAGCGGCTGAACGAGCTTGCTGGCGAGCCCGATGACATCGATGAGATGTTGGCGGAGATCGAGCAGCAGGCTGCTGACCAGGCGGCGGAGGAGGCAAAGGGGCAGCTGGAGCTGTTCGGCGGTCTCCTCTCGACCCTCGCCGATCAGCGGGGCGTGCCGTCGCGTCGCGAAGAGCCATCGCACGAAGTCCTCACGCGGGAAGGCAAGCCGTTCCGCGGCAGCTGGGACGAGATCGTCCGAATGATGCGCGACGCGAACACGGCCTTCGTGGGTCGTTCCATGCAGGAGTTCATGGCGACCGAAGCTCGCCGTGGCTACTCCCTCACTGGCGTCACCATCCCCACGCGCGACGCGGAAAGCTTCATCCGCGGCAGCGCGGACGCGGGACTTCTGCGCATCGTCAAGTAAGCCCACCCCTCGGCCGTGACAACGTCGCAACAACGAGCCGCCCTCGCCGCACTCGACCAGGCGAGGCCGGCGATAGGTCGTCTTGATCTCTCGCGCGACCCAGAGGATCTCGCGGCGGACATCATCGAAGGTTGGCAGGCAGCGGAATCGGCGCTCCGATCGCTGATCGGATCCGCGTCGCTGTCGGGGCAGCCGCTCATCCGGGAAGTCCGTCAGCGCGACCTGTTGACGCTCGATCAGGCGCACGCGCTAGTCGAGTTCAGTGCCGCGCATGAACGCGCGCAGCGCACGGACTATCGACCGTCGAACGGCGACATCGGTGCGGCGCGCACCGGATTCCAGCAACTCGAAGCCGCGTTGCGGCAGGAGCGAGTGGCGCCACTTCCGCCAGGTCCGGCTGCTGCTGCGGTATCAGGCGCTGTTCCAGTTGCCCCGGACCCTGGCGTTCCGCCGTTTCCCGTAGCGGGACGCCGCCGAGGCTTCCCGCTGATCGCTCTCATCGGCTTGCTGTTGCTGCTGGGGGCCGTTGGCGGTGGGATTTACTACTTCGCGGTCGGTCGGTCCGGGACCGCGTTGCAGGCGGGCATCGCAGCCTACTCCGCCGGCGATCGAAACGGGGCGAGGAATCATTTCGCGCAAGCGGTGCGCGACGATCCGAAGGATGCAGACCCGCACATCTACCTCGGTCGAATGGCGCGCGACGAGGGCGATGCCGCAACGGCGGTGCGCGAGCTGCAGACCGCGATCTCGCTAGAGCCTAACAACGCGACGGCTCAACGTGAAATGGGCGCGCACCTTCTGGCGCAGGCGACGGGTCAGCTCTCCACCGGAAACCTTCCGGGCGCGCTCCAGTCGCTGAACCTTTCTCGAAACTTCTATGTCCGTGCCGTTCAGCTGAACCCCGCGGACAAGAGCGCGCAGGGCTACCTCGGCTGCGTGCTGATGCGGCTCGGCCGCGTGCAGGAAGCGAACAGCTTCTGGCAACGCGCGGGACCGGGACCCTGGACCCAATGTCAACCGCTTCCGACGCTGGCCCCGCAGGTGCCGGGGGCGCAGCAGCCGGTGCGGTGATCGAGCTCAGTCACGTCTCGAAGACGTTCGAGTCGCGGTCCGTGAGCCCGGTCCGTGCGCTCGACGACGTGTCGTTTCGTGTCGCGGCGGGCGAGGTGGCCGGCATCTCCGGACCTGCCGGTGCGGGGAAGTCGACGCTCCTCGCCATCGCGGCTGGCCATTTACGGCCGTCGAGCGGTAGTGTGCGAATCGATGGCAGCGAGCCGCGCCGGTTCGTAGAGCGCGAGGGCATCGCGTACCTGCCGCAGCCAGTGGCGCTCCCCGGCGGCTGGCGAGTGTCGGACGCCCTAACGCGGCTCGCGGTGTTGTCGGGCGTTCGGGCCACCTACACGAAGCACCGCGTTGAAGCGGCCATGCGCGAGCTTGGGCTCTACGACGATCGACGGCGGCGCGTGCGGTCGCTCAAGGGAGACGCGCGCCTGCGGCTAGGCCTGGCGCAGGCCATCGTCGCGGACCGCCGGGTGATCATGCTCGACGAGCCACTCGAGGGCATGAGTGCCGGATCGCTCGACCGGCTCCGCGAGCTCATCGTTAGGCTGCGCGCGTTCGATCGTGCGATTCTCATCGCATCGCGAGACACGGCGGAGCTTCAGCGCGTCACGGATCGAGTCACGCTGATCGATCGGGGTCGCACGCGGCGTCCGGGTGCACCGCGCCGGGCCACGCCCGCGGATGTCGAGGGTGTTTTCCACATCACGTTGCATCAAGGCGGCGAGCACGTGCTCGCCGTATTTCCGAACGCGATCTCGCTCGGTCGATCGACGTATGCCGTTCGCGTCACCGGGTTTGCGGCGCTCAACCGCGGTCTGCGCGACCTTCTCGAGCGTGGGGCGCTCCTCGCGTCCGTGACGCCGGCGCACGCCGCGGTCGACGCGAACTCGCTCACCCTGAACGAGGTGGGGATGTGAAGGGTCGACTGACCGCGTATGCCGGGTACCAGCTACGCGATTATTTCGCAACGCGGGCGCTGCCAACACTAGTCGCGAGCGGGCTCGTGGCGTGGGCGCTCGCAGCGGCGCGCGGCATGACGCTGTCGGACCTCGACCCAACCGGTGGGATCGACGCTCGCGACCGCGTTCAACAAACCTTCGAGCTCCTGCTCGCGACCTTCGGCTTCGTTGCTGGCGCTGTCGCGGCTCACGGCGTCGTGTCGCATCATCGGATGCGCGGGTACGACCGCCTGGTGTTTTCGCGTCCCGTCAGCCCGGTGCGGTACTATACGCAAGGCTTCGTCCTCGCCGGGATTGGCGCCGTAGTTCTCGGCAGCGTCGGCGCCGAGGTGTACGCGGTGGCGGTGCATCCCGTATGGTTGCCGGGCGTCGCCGGATATGTTGCGCTCGCGTGGCTGCTCGTGGGCGGGCTCGCGTTCCTGCTCTCGACGCTGACCGCTTTCTACCTGCCGATACTCGCCCTGGTGCTGGCAGCCGATCTGACGCTCGATCATTTCACGGGCGCGCTGGCCGCAGCCGGTGCCGGCCGCGTCGTCACGGCAATACAGGTGCTATTGCCACCGGCCCACGTTCTCGTGTCGCTGCGTGGAGCCTTTGCGCGAGGCTTGCCCATCGATCCCGTCGCGGTCGGGTGGCCGGCGGGGTTCGGAGCTGCCTGTATCATCGTGGCGATGGTTCTTCTCTGGCGCCGTCCCTTCCGCTCATGACCTCGATCGTTTCCCGTCCGGTTTCGGTGGACCCCGCGTCGGTGGAGCGCGAGGTGCTGCCTAACGGATTGACCGTTATCGTACGCCGCGACGACACGGCCCCCGTCGTCGCGATCGTCACCCACGTGAAAGCGGGATACTTCGACGAGACGGACGACGTCGTAGGCATCGCTCACGTGCTGGAGCACATGTACTTCAAAGGCACGCCAACGCGCGGCGTTGGCGTCATCGCCAAGGAAACGAAGGGGAGCGGCGGCTACCTCAATGCCAGCACGATCTACGACCACACGGTGTACTACACGGTGCTGCCGTCGTCCGGGCTCGTCGCGGGTCTGGAGATCCAGGCCGATGCCTATGCGAACTCGGTGATCGATTCCGGCGAGCTCGCGCGCGAGCTCGAGGTGATCATCCAGGAGGCCAAGCGAAAGGCCGACAATCCGTCCGCGGTCACGACCGAGACGCTGTTCGAGCTGCTTCACGATACGCATCGAATGCGACGGTGGCGGATCGGCCGCGAACCCGGTCTCCGCCGGCTCACGCGCGACGACCTCGTTCGATTCTACCGAAACTTCTACCGGCCGTCGTCGACGATTCTCTCGATCGTGGGCGACATCGACGTCGCGGAGGTACTGGGCCACGTCCGTCGCCTGTATGGCGCACTCGAGGCGGCGCCGGTGATTCGGACGCCCGGGCCTCCAGAGACTGGGCCCGATCGGTTTCGCTACCGTGAGATGTCGGGCGACATTGCGCAGGCACAGATCGTGTTCGGGTGGCGCACGCCACCTACGATGCACGACGACACTGCACTGCTCGATCTGGCGTCCGGCATTCTCGGATCGGGACGTGCGTCGCGCCTCTATCGCGCGGTACGAGAGCGCCAGCTCGCCGCATCGGTCAACGCGTACAACTACACCCCCACCGATCTCGGTGTGTTCGTCGTGCATGCCGAGATGCCGGCCGCTTCGGTGGGGCAGGCGTCCGGCGCGATCTGGGATCAGGTCCGCGTGATGCGCGACCAGGGTGTCGCTGCGCAGGAGGTGACGCGCGCGCAGCGGGTGTTCGAATCGCGGTGGCTCCGCCATCTCGAGAGCATGGAGGGTCAGGCGACGCATTTGGCGGAGTGGGAATCGTTAGGCGACTGGCAGCTCGGGGATCGGTACTACGAGCACACCACGAGTGCCACACCATCGGACGTAACCGCCGCTGTTCAGCGCTACCTCACGCCCGACCGCGCGGGGTGGGTCGTCTACCGCCCTTCGACCTCGCCAGCGCTTGCCGAGGATGCCGCATTGGCCAGAGCGTTGCTCGACGGGACGCGTGTCGCCCCGCTGCCGGCGCTTGCCGGTGTTGCCGAAACGGCGACACCAGCGGCGCTGGCGCGTCTCGATCTCGAGCGCGAGGACGGAGCTGTACGCATTTATCGAACGGCCAGAGGCGTTCCGGTGCTCGTCAGGCGTCGCGCTGGCGCGCCGATCACACACCTTGGCCTCTACGTGCTGGGTGGCGCCGCGACGGAGCCTGCACATCTCGCGGGATTGAGCACGCTGCTCGTTCGCACGACGCTCAAGGGGACCGAGCGGCGGGCCGCGATGGCGATCGCCGAGGAGTCGGAACTCCTTGGCGCGGTCATCGGAACGAGTGCGACGGCCGATGGCGTGGGCTGGACCATTTCGGTTCCCGCGCCACGCGTCGCGGCGGCGATCGACCTGCTCGCGGACGTCGTCCAGCGGCCGACATTCCCCGAGGACGCCTTCGAGACCGAGCGTACCGTCGCGCTCGCGAACGTCGCACAGCAGCGCGACGACATGTACCGCCATCCGGTACGTCTTGCCATGCAGGCCGCGTACGGGGCACACCCGTACGCGCGTTCTGTGTTGGGAACCGAGGAGACGTTAGGCGCCATCGAAGTGGCTGCACTGCGGGCCTGGCACCGGGACCGCATGATGCATTCGCCGGCGGTGATCGCGGTCGTCGGCGATGGCGATCCTGACGACCTGGCCGCGCACCTCGGCCTCGCGTTCGCCGGGGTCGTTGCCGCGGTGCCCCAGCTCATTCCGGCGCCGCACTGGCCGGGGGAAACCGCGGTGCTCGCCGAGTCCCGCGACAAGGCGCAGACCGCGCTGGTGGTCGCATTCGACGGCCCTGCGCGTCGTGACGACGATCGATTCACGACAGCGCTCATCGCGGGGATCGCGAGTGGCCTCGGCGGTCGCTTCTTCGATGAGCTCCGCGATCGCCAGTCGCTCGCCTACACGGTGCAGGCGTATGCCAGCGAGCGTCTGCTCGCCGGAACGTTCATCTCGTACATCGCGACGTCGCCGGATCGGGAGGAGGTCGCGCGACGTGGTCTTCTCGCGGAGTTCGCGAAGCTCCGTGAGACGGAGGTGACCGCGGAGGAGCTGGAGCGGGCCAAGACATACGCCATCGGAACGCGGGCGATTCGGCAGGAGAGTGGGGCAGCGGTCCTCACCGATCTCGTGGACGCGTGGCTCTATGGCTCCGGTCTCCACGAGCTGGATGAGCATGACGCGCGCCTTCGCGCCGTTACGACCGCGCAGATCCGCGATGCGGCGCGCCGGTACTTCGTGGAGGAACGGCGCGTGGAAGGCGTCGTGCGCGGGGTAGTGAAGACCGTCTAGGATCATCGCGCCTCGGGGCTTGGCGAGATCATCGCGCCGGGGCGCGGGGCGCGGTCTCGACGCCGACGGACGACAACCTCAGGCTGGCGGCCTAACGATCTTCCCAAGGAACAGGATCGTGCCCGAGAGCCGCTCCCGAATCGCGAACACGAACGGCCGATCGATCCGGATCACCCGCGGACCACACGTGCACGTCACGCTGATCTCCACCGACGTCGCGGCCGCCGCCTCGGTGCCTTCCTCGTGCACGTCCACGAACGACTTCTGCTTCACCTTGCTGATATAGAGCTGGCTCCCGGCCGAGCGCGACATGCGCGTGAAGTCTGCGACGTCCCCCTGGAAGGCCTGCCGCATCCCTAACGACTCCAGCGGGTCGTTGAGCAACGCCTCCCAGCGAAGAGAAAACTTGGGCATGTACAGCTCCACCTTCTCCGACGTCGTTGCGGCCAACGTCGCCTGCCAGGCGTCGGCCGAGAGCGATGAAACGAGTGCGGCGATCGACTCGCCCGGCTTCGCCAGGATGATCGTCATCGCGAACGCGTCGCCGCCGTACGGGAGCTCCACCACCTGCGCGTCCACCGTCTCGGCCACCCGGACGGTGTCGGTGCGCCGCATCATGGCGATCGGCGCGGCGGAGCCATCGACTGTCGTGAACTGATCCTGCTTCGTTAGGCGCTTGTCGAATCGGGTGGTCCACGATCCGTTGAAGTAGATCGCGTTGATCAAATACATCACCACGTCGCCCGGAATCGGGCCGTCGACGATATTGTCGATCTTGCCGTTGGTGCTCGCCCGCACCCAGTCGTTGATCGTCGGGACCGCGCCGGGCGCGGCGAAATCGAGCGGAGCGACCTTGGCGTCGAAGAACTGCTTCGACTCATCGAGGAAGCTCGCTTCGAAGGGGAACCCCGCACGGTACCAGATCGCGTTGGCGATGCGGACATCCACCGTCGGGTCCAGCGCGCGAAGCATGTCGATCAGCGACCGATACGAGGCGTTGATCTCTGCGGACGACTGCGCACCAAAGCCGAGTGTCGAGCGCATCTCGGCGAATGTCTGCCCCGCCGCGCCATTCATGGTCATGCCAAGCGCCATCGAGGCGCTGAGCGGTGACATGAAAATGTTCGAGTTGGAGCGCGTGCGGTCGAGCTCACGCAGCAGGTTGAAACCGAACGCATTGCTGGCGCCGATCACGGCCAGTTCGCCACTCGAGAGTGCGCGAGGCAGCTCCGTGATCCTCCGCGCACCGCCAGACGGCCCTGTCGCGTCACTGCATGCGGCGACGACGGCGACGGTAGCGAGCAGACCGCTCAGACGCATGCGCTCCTCGGTATGGTGGTGTCAGCCTAACTCGCCGGTGCAGGGGATCGTCACAGCCGTACGCATCGGTTTACTGCGTCGCGGTCTCCGCCATCGCGGCCACCGCGCGCTCGAGTGCCGCAAGCGCCGGCCGGATGCGGCCGCCGGGTGCGCGGAGACCGGTCGCCGAGTCGTAGTCGCCCGCGCTCTCGACGATGAGGCCCTTCACCGGCGCGTGGCTCGTCGCCCACGCAAGCGTTCCCCACAGCGCCCGGGCCTGACTCGACTCGCCATGGGTTACCGGATAGGCACCCGACGAGAACACCCAGTGATTCTTCGTCGCGCCGCGCATCCATCGGTCGGCCACGTGCAGCCGGGCGCTCAGCGACCCACCACCGTCATACGACGGGTAGAACGAGAACCCAACGACATCGATCGGCGAACCCGCCTGGCTCGCCCATGCGTAGAGCGCGCTGTCTGTGCCAACGAACGCCGATGCCGCGACGCCGACACGCACGCGATTACTCACGCGCCGCGCGTTCGCGGATGCCTGACGAAGGAACTCCTCCCACCAGGCGAGCGGAACGCGTCCCATCGCGCGTGCACCTTCGGTGTACGGGTCGCGCGCCGGCAGGATGATATCGGGACGCAGCCGCCTGACGATGCGATCCACCGCCGCGAGCCGCGCGCGCATGTATGCCGAGGGCGACGCCCGAAATGCCTCGCGGGTATTACGGTCGTACCCAACCGATACGATCAGTAAGACGCTGTCACGCCGATCGTCCTCGAGCGAGCGGGCGAGAGAATCGAGCGCGGCGAGCCGCGCGCCCGATGGATCGATCACCACGGCGACGGCGCCGAGTCCGACGGAATCCACGAGGGCCATGTCGTTCCGGAGCGCGAGCGGCGGGGGCGCGTCGTTCAGCGCGGGGAAGACTCTCAACCCGATCGTGAAGTCTCCCCGCGGACGCTCCTGCAGTCGTTCCTGCGCGTAGGTCGCGTAGCTTCGCACCGCCACGACGCCACTCGGCAGCTGAGCGACGAACACGATCGTGAACCCCAGCGCAAGAAGGGCGAGCGTGCCGCGCACGGTCGCGCTGATACGCCATCGGGCTGGGTACGCCGGCGCGAGGAACGGGAGCTGGACGGCGAGGGGCGAGAACAGTGCGGCGCGTCCGAGCATCAAGCCTAACGCGCTGGATTGCGCCGCCGTGATGGCGAGCGCCGCGGTCGAAGGGTCCCGGCCACTATACGCCTCGTAGCGCACGATCGCCGACGCGGCGACGATGATGTCGTACGCGGCAATCGGCAGCCCGATGAACGGCGTAACGAGCCGCTTGCCCACGGCGTAAACCGCCTGCAGCGCGAAGATTGCAAGGGTCAGCGGCCAGACCCACGCGATGACGTGGATTGCGCGGCCGTTCAGGATCGATGCGGACGTAACCGCGACGAGCGTTGCTGGCGCGATGAGCAAGCCGCCCAGCGCCGTCACGCCACGGAAGAACCGGGGGGCCCGCCGCAACTGCGCGATCTGGCCGGCAAGGAACACGTCCCAGAGCAGCACGAGCGCCGAGGCCACGTAGAACGCGTACGGCAGTACCTCTCTCAGGCCCACCAGGCCGGTTCCTCCAGGCGACCGATCGCGATATCAGCCGTCAGCCGCGCGAACGCTTTTCGCATCTCACCTCGCGCGCGGTCAGACGACGGGTGAATACGTCGAGCGCTTTCTGCGGATCGTGCGTCGACAGGGTCAGGATGTCGAGCAGCATCAGGTGGTCGGACGGGAACGTGTGCGCCGACATGTGACAATCATTGAGGAGCAGCACGGCACTCACCGCATCACCCGGCAACTTGCGCACGACCGGCGCGGCGACCGCGGAGAAACCGGCGGCGCCGGCACCGGCTATCAACAAGCCGCTGATCAACGATGCGTCGCCGAGCTGAGAGGGCAGAGCGCCGACGAAGTCGGCACTGAGGTGGCTGAACGTCGGCGACACGTGGGATTGACTCTCCAGGGCGACGAGGCGTCGCGCGAGCTCGAGGACCGGGTCAGGATATCCGCGCGCGGCGGCGAACACAAGGAACCCGGTGGCGCGCTGGCCGCTCACCTTCGCGTCCGTTTAGTTTGCGGCATGAGCCGCGAGCCTCTCGTGACGTTGCCCAACGCCGTATCCATGTCGCGGCTGTTGCTCGCGGCCGCCTTCGTCCTCGTTCGCGATCCGGTCTTCCGCTTTGCCGTGCTGTTGACCGCGTCGGGCACTGACTTTCTGGATGGCTGGCTCGCGCGACGCCAGCGCGCGACGACGAAATCGGGTGCGCTCATCGACCCCATCGCTGACCGACTCTTCGTGCTCACGGCGGTTACGACATACGTCGTCGAAGACGCGATCTCCGTGAGCGCGTATTTCATACTCCTGTCCCGCGACATCGCGACGTTCATTGGGTTTCTCGTCGCGCGCTCCGTGCCGTGGCTGCGCGCCGTGGTGTTTCGCGCCCGGTTGCTCGGCAAACTCGTTACTGCCCTGCAGCTTCTCACGCTCATGGCGGTGATCGCCACACCAACGATCGTTCCATCGCTGGTGCGGGTGGTCGGCGCCGCATCGGCCGCGTCGATCGCCGACTACACGCTGGCGCTCTGGCGCGAGCGTGCGACGTGAGGGCTCGCCCCAGCTCGCGCGGCTGGAATCGAGCGGTGGCGGTTGCGGTTCTCGCGCTTTCGTGGGCGACGCACGAGGCGCCCGCCCAGCAGCGAAGCCAGCAACCTCCTCAACGGGTTCAACCCGAAATGCGCGCCGATTACATTGGCTCCCGAGCCGCGGCGGCTCACCTCGGGTTCGGGCTGAACGTGCCGGCGACGACCTACGTCCGACTCGGGATCGTCGCCGCGATGGGACAGGCGTGGTCAGGCGACGACGCGACAATCGCCGGCCGCGTGGACGGCCTCGTCCGATTCGTTCTGGATCCGCTCCGAGAGTCTCGATGGGCCCCCTATGCCGCGGGCGGTATCGGCGCGATCTACGACGGGTCCGAGAAGTGGCGCGGGGTGCTCGTGGGCGCTCTCGGAGTAGAAGGTCCTGTCACTGGCCGCGTGGTTCCGGCCATCGAAGTTGGCTTCGGCGGTGGCGTCCGCGTCGGCGTAGCGTTTCGGCGAGCGATGCGCGGTCGTCGCTGAGATGTGAGCGGGTCGACACGATACGAGACGGAACGGAGCACACGCGTGCTCCTCGTGGAGTGCGCGGCCGTGGCTCTCGTCGTGTTTGTCGCGAACGCCGCATCGCGTCCGCCGGCTGTCGCTACGCTCCGCCGACTCTACGACGACATCGTGTACCTCTCCGTCGGAAAATCGATGGCGGAGGGTTTGGGCCTGGATGCTGCTTGGCTGGGCGACGTCCCTGGTCCTCGTCAGGCGCCTAACGCGAACTGCCGCGTCGGCCGCACTGGTAACGGGAACCTCGGCAGCGGCACCATCGGCGACGGGAACTTCGCTCGCGCTGGGCTCACCCTGGGGTGCGTCGCGCTCTGCCGTGCCTGCGCGAGCTCGCGCGCTGAGGCCGCAGCAGTCAGCGCACAAAACAAGAACGCCCCGTGAACGGGGCGTTTTCTATCGCGACTGGAGCCTACGCCGCCGACGCGGCATCGACCTCAGGAGTCTTCGCTTTTGGAGGAGCTGCGAACCGCTCGCCGAGCGTTCGAAGATCCTTGAGCTCGCCTTCCGACAGCTCGTGGTACCGATCGCCCAAGTACTTCAGTGTCTCGTTGAACCAGTCGACCTGGTGCTCCGGCTCCGCGCCGATCACACCGCACCGCATGACGTGCTGGAACAGCTCATCGCGGGCCTGTTCGAATACTGTGGGCTCCGCAACCTCTCTGCGACGACGCGACTTCTGTTTGGCCATGAATTCCTTGAGTGGGAGTGTACGCAAATCTAATGTAAACAGACGGCGAATCGATAGTCGTGAACGCGCTGCAATGTCCGCATGACGTCAACATCTACGCCAATCCACCCTCCGGCGTTCCAGCATCTTCGGAGACGATTTCGTCGGTGCTTTCCGCGAGCTCGTCCGGACCGGAATTACGTTCGACGTGTGGCGATATGAACGACGTGACGAGGGATGCCAGTTCGTCCGGAGCTTCCTCGGGGATGAGCCGCGCCGACTCGGGGAAGGAGACAACGCGACAATCCGCGATATCGGCCGCGAGTTTCCGCGACACTTCGGCGTCGACCCACACGTCCTTCTCGCCGCGAACGATCAGCGTGTGCGCTCGCACCTGAGCCGGATCGAGATCTTCCAGGTCGGTTGGTCGGACTGCTCGAGCCAGAGCCAGCAGGTGAGTCACCCCTTCCTGTCCGATGAATGGAGCGAGATAACGACCGATGAGCATGGGCGGCATGCGCGCCGGGTCTACAACGCTTTGCGTCAAGATCGGCGTGAGGAGCGCCGAGGCCCCGAACAGCCCGCGCGAGACGCGGAGGGCGAACCGTGCGGTGCTCCGCTGCATCGCGCGGATATCGCCGCCGGGAATATCCTCGCCGCCAACGGGGTTGATCAGGACGAGTCGGGCGACGCGCTCCGGCCGAAGCGAGGCGAGGCGTAGCGCGATCGCGGCACCAATGTCGACGCCAACGATCGCGGCACGCGCAACGCGGAGCGCGGTGAGCGCGCGTTCGAGATAGTCAGCCTGGGCGGCAAGTCCGAAGTCGGCATCGAATGGGCGATCCGACTCGCCATACCCAAGCAGATCAACCGCGTATGCCGTGTGCTGAGTCAGGGCGAGGGCCGGGGCGACGTTTCGCCACAGAAAGCTGCAGGTGCCGAAGCCGTGTATCAGCACCGCGGGGGCGCCGCCGTGACCGTAGCGCTCGACATGCATGGCACCCGGGCCAACGGGAATGCGGAGGAGATCGGCGTCGATGGGAGAAGCCCGGGTCGAGTGTCGTCGAGTGGCGATCGGCGTGCCGAATCGCGGGGTAAGGTAGTCGTACACAGGGCGGTTCGCCAAAGGACAAGCGTTGCCGCTCCTCTGACGGCTCCCTAGTTTTCGCCACCCAACCGATCACCACTCCACGCGACGAGCGGCACTCAGCAGGTATGGCGGACGAGACGTATGGCGAGGAGCGGGCGCGGAACCTCGAGGCGCTGCTCCGCAATCTGGCAGCGCGAATCGTGGAGATGGACGCGCGGGGCGAGCTCTTGAAACAGGCCGGGGAGCTCATGCGCCTGATTGGTGATGTGCGCAGCGAGCTGTTTCATTACGAGGTTCGCGCGACTTACGATACTCCGGAAATCGCCGAAAATCGTCGCATCGTGGCGGATGCCACGGACAACCCAGACAACTCATGGCAAAAGACAGAGTGGACGCAGGACGAGGACGACGAGCCGACGTGGTAAAGAAGTCGAAATCCTCGTCAAAGACTCCGTTCTACGCCGCGATAGCCGTCGTCGCGCTGTTCGGGGTCGGGGCGCTCGCATACGTCGCGAGCCGACCAAAGAACGTCGCGACCACGGTGGACGCCGCGAAGATCGTCCCGGGTGAGCCACAGGGATACCTCCTCGGCAAACCGGATGCGCCAGTGCAAGTCATCGAGTTCGCCGATTTCGAATGCCCTGCGTGCGGCCAGTTCGCCACGCTCTCGGAACCGGACATTCGCAAGCGGCTCATCGACGCGGGCACGATCAGCTACCGTTTCTACGACTACCCGCTTCCGATGCACAAGAACACATGGGCGGCGTCGAACGCCGCGGCGTGCGCGGACGAGCAGGGCAAGTTCTGGGAGATGCACGACCAGCTGTTCAACGCGCAGGACCAGTGGAACGGTCAGGCGACGAGCCGCCCGAAGGGCAAGTTCAAGGAGTACGTCAAGGCGCTTGGTCTCAACGTCGATCAGTGGGAAGCGTGCTTCGACGCGCGGAAGTACCAGGCGCGCATCAAGGCGAACGAGCTGATGGCCACGAAGCGTGGGGCGGCCCAGACGCCAACCTTCGTCATCGGCGACAAGATGATCGGTGGCGCGATCTCGTTCGATCGCTTCAAGGCGCTCGTCGATTCGGCGCTGGTGCTTGCCAAGGCTGACAGCGGGAAGCCGGCTGCGAGCGGCGACAGCGGAAAGCCAGCGGCTCCCGCCAAGAGCCCGGGCGGTAAGTGACCAAGCGGATGATTCTCGCCACGCTCGCCCTCATCGGGGTGTTCGTGTCGACCTATCTCACGTTGTTCAAGCTCGGATACATCGGCGAACTGAAATGCTCGGTCGGCTCGTGTGAGACGGTGAACACGAGTCAGTGGGCGACCTTTCTGGGGCTGCCGGTCGCCGCGTGGGGGCTCAGCTTCTACGTGGTCGCTCTTCTCCTCGCGATGCTTGGCATTCAGGAGAAGTACGCGGACTCGCGCGCATTCTCGGTGGCGCTGGTGGCGCTCACAGGGTGGGGCGTGGTGTTCTCGGGCTGGCTGACCTATCTCGAGCTGTTCGTGATCAACGCCATCTGCATCTGGTGTGTCACGAGCGCCTGCATCGTGGCGATCATGTTTTTGGTCAGCATCGCGGATCTACGGGCGTTCCGCACAGCGTAGGGAATCGGGAATCGGGAATAGTAGAACCCTCGGGATGCCATTCACGCAGAGTGAGGCATCCCGAGGGTTGTCGATTCCCGATTCCCGATTCCCGACGTTAGGCACGCCTGATCCGCGACCGTCCGTCCGACGCCTCGTCGAGCCGCAGTTTCGGCTTCGAGTCATCCTCGCCGGGGTCGCCGTCGCGCGTCCGGCGTCGGAAGGGCACGAGGTCCTGACCGAGGACCACGAGCGTCCGCGTCGCGACGGTGCTCGCCAGTGGCTCCGGAATGCCCATGACGCGGATGTACGTGTCGATCGCGCGATCGAACGACAGGTCTTCGGCGAGCGTGTCGACGAACATCAGCGCGTTGTCGACGTGGGCGCGGATAACCGATTCCTCGGCCCGCGCCTGTGCCAGGCGAATGCGTCGCTCGGCGGTCGGGTCGAGCTTGCGCGGGAACAGCGATTCGGGAAACAGCCGTCCGAACATATGGGCCCTTGGCTCGGCGAAAACGATCGGGGCTTCAGACGTCGCGTGCGACGTCCCGTAGACGCCTCACTCAACAATAAGGCACGAGTCGTTCCTGCAAAACCAGCTTCGACCGCTCAGGCCGCTCGATCACTCTTCCTCGCCACCGATTGCCGACTGCCACATGCCAGCGAGATTGGCCACGACGCTTGGGTCCGCAAGCGTCGTCGTGTCGCCCAGCACCCGGTTCTCGGCAATGTCGCGGAGCAATCGGCGCATGATCTTCCCGGAGCGCGTTTTTGGCAGATCCGCCGTGAACACGATCTCGTCAGGACGAGCGAGCGCCCCAATCTTGTCCGCGACGAACTGTCTCAGCTCCTCGCGCAGCTCCAGAGTTGCCCGATTCCCCTCGCGTAGTGTCACAAAGGCAGCGAGTGCCTGGCCCTTCAGCTCATGGGTCTTACCCACGACGGCCGCTTCCGCAACCGAGTGATGCTCGACGAGCGCCGACTCCACTTCCATCGTGCCGATGCGATGCCCGGCGACGTTGAGCACGTCGTCCACCCGGCCAAGGATCCAGTAGTAGCCGTCGTCATCGCGCTTGGCCCCGTCGCCAGGGAAATAGAGATCGGGGCGGCCGGGCCACTTCGAGAAATACGTTTCCACGTACCGCGCGTCGTCGCCCCAGATTGTTCGAAGCATCGACGGCCACGGCCTGGTGATCGCGAGGAGGCCGCCGCCCACCGGAATCTCGTTCGCGTTCGAGTCGAGCAACGTGGCGGAGTAGCCGGGGAGCGGACGTGTCGCGCTGCCAGGCTTGGTCTCGGTCAGCCCCGGCAGCGGAGAGATCGCGATGGCGCCTGTCTCGGTCTGCCACCAGGTATCGACAATCGGGCACCGACGACCCCCGATGTGCTCGTGATACCACATCCATGCTTCCGGGTTGATTGGCTCGCCAACGCTGCCTAACAAGCGAAGCCGGCTCAGGTCGTGGTGCGCAGGGTGCTCGGCTCCCCATTTCATGAAGGCGCGAATGGCCGTTGGCGCGGTGTACAGGATGGTCACGCCGTGCTTCTCGCAGAGCTCCCAGAAGCGATCCTTCTCGGGCCAGTCGGGTGCGCCCTCGTACATCACGCACGTCGCCCCGTTCGCGAGCGGGCCGTAGACGAGGTACGAGTGGCCGGTAACCCAACCCACGTCGGCCGTGCACCAGAACACGTCGTCGTCGCGGAGGTCGAAAACGAGCTTCGTCGTTGCGGCGACGCCGGTGAGATAACCTCCCGTCGTATGAACGATCCCTTTGGGTTTGCCGGTAGTCCCCGAGGTATACAGGATGTAGAGCACATCCTCCGCATCCATCTCGGCCGGCTCGCAGTACGCGGGGGCATCGGCCATGAGGCGATGCCACCAGTGGTCGCGGCCGTCTTGCATATGGGCAAACGCTTCATCGCCGCCGGATCCCGGACGGCGCATCACGACGATGACGTTCTCCACCGATGGCGCACCCTCGAGCGCCTTGTCGGTATTCCGCTTGAGCGGAATCACCTGGCCACGTCGATAGCCGCCATCAGCGGTGATCACGAGCTTCGCCTGTGCGTCGTTCATCCGATCGCGCAGGGACTCGGGGGAAAACCCGCCGAAGACAACCGAGTGGATGGCGCCAATGCGCGCACAGGCGAGCATTGCGATGACGACCTCGGGGATCAGCGGCAGGTAAATCCCGACACGGTCTCCACGCCTAACGCCCATGCGGCCCAGCACGTTCGCGAACTTGTTGACCTCCACGTAGAGGTCCCAGTACGTGAGCGTGCGGCGGTCCCCCGGTTCGCCCTCGAAGATGAGCGCCGCCTTGTTTCGGCGCGCCGTGCGGATGTGGCGGTCGAGGCAATTCACCGACGCGTTCAGTTTTCCGCCGACGAACCATTTGGCGTGCGGTGGCGTCCACGCGAGGACCTTGTCCCATGGGCGCGACCACTCGAGCGACGCGGCCATTTCCGCCCAGAAACGCTCCGGATCGCGCGCGGCGTCCGCGTACAGCTCAGGCGACGAGACATGCGCCTGCCGACGGAACTCGTCAGGCGGCGCGAACCTTCGGTTTTCCTGAAGCAGAACGTCGATGTCTGACATTGCTCGGGAATCGGGAATCGAGGATCGGGAATCCGCGCCGGGAGTGCCCGATTGTGCAGCGTCTCACTTCAAACTTCAACGTGACCAGTCGTTCGGTCGAGATGGCTGCTCAGGAATTCTACACCGACGCGAAGTTCGGATGCTTGCGGCAAAGTGCACCCCCCAAAGACAAACGGCGATTGGGGATCCAAAGGTTAAGTGCAACCAAGGCAACGCGGTGACGGTTGGTGCTCAGCCTGGCATGCAAGTCGCATTGACGGAGGTCACAACTGAAGGGCGACGCAACACTCGATAAGAGCACACCCGTCGTGAGGCGGGGTCGCAAAGCCAGGAGTCTCGAACCGATGAACGTTCGAGATCGTCCGGTTGCCGAAGGTGGTAAGACGAATCGCTCCGCGTTTCGAATCCTCCTGATCGGTGGCAGTGCTCGTTGCCCTGGACGGGAGGGTTCTTGTCATGCAGGCGATCGCGAACAACGACGGCTCTGTGCTGATGGCCCCGGATCGATTGATCTCCTCCACGAGCGGAGGCTTTCGTGGGGTGGCACTGGATCACCTTGAACGCTTAAGTGCGACCGCGAACGGTCTCGTTATCGACCTGAGCCAGACAGTCGACATCGACGCCAGCGGGCTCGGCATCCTCGTGTTCCTCCAGAAGCGGGCAAAAGACCGCGGATTCTCGACTACGCTGCGCCACGCGCCGGAGCGGGTCCGCAATTTGCTACAACTTACAATGCTCGAATTTCTCTTCGAGTTTGGGAGCTGAGTGGTCCGCGCCGTACGCCGTGGCCCCCTTCGGCGAACGACAACAGGGTCACTCACGAACGGCGGCCGAGCATCAGACGGCCGCCGTTTCGCATCCCCACGCCGACGGCTAACGTTCGGGCGTGTCCCACGCGACCACGCCTATCGAGCACACGCCGCGTACTCCGCAGGCGCCAGATGCCCAAAGTGCTCGTCCCGCCATCGAGGCGAACGCGCTGACGCGGGCGTTCGGGCGGCGGGTCGCGATCCGAGGGCTGACGTTCGCCGTGAACGATGGCGAGTGCCTCGCGCTGTTCGGCCCGAACGGGGCGGGGAAAACAACGCTCCTGCGGATCCTCGCCGGACTGCTCCGTCCCACCAGCGGAGCGGCACACATCGCCGGCGTCAAACTTCCCGGCGGCGCGGAGGCCAGAGCAGTCGTCGGTCTCATCTCGCACCAGAGCATGCTCTACTCGGCGCTCACTGCGAGAGAGAACGTCGAGTTCACCGCGCGCTTGTACGGGCTCGAGTCCCCTCGACAGGCGGCGATGCGTGCGCTGCAGCGAATGCGCCTCGACGAGCGAGCCGAGTCTCCCGTTCGCTCCCTGAGTCGTGGAATGCAGCAGCGGGTATCGATTGCCCGCGCGATCGTCCACGAGCCGCGAGTGGTCCTCCTGGATGAGCCGTACACCGGTCTCGATGAAACGGGTGCCGCGGCGCTGAGCGCGGCCCTCGAATCGCTCAAGAGCGGTGGTGCCGCGCTCGTGCTCGTGACTCACCACCTCGGCGAAGGGCTCGCACTCGCGACGCACACCGCGATCATGCGGGATGGACAATTCGTCAAGCACGAACCGCGCGGCACGGTGGAGCTCGATGTCTATCGCGACGTGTACCGCGAGGCGATCGGTCGATGATCACGAGGGAACCGCCTGGCACGTTCGCTGCCGCCGCGCTGATCGCGCGCAAGGACCTCGCTATCGAGTTCCGCACTCGCAGCGCGTTTCTCGCGGCGATCGTGTTCTCGCTCCTCGCGATCGTCATCTTCTTTTTCGCGTGGGATGCGACTGCCGTCAGCGCCGTCGATCTCGCGCCCGGCGTCCTCTGGGTGATCTTCACTTTTTCGGGCTTGTTAGGGCTGCATCGCTCGTTCGGTGTCGAGGAAGCCGATCGAGCGATCGATGCGCTGCTCGCTTCGCCGGTGGACCGGGAGGCGGTGTTTCTCGGCAAAGCGCTCGCGAATCTGTTGTTCGTGCTCGGTGTGCAGGCGCTCGCCATTCCGGCGGTCGCGCTCTTCTACAACCTTCCGCTCACCAGGGTGCTTGGTCCGCTGATCGGCATTGCCGTGCTGGCGGCGATAGGGCTCGTCTCGATAGGCACGCTCTTCAGCGCGATGGCTGCGAACACGCGGCTCGCCGAGTTGCTGCTACCGGTGCTCGCATTGCCGTTCTTCGTGCCGATCGTTCTCCCGGCTGCGCAGTCGACCGCACGATTGCTATCCGGTCGTCCCATTGCTGAAGCGATGAGTTGGTTGAGAATCCTCATCGCGTTTGACATCGTGTTCGTAGTGGCGTGCGCGCTCGCGTTCCCGTTCACGCTCGAAGACTAGACTGACATTCGATGACAACTCCTGCCGTAAGAGAAGACCGCCGCAGCATCGACTGGCTGCTCACCATCGCCGTTCTCGCGGTGGCCGCCACGTTCATCCGCGCGATCTATTTCACGCCGGCCGAGGCGCGTCAGGGCCTCGCGCAGAAGATCTTCTACGTGCACGCGCCTTCGGCCTTCATTGGGCTGTACGTCGCATTCGGGCTGGTCGCGGTTGCCGGTGTGCTCTACCTGTGGCTGCGCGACGAGCGACTGGATCGCATCGCTGCGTCGTCGGCGGAAGTCGGTGTCGTCTACATGACCGTCGTGCTCATCACCGGTCCCATGTGGGGGAAGCCCATCTGGGGCACATGGTGGACCTGGGATGCGCGACTCACACTGACGCTCTTCATCTGGTTTGTGTTCCTGGGCTACCTGATTCTTCGCGGAGCGATCGAGGATCACGGCACACGCGCGCGTTATTCCGCCGTGCTCGGCGTACTGGGCGCGCTTCTGGTGCCGTTCATCCATCTCAGCGTGTACCTGTTCCGCACGCTGCACCCGATGCCGATCGTGCTCAAGCCGGGTCGTCCATCGCTGCCCAACAGCATGCTGGCAACGTTCGCCTTGGCGTTCGTCTCGTTTTCGCTTCTGTTCGTGGCGCTGCTTCGAGCACGGTACCGGCTGGCCGAACGCGCCGATGCACTTGCCGCTGAGGAGGAATACGAGCCGTCCCCAGTGCCCAACCTGCGCGCTGAGCCGATCCGATGACGCCCGATAACGCCGTCTTCTTCCACGTCGCTTATACAGCCGCGGTGGTCATTTACGGCGGCTATGTGGTCTCCCTCATCGTGCGGAGCAAGCGCACGCGAGACCGTGAACGCCGCCAGATGCAACGAGGGGTTGGCCGCGAGCCCCGAGGGTAGTTGTAGGGCTGCTTTGCAGCGTGCCCGCCACATCCGTCGGGCTAAAGCGAGTTGGAGAGTGGGGAGCGGCAGAAGCGGAGTGGGCGCGATCCTTGCCCATTGGTCGAGGCGATGCCGCGCGTCCGCGGCAGCCAACGTCACTCCACCCGCCAATCGCCATGGATGCCAGCCTGTATTTTCGACTGAGGGACCGCATTGACGACGCAGCCTCGCTCGAAGAGCTGGCGGCTATTGAAGCCGAGATCGACAGCACACAACCGCATGTCATCGAACGTCGGGCGCTGGAGCGGCGAGTGAACCGGAGGGAACGCGCTCTGTCGGTCCCACCGATGTGACGAAAGGGTCAGGGAACGCAAGGCCCGAAGTCTGCTCGTCAGGCGCGCCGCGAAGAACGCAGCGCGCCTGACGGTTTTTCCGGGACCGCCGTGGGTGGAGTAGAATTATCGCCGCACGATCATCCGCGACCGTTTCCTTCGAACAAGCCCATGATCCATCCGTGGCGCGACCTGCCGCCAGGCCCGCATCCGCCCGAGGAAGTCACCGCGGTGATCGAGATCCCGCGCGGGAGCCGAAACAAGTACGAGCTCGACAAGGAACACGGCACGCTCAAGCTCGATCGCGTGTTGTACTCGGCGGTGCACTATCCCGGCGATTACGGGTTCGTTCCGCGCACGCTGCACGAGGACGGAGATCCGCTCGACATTCTCGTGCGCATCAACGAGGCGACGTTCCCCGGATGCCAGATCGACGTACGCCCGATCGGCGTGCTCAAGATGCTGGATCGCGGTGAGCCGGACGACAAGATCCTCGCCGTGCCGAGTCACGACCCCCAGCATAACGAGTACTTCGACATCGCCGACCTCCCCTCGCATTATCTCAAGGAGGTCGAGCATTTCTTCTTGATCTACAAGGATCTCGAGGGGAAACGCATGGAGATCGCCGGTTGGGAGAAGAGCGATTCAGCCATGCGCGTGATCACGGCGTCGATCGAGCGCTACGCGGACACGTACCTGCGCATGGGGCCCTAACGAGTCACCGCTTCTTTCGGACTCGTGCCGATGGTGGCGGCGGCGCGGTCTCCGGCGGCGGCTCCTCCGCGCGCACGGCACCGTGCAGCGGAAGCTCTGGTTCTCGTCGCATCAACAGTTGGCTGTACACCACCGCCGCGATGATCGCGCCGACGACCGGGCCGGCCCAGTAGACCGCCTGCCCCTCGAAGATCCCGCTGGCGACCGCGGGTCCGAGCGAGCGCGCGGGGTTCATCGATCCCCCGGTGAATGAGCCAATCGCCAGGATGCTGGCTCCGTACGTGAGCCCGATCGCGAAGCCGCCGACTCTGGGAGCATCCGGATCGACGGCAGTGGCGAAGACGACGAACGTGAGGAAGAAGGTCGCGATCGCCTCCAGCCAAAATGCCTGGCCTGTGGTCACGTCGAGCGAGATCGCCTGCCCGCCTCCACGCGTTGCCGCAAAGAGATCCGCCGGCAGCGTCGCCTTGAGCACGTACGCCGCCGCAATCGCCCCGAGGATCTGCGCGCAGACGTAGATCCCTCCCATGAGCGGCTCGATGCGCCTCGCGGCTAGAAATCCGAGCGTGATCGCCGGATTCAGGTGGCCGGAGATTCGCATGGTCGCGGTGACCATGATCGCCAGGATCAAGCCGTGTGCGGTGGCCGCCAGCAACAATGGTGAAGCCGACTTTGAGTGCTGGGCAGCCATGATCGCTCCGCTGCCGACGAACACGAGCGCGAACACTCCAACGAACTCGGCGAGGAAATGCCGGGCCGCATCTCTCATTTGGACGTGCTCCAGGGAGCGGGTAATTGCGCGGCGAAGCTAGGCGCATTGCCGCAGCGCCGCCACCCCCGGCGCTCGTCTAGTTGTCGCCCCGCATCACAATGGCGGCGTTGATGCCGCCGAAGCCGAACGAGTTGCTGACCACGACGTCCAGGTCGGCCGGACGGCCGACGCTCGGCACGTAATCGAGGTCGCACGCCTCGTCGGGCGTCTCGAGGTTCACCGTCGGTGGGACCCAGCGGTTACGCAGTGCGAGCGCGCAGATGGCGGCTTCAATAGCCCCCGACGCGCCGAGCGCGTGCCCGTAGTAGCCCTTGGTGCTGCTCACTGGCATCCGGTACGCGTGATCTCCGAACACGCGTTTGATTGCCAGCGTCTCTGTGGGGTCGTTGAGCGGCGTGGAGCTGCCGTGCGCGTTCACGTACGTGACGTCGTTCGGGGCGATCTCGGCATCCGCGAGCGCCAACGTGATGGACCGCGCGGCCTGCGAGCCATCCGGAAGCGGCGCGGTCATGTGATGCGCGTCGTTCGTCAGCCCGTAGCCGAGCACCTCACCGTATATGGGAGCGCCGCGGGCGATGGCTCGCGATCGCTCTTCGAGGATCAAGACCGCGGACCCTTCTCCCATCACGAAGCCGTCGCGGTCGCGATCGAAGGGGCGCGACGCCGAACCGGGATCGTCGTTGCGCGTGGACATGGCGCGAATGAGAGCGAACGCGCCGAAGCAGAGCGGCGAAAGCGGCGCTTCAGCGCCTCCGGCGATCATCACATCAGCGTATCCGTCGCGGACCTGACGGAACGCCTCGCCCACCGCGATGGTGCCTGACGCGCAGCTCATCGCGTTCGTGGAGTTCGGGCCGCGGACACCGAGCTCGATGGCGATGTTACAGCTCGAAGCTCCGCCGAACACGGTGAGCGCGAGCATCGGCTCCACGGCTCGCAGCCCCTGCTTGAGGAAGAGTCCGAGCTGATCCTCGGCGTACGCGACGCCGCCGAGCGCACTGCCCATCATTGTGCCGATCCGATCACGATCTTCGGAGGCAAGGTCGAGGTTGGCGTCCTCGAGGGCCTGTCGAGCCGCGACCACGGAAAACTGTCCAAACCGGTCGAGGCGTTTCGCTCGCTTGGCGTCGAGGTGATCCGACGGGACGAAATCGTTCACTTCGGCCGCGTTGTGACTGCGGAAGATCGACGGGTCGAACCGGGTGAGCGAGCGGACGGCCGAGCGTTCCGCCCGTACACCGTCCCACAGATTGGTGCCGGTGATGCCGATCGGGGTGATCGCTCCTATTCCGGTGACGACGACTCGACGACGCATGCGTGGTACACGTTAGGCAGTGAGGTGCTCAGGGCCGAGGGAGGCGGTTCGTGCCGCCCTCACGCTCCGCAACGCGAGCAAGTCCGGCGAGTGTTCGCGAGGCGATTCCATGAATGAATACAGGCCCGATCACATTGGTGGCGGCGAAGATTCCGATGAGCGGCCATCGAGGCCCGTCCCAGACGTGGAGAATGCGAACGAGCGTCCCGCCCTCAGCGGGCGTGAAGCTCCACTCGACATCCATCCCCGTGGTTATACCACCGATGTGCCGGAATCGGATCGCCGGGGTGGCGTGGTCGACCTCCATGGCCGAAAGCCACCACGTTGGCCAGCCAAAAACCCCAAACGGGCGATTGGCCGCCATCTCCACCAGACCACCGCCATCGGTCGCATATTCCCGAAATCGGACGTACCGGTAGTGCGAGAGGTGTGCCGGCCACTCCTCCACGTGTCGAACGACCTCGAACGCAGTGCGAACGTTGGCGCGGACGAGCTGCTGGTCGATCGTCTCCATCGGGCGCCCCGCCGGCATGGGGCCGAGCTGCTGCGGTGGCCGCAGCGACGGTCGGCGAGGGCGGGGATCGGTCACTGAACGGGGCGGGTTTCCGGCCGCCAGGTGGCGGTTACTCGCCAGCCCATGTGCTGGGTCACGTTAGGCGCGCGCCCGGTCGAGGACTGCACCAGACGACGCAGCTCGTCTCTCGTATAGCCGCGCATGATCGAGACGACGCCGTCGTGCCGGCTCACGGGGTGGAATCCGAGTGGGAACGACGCCAGCCACAGGCCGGCGGCGGCGAGCCAGCTTCGCCGCAGATCGCTGATGATGACGCGGACGCGCGCTACGCGATCGAGCTCCTTCAGCACGCGCGCCGCGCTGGCATCCTCGAAGTGGTGCAGCGTCTGCGAACACATGACGACGTCCACCGAGCGATCGGCGAACGGGAGCGCCGTGGCATTGCCGCGCACCGCGTTGCCGGTTCGCGCGCGGCTTGCTACGGCGAGGGTCTCGGCCATGTCGATCGTGATGAGCGAGAGGTCGACGCGCTGCTGGCGTGCCATCTCGCGGGCTCTCGCTGCAATGTCGCCCACGCCGCTCCCGACATCGAGCAGCGTTGCATTCGCGTCCAACTCCGGCAGCACCGCTTCGAGCTCGAGCAAGACGGCGCGCGTTCCCCCGAACAGTGCGTTCGCGAGCGCGACATCGGCCAGCGAGCGACGAACGAGACGCGGGTCGACGCCGGGTGCATCGAGGTATTCGAAGCCTCGGCGGCGTGGCGGAGTGATGAGTGTGGTCACGGGACGAGGACGCGACAGGTCATGTCAACGCTCGAGCTGGGCGTAACCGCCACGATAGTAGAGGAGCGGCCGATCGGGGAACGGCGTCGCGGACTCCACTTCGCCGACAACGATCGTATGATCGCCTGCTTCGTGATGCGCGACGAGCCGACACTCGAGATGCGCGAGCGCGTCGTCGAGCAGCGCCGCCCCGCTCTGGCCGCGGGTGTAGCCCACACCATCGAAGCGCTTGTGCTCGTCCGGGCCGGAGAAGCGCCGCGAGAGCGCCTCCTGATCGGCGGCGAGAATGTTCACGGCGAAATGCGACGCGCGAAGCAGCATGTCGTGCATGGAGGCGATGTGGTCCACGCACACGAGCACGAGCGGCGGGACGAGGCTCACCGAGCAGAACGCACTGACCGTCATGCCGCAATCGGTCGCGTCGTGATCGCGCGCCGTGAGCACCGTGATTCCCGACGCGAACCGTCCCAGTACACTGCGAAACGTGTCGGGATCGATGGTCACGGCGTCCACGGGACGAGAAGACGCAGCAGGAAGCTCGGGCGAAGCACTTCCCGTGCGGGCACGAAGTCACCCGTGACGCCGACGATCGTGTGAGCCATCTGTGGCCGAAGCGCGAGGGAACGTGCGGCAACGTTCATGACGGCAGGGAAGGTAACCGCCACGCCGATCATCCGCTCGACAGCCCATTTCCCACGGAACTCGCCGATGCGCGCCCTGTCGTACGCGCCGAGGGATGCATCGCCATCGGCGGGTGCCGTTGCGGAGAGCGCATCGATGATGCGCGGCACGAGAAGCTCTGCGCCGCGCAGCGCGGCGTAGATGCCTTCACCGGTGAAGGGGTCGAAGAAGTCCGCCGCGTCGCCCACGAGTGCTGCGCCCGGTGCCCACGCACGTCGTGCGGCCGACGCGAACGGGCCGGTTGCCAGAACGGGTGTCACGCGGACCGCCTTGGCAAATCGCGGCGCCACGTGTCGTCGGCGTCGGATCCAGGCATCGACGAATCCCGCAGGATCTCCCGAGGCTTCGCGAGCGCGAGCTCGAGGAACGACCACGGCGACATTCGTCATACCGCCGCCGACGTCCGCGAGACCGAGGTAGCCGTCGTGGTCCACGTGCATCTCGCCGCTATCACCCATGTCGATCCCGGCGAAATGCGTGACGAACGCGACCCGTCGCTGCGCGAGCCTCGTCGCGGCAAGATCGAGCCGCCGCGCGACGACCGATCGCAAGCCGTCGGCGCCGACGACGATCGATGCCGAGAGCGTACGCCTCTCCCCGCGTTCGTCGATAGCGTCGACGCCGGTGACCCGGCCGTTCGAGTCCCGACGGAGGTCGATGACTCGAACCCCCTCACAAACGACGGCTCCAACGGCCCGCGCCCGATCGAGCAGCAGGCGGTCGAGAATGGTGCGCCGCAGGGCGAGGCCGCGATCCCTGTAACCCCGAAAACCCTCGACGTCCGCGAACCTTCCCTGGAAGGCCGTACCGTTCGGCGCGTGCACGCGCATGCCGGCAAGATGTGCCGCGCCGGACCGCTCGATTTGCTCGAGTACGCCCATCTCGTCGAGGATGCGCGAGGCCTGAGGGCTCATGTACTCCGAGCAAGGCTTGTCGCGGGGAAAGTGGGCTCGATCGAGGATCGTGGCGTGAATGCCAGCGCGGGCGAGATGAAACGCCGTGGCGGCGCCAGCCGGGCCGCCTCCGACGACAATTACCTGCGCGGCCTGGCTATCCATGGCGAGTTCCGGGCAGCGTCGAGGTGGTGCCACCCGCGGTGGCTACCGAGCAATCCGCGCGTACGGTTGGGACGCCAAGTACAGTGTGTCACCGTTCACGCGATAGGAGAACTCGAACGTCCCGGAGCTCGGCGGAAGGTATGTAATACGAACGGTCTGGACGAGCGGTTCCCAACGGGCGTCGACGGTCTGCGCATCGGCGAGCCCGGCGGTGAAGTTTCGCGTAACCGACAGTCGGCTCGCGGTGCCGTCGGCGTTGAATCGCCAGGTCGTCTCGCTGGAGCTGGCCGAGCCGTCTTCAGCGAGGAAGTACAGGATCCGACGCCACGTCCCGACGAGTACGGAGGACGCGGTCGTTCCGGTCGTGCCTGGTCCAACGGTGCCGAGCGTTCCGCCGACGGGCGCGCCCACGCGGCCGCCATCACATGCAGCGACGAGGAGCAGCACCAGGGCCACTGATCGGCGGATCACGTCGGGAATCGGGGATGGGGAATCGGACTGCGAGCAGCAGGAACCGGGAACTGGGAACCGCGAACCGAGAGAAACTGCGCGATGCTTAGCGAGCGATCGCTGCAGCCACACCCGCGCCAACCAAAGTACACACCACGTTCACGAAGTCGTTCCTCGCACCCGGCACACCACCCACCACGCGAGTTGCTCTGCCACAGTAATGCCAGCGCCGC
Organism: Gemmatimonadaceae bacterium; assembly: GCA_036509075.1. Classification (GTDB taxonomy): domain Bacteria; phylum Gemmatimonadota; class Gemmatimonadetes; order Gemmatimonadales; family Gemmatimonadaceae; genus JAJKIV01. The sequence goes on from DATCGG010000222.1 coordinate 30,325, forward strand.
TCCGTCGCCTCCGAGCAACCGTCACACCATCGTCGCTCCTGAACGGTGGCCCCTATCAGGGAGTCAGCCAACGAGCCCAAAGCACCGCCAACGAACACCCCGGTAGACGCGCCGCCAACGCCAATGAAGTAGCTCATGCCTGCGATGAAGGCGGCACCGGCAATCGACGCGAGCGTTCCGGGCACCGTGACCCCGCCGGACGTGCCGGCGGGTAGCGGCTTGAAGGTGACGACGGACCGCGGTAATCCGCCGGTCACCGTACCCACTTCGGTCGCCCAGGTATCGGCAGTCGCAGCGGCAAGCCCTCCGAGCGCTGCAGCCGCCCACGCCGATTCGCCGGTTGCCGCGGCAAGTAGTGCCGCGACGGCGAACACACCCCCATTGGCCAGGACTTGAACCGCGTCGCGTTCATTGCCCTTCTCGACGATTCGGCCGATACGCGCCTCACGCGTGGCGTGCCTGAAGCGCGAGAGGGCAGATGACGTGACGAAGAAGACGATGAGGACAGCTGCCCAGGTCCAGCCCGCGATCGAAGCCGCCGTTCCGACCAGAAGCGCAGCGACCGCGCCACCTGTGGACAATGCGCGCACGTTCCGTGCGACAAATGCGATCGCGCCCGCGAGAAGGAACCCCGCGAGCACACGTTCCATCACGATGCCACCAGGGTGTAACAGACAGTGGCCGCAAGCCGCTTGTACGTCGTTTCGCGCGCCGTTAGCTTCGCTTGCACGTCTCTAGTGATCCATGTCACCGACGGTCGACTCGCTTCTTCCACTCAGTTTTCTCGAAGCCGTTCGTAACGTCGACACGCCTGACGACGATCCCGACACCGAACTCGTCGCCGAGCTGCGCAACAAGCGCCTCGGGTTGAGCGACACCGTCTACGCCCAGATCCGTCGGTACTCCGACGCGGTGAAACGTAGTCAACGGACTGCTCGCGACGAAGCGGTGGCGCTGGCTCGTCTCATCGGGCGTCGTCCCGACGCCGAAGCGGTGTTTCGTGCTGCCGGTCGCTTTCTCGCGAACGAGGCGTATCAGGGCATCTCTGCGATGACGCGGCGGGTCATGCTCACGCTGCCATCGCTGGTGGCGCGGCCCATCGCCTTGCGCCACGCGAGCCGCATCGTCGAGCGATACTTCAACGGCAGCGTCTCACGGGTCGGATCGTCGGTGCTGCTCGACGTCCCCTCGTCGGTCACGATCGACTCGGCGCCGCGCTCGATCGGGTGTGCGTATTACGAGGCCGGGCTCGCCGAGCTGCTGCGGCTTCTCATCAATGGCGGTGGCGCCGTCGATCACGTGCGATGCATCGCGCGCGGCGAAGGCACGTGCAGCTGGCGTGCCGAGTGGCGCCCACTCAACTGATTCGATCCTTCGATGCTGGACGAACGCTCGCTCTCGCGCGTGCAGCGCGCCCTCGCCGATGCCAGCCTCGATGGTTGGCTGATCTACGACTTCCGCGGGCTCAACCCGGTCGCCAAGACAATGCTTGGGATCGAAGGCATGGCGACGCGGCGCATCTTCGGGTTCATCCCCGTGACCGGGGTGCCGACCGCGATCACGCATGCGATCGAGCCGGGACCGTGGCGTCAGTGGCCCGCCGCATGGGGCAAGGAAGTCTACAGCTCCTGGCGCTCGCTCGAGTCCTACCTCGCCGCGCTCGTGCGCGGAAAGCGCGTCGCGATGGAGTACTCCCCGGGCGACGCCGTGCCCTATCTCGACCGCGTGCCGGCAGGTGTTCTCGAGATGGTCCGTGCCGCGGGCGCGGAGGTCGTGACGTCGGCGGAGCTCGTGACGCAGTTCTACGCGACGTGGACGGGGGATGAGCTCCAGGTGCACCGCCGCACGGCCGAGAAAGTCGCCGAGATCGCGCGTCGAGCGCTCAAGTACGCCGGTGCGGAGGCACGGGCCGGTCGCCCCACGACAGAGCATTCGCTGCAACAGCACATCCTCGGTGAATTCGGCAAGGCGGGACTCGAAACGATCGATCCGCCGGTGGTGGCTGTCGGGCCTAACGCGGCAAATCCGCACTACGAGCCGCGCGCCGACAATCCCGTCACCATCGACGTCGGCGACCTGGTGCTGCTGGACCTTTGGGCCCGCGAGCCGGGCGGCATCTGGGCCGATCAGACGTGGATGGCGTCGGTCGGCGAGCCGAGCGCGCGTGCGGTTCAAGTGTGGACGGCGGTTCGCGACGCGCGCGATGCCGCGATCGCGCTGCTGCGCGATCGCGTAGCCGGTCGCGCCACGGTGCGTGGCGGTGAGGCCGATGACGCGGCGCGCAAGGTGATCACGACCGCGGGCTTCGGCGATCGATTCACGCATCGCACCGGCCACTCGATCGACTCGCGCGATCTCCACGGCTCCGGCCCGCACCTCGACAATCTCGAGACACGCGAGGAGCGATTGCTGGTGCCAGGGGTCGCGTTCTCGATCGAACCGGGCGTGTATATTCCCGGCGAGATCGGAGTTCGATCGGAAGTGAATGCGTACGTTGGAGACGGCGAGTTGGTCGTGACGCCGCTGGAGTACCAGCGAGATATGATGGTAGTGTGAGCGTAACTCCCCGCAATCAGGCGCCAGGAGTTAGCTACTCGCCCAGTCCGGAGTCCCCAGTCCCTGGTCCCCAGGCGTCGTCGCTGCGGCGAGAGCTCGGACTCTTCTCGGCAGCGCTGCTTGTCGTCGGGGGGATCATCGGCAGCGGGATCTTCTTCACCCCGACCGAGACCGCTCGAGCTCTGCCCACGGCGGGCCTCGTCTTTCTCGTGTGGGCTGTTGGCGGCGTCGTTGCACTCGCCGGCGCGCTCACGTACGCGGAGCTCGGCGCCATGATGCCCGACGCCGGAGGCGCCTACGTCTACATTCGCGAGGCGTTCGGACAACTGCCCGCGTTTCTGTATGGCTGGATGGCACTCCTCAGCATCGGCACCGGTGCGCTCGCGGCTGTCGCGTTAGGCTTCGCCGGATACGCGGGACGTTTCGTGGACCTGACACCGCTCGGCGGGCCGACGGTCGTGGCGGCGGCGACCATCGCGGTGCTCACGGCGACGAACTACTTCGGCATCAAGCCCGGGGCGCTCGTACAGAACGTGTTCGCCGTCGCGAAGATCGCGGCGCTGGCGGCGTTGATTCTCGGCGGCTTCGCGCTCTGGGCGAAGATCGGAGCGCCCCCGCCCGTAGCGAACGCCCCGGCGCCGCGCGCATCGCTTGCCAGTGGGCTCGCGGCCGCGTTCGTGGCCGTGCTGTTTACGATCGGTGGCTGGCAGCAGATGAACATGGTGGCGGGCGAGATCCGGGACCCGGCGCGGACGATCCCGCGCGCACTGGCGCTTGGCATCGCGATCGTGATCGCCTGCTACCTGGGTGCCAACGCGGTGTACCTTCACGCGTTAGGTCGCGACGGGCTCGCGGCGAGCAGCGCTGTCGCCGCCGACACCGCCACCCGGCTGGTCGGAACCGTCGGAGCCACGCTGATCTCGGTCGCGGCCATGCTGTCGATTCTCGGGTTCGTGAACGTCGTGATCCTGGCGACACCGCGGATCTTCTTCGCCATGGCGAAAGACGGAGTGTTCCTCCAGGCGGCAGCCCGCGTCCATCCGCGATTCGGGTCGCCGCACGTGTCGGTGGTGATCATGGGCGTGTGGGCGATCGCGCTGCTCGTGATCACGCGCGGGCGAATCGGCGATTTGCTGAGTGGAGTCGTATTCGCCGACTGGATCTTCTTCGGTCTCGGCGCGGCGAGCGTGTTCGTGCTTCGTCGCACGCGACCGGAGGTGCCCCGTCCGTATCGCGCGTGGGGATACCCGATCGTCCCGGGGTTCTTCGTGCTTGCGGCCATGTTCGGAATCGTGAGCGCGTACGTCGCGTCGCTGAGAACGTCGTTGTTAGGCACCGCCATTCTGCTCGTTGGTGTGGTGGTGTTCTACCTATCCCAGCGGCGACGAAGCTAGCGTCACGGGGCGGGCTCGCGTTGGCCCGGTTGGCGGCACGGGACGAATTCAGCGCTGACGTCGTCTCTCAGGTGCGCGCGTGGCGTAACGCTTGCCCGAACGACCGGCGACCTGTGTCGATCACCGCACCGCGGCGCTGCGAACCTCGGACAAGCCCAAGCGAACGTTGAACGAATTGCAACCAACCAGACATACACGTCCGCGTCGGCCAATTGCGGCTCTCGGATTGATGATTGCGCTGGGGCTGTCGGGTTGTGACCGTGGCACGCCCGGGCGCGCGAGAACGGACTCCGGGAAGAGCACCGGCGGCGAGGCGATGGCAGCGACGTCAGCGTCAGCCTCGCAGGGTCCGCCATACACGACGCGGCCGCTCGATTCCTTCGGAAGAGTCTCGGGTTTCATCGAGCTCGACGGACAACCGCCGCCGGACACGGTCTTTCAACCATCGGTCGATCAGCCGATCTGCGGCGCCGCCTTCACTCGCCGCGGCATCGAGCGGTCAGGGAACCGGGCGATCGGCGTTGTCGTGTGGATCGACGGGCTGCGCTCCGGCAAACCTCTACCGCCGGATCGGCGGTTCGAGGTACTGAACCAGAACTGCCTGATTTTCCCCGAATTGCAGGTGGCGATTGCAGGAGGCACGCTGAACGTCCGCAACCTCGATGCGGCGGAGCACCGGACGCGCATAACGCGGAGTGGCACCGGCGAGGTGCTGGGGACCATCCGCGAAACCGACGAAGGGCAGGTGGTGCCGAATGAGCACGTTCTCGCGAAGCCCGGTGTGCTGCGCCTGACGTGCGACGTTCACTCCTGGACGCACGCCTGGATCGCGGCGTTCGACCATCCCTATTTCGCGACGACCGGAGGAGATGGCTCGTTCTCGATCGACTCCATCCCGCCGGGCCGGTATAGGCTCCGGCTATGGCATCCCCGGCTCGACTCGGTCGACGAAACGGTGACGATCGAGGCAGGGAAGACGGCCACCGTCACCCTGCGAGCAAAGAGCGGGAGCTGACTGCCACAGGTAATTGGTTACTGGGACAGGTAATTGGTTACTGGGATTGGTTACAGGTTAAGAACCGCCCGAGATGCTGATGTCGCAGAGAGAGGCAACCCGGGGGTGTTCAACTGCGAGTAACCTGTTACCAGTAACCTGTGTCTGTTCAGATTCTCCGGTCGATGACCATCGCGACGAACAGCAGCGCCAGATAGAGCAGCGAGAACTTGTAGACCTTCCAGGCCGCCTTGTTCCAGTGCGGCAGCGAGCGCACTCGCAGCACGCCCACGAGCAGGATCATGCCTAACGCGAACGCGCTGGCGAAATACAGCCACCCGAATGCGCCGAACGCCACCGGCAGCAGCGTGAGTGGAACGAGGATCAGCGTGTACCACAGCATCTGATCCTTCGTCTCGCGCTCGCCCCACACGAGCGGTGCCATCGGAACGCCGGCATTACCGTAGTCGCGCTGCTTGAGCAGTGCCAGCGCCCAGAAGTGCGGCGGCGTCCAGTAGAAAATGATCAGGAACAGGTACAGCGCCGCGAGGTCGACGCGATTCGTCACCGCCGCCCACCCCACGAGTGGCG
>DATCGG010000223.1:0-4652 GCA_036509075.1 Gemmatimonadaceae bacterium
GAAGCGGCGCCAAGCCACTCAGCGGAGGATCAGCCCCATGCGGACCCCATGGCGCATTGTCATCGGCGTCACCGCACTTTCGGTCGCTGCTGGCACGCTCGGACACCACCGATTCGCGTCGGCGACGCCGAGTGAGGAGCGAGGGAAACACGGACCGCTCACGCCCGAGATGTGGGGCGAGGGGCTGCTGTCGACGTCTCTCGACGAACTGAACACGGTGTTTTCCCCAGACGGGAAAGAGCTCTACTGGTCGATCGCGCTTCCGCAGCAGAACGGCGGCGTGATCATGACGTCGAAGCTCGTGAACGGTAAGTGGACGTCGCCCGAGATCGCGCCGTTCTCGGGCCAATGGACCGACTGGGACCCGTTCTTCACGCCCGACGGCAAGAAAATCATCTTCGTCTCCAACCGGCCTAACGGGACGGAGCAGAAAGGGCCACCGGACTATGACCTCTGGGTGGTCACGAGGACGGCGACCGGCGGCTGGAGCGCGCCCGAGAATCTGGGCGCGCCGGTGAACACGCCGCGGCCAGAGTACTATCCGTCGATCGCGTCGGATGGGACGCTCTACTTCAGCTCGAACCACGAGGGCAAGCCCGGCGCATTCGACCTCTTTCGGTCGAAGCTCGTCGATGGCAAGTACACCGAGCCGGAGAACCTCGGGCCTAACGTGAACGGCCCGGGCCCCGAGATCGACAACTATATCGCACCCGACCAGAGCTATATCATCTTCAACGCCTCCGGCCGGCCCGACGACCTCGGCCGCGGCGACCTCTACATCAGCTTCAACGAGAACGGCCAGTGGACGCCCGCCAAGCACTTGCCCCCACCCATCAATTCATCCGCACGCGAATACTGCCCGATCGGGTCGCCGGACGGCCGGTACCTGTACTTCACGAGTCTCCGCGGTTTCGCCGACGGACCGCGGACGCGTCCGTTCACGACGAAGGAGCTGAAGGATGGCCTAACGAGCACGCTCAACGGCAGCGGGAATATCTATCGGGTGCCGTTGAAGGACGTGTTGGCGATTCGATAGAGGGAAGAGGGATGAGGGATGCCATTAACGGGAACTGGGAACTGGGAACCGAGGCTCCACGAGGCGTCACTGTTCCCGGTTCCCCGTTCCCGGCTCCCTATTGAGCCGTTGCCTTCGGCAGCTTTCCATCACGAACCGCCGCCTGCCACGCGAACACCGCCATGACGATCGCCGACTGCTGCAGGTCCTTCTCGCTCACGCGCTCGTAGAAATCGACGTTCGTGTGGTGCGTGCGCACATCGTAGTCCCGATAGTCCTTGAGCGTCGTGAATCCCGGAATCCCCACCGCCGTGAAGCTCAGGTGATCCGTGGCGCCGATCTTGTCCACGGGATTTCGTTTCACGCCCAGATCGCCTAACGCCCCCAGCCACACGTCGAAGATCGCCTTCGCGCCGGCGTTCTCCTCCGTATAGAACCCGTACGTTGGCCCCATCCCCGGATCGTCGTTGAGGTACACCGCGATCCGCTCGCGTGCGGCGGCGTTCGCGTCGCCCGAGAGGTGCTTGTCGACGTACGCCTTCGACCCGAGCAACCCTTCCTCCTCCCCGCCCCACAGCGCGAGGCGGATCGTGCGGCGCGGCTTCGCACCCACGGCCTTCAACATCCGCATCGCCTCCATGGTCGCCGCCACTGCGTCCGCGTTGTCCGTGGCACCCGTGGCCGAGTGCCACGAGTCCAGATGCGCGCCGACGAGGACGACTTCGTTCCTGAGCGCGGGGTCGGTACCAGGAATCTCGGCGATCACGTTGTACCCGCTCGTGTCCGCCGACTGGTATTTCACCCGTACCTCCGCGTTGACCCGCACCGGCGTCGCGTGCTGCGCGAGCCGAACGATCATGTTGTAGTGCTCGGCCGCGAGAATGACGCTCGGGACGGCGTCATCCTTCGTGTTACGGTTGCCCAGGACGAACAGCGTACCGTGCTGGCCTTGATTCGGCCGGAGCACCAGACCGACGCCGAGCAGCTGGAGGATCGGCATCATGTCGCGGATTGGCGTTAGGCCTTCCGTGCGCAGCATCGGAGGCGCGCCGATTCGCACGCGCGCCTCCGTATCGCCCGGCTGGGGCCGGTCCGCCGTGATGAGGCGATCGCCCTCCTGCGGGGGCTGCGGCAGCACGATCGCCCCCTTGAGCTTCGTGCCCAGCGCCTTGATCTGATCCGCGGTCTTGTCGCCCAGGTAGATCGGCGTCGCACTCAGGACCCCGCGCGTGGAGGGCGACCACGCCTCCGGGTAACCTTCGAGCGGGAAATACCGCGGCTGTGTCATCTCGAGCGTCAGCTTCTCGAGCGTCCAGCCGCGACCGAACGGCCACGATTCGACCGTGACGTTGCTCATCCCCCACTGCGTGAACCTGTCGCGCGTCCAGTCGACGGCTCGCTTGAACGCCGGTGATCCGGTGAGGCGCGGCCCGATCTCGTCGGTGAGAGTACGGTAGGTCTCGAGGACCTGCGAGTGCGCGCGCGATTCTTCTTGGAGCCTTCCAATCATCTCGCGATCGATCGGCTCCTGGGCAGCGGCCAGCGCGAAGCGTGGCGCCACAATCGTGAATCCGAGCGCGCTGATGATTAAGTATCGGTTCGACATGGCAGGAAGTAACCCGCGGGTAACGGTCGACGGCTATCTTCCCGCGCGACTCGAAGCGTCGCAAGAGCCCAATCGGTGCTGACCCTCGATACTCACCCTCGCAATGCCCCGATCGACCCGACCAAACGTGAGCGCAGGGCTGTTGCTCTTCAGACGTTCGCGCGGAAGGCTCGAGGTATTCATCGCGCATCCAGGCGGGCCGTACTGGAAGGACCGCGACGTCGGTGCCTGGACCATCCCGAAGGGCATCGTCGAATCGGGTGAGGACCTGCTCGACGCAGCGCAACGCGAATTTCTCGAAGAAACGAGCATTCACCCCAGCGGTCCGTTCATCCCGCTCGGCAGCATTCGACAGAAGGCGGGCAAGACGATCCACGCGTGGGGATGGGAGGGCGATGCGGATCCGTCGACCATCGTGAGCAACACCATGCGCACGGAGTGGCCGCGCGGCTCCGGTCGGATGATCGAGTTTCCCGAGATCGACCGATGCGCGTGGTTCGACCCGCCCGCCGCGAAGGCGCGGATGAACCCAGCGCAAGCGGAGCTCGTTGACCGACTCGAAGCCGCTCTTGTGTCAGGAGGATCTGACTCGTAGCTCTGCGTCCATGTCCAAACGACCAGGCCGTGCACCGATCGAGCGCCGCGACTTCCTTCGCGCCAGCGCACTTGCCGCACTCGCAACAACCGTAGACGTCTCGCTCGGCGAGAGTCGGCCGAGCAGGCCGTTGCCGGCGCCGCCCGACTCGCGCTCATGGCAGCAGAGCGCGTTCGAGCTCGAGGAGACGACGATCGCCGCGCTCCAGGAAGGGATGCGGTCGGGTCGCGACACCGCGCGCTCGATCGCCGAGCGCTACCTCGCGCGGATGGACGCGATCGACAAGAGCGGCCCTGCGATCAACGCGGTGATCGAACGAAATCCCGACGCGATCAAGATCGCGGAGGAGCGTGATGCCGAGCGAAAGGCGGGGCGCGTTCGCGGACCGCTGCACGGCATCCCGGTGCTCATCAAGGACAACATCGACACCGCCGATCGCATGCGGACGAGCGCCGGCTCGCTCGCGCTCGCCGAGTCGATTGCGCCGCGCGATGCTTTCATCGCGGCCCGGCTCAGGGAAGCCGGGGCAGTCATCCTCGGCAAGACGAATCTGAGCGAGTGGGCAAACTTCCGATCGACGCGCTCAACGAGCGGCTGGAGCGGTCGCGGCGGCCAAACGAAGAACCCCTACGTGCTCGACCGGAATCCGTGCGGGTCGAGCTCCGGGACTGGCGCGTCGATTTCGGCCAATCTCGCGGCGGTTGGCATCGGCACCGAGACCGACGGATCGATCGTGTGTCCGTCATCGGCGAACGGGCTGGTGGGGATCAAGCCGACGGTGGGCCTCGTGAGCCGTTCCGGCATCATTCCCATCTCGCACAGCCAGGATACCGCGGGCCCGATGGCCCGCACGGTCGCGGACGCCGCCGAACTGCTCGCCGCGCTGAGCGGCCCGGATCCGCGCGATCCGGCAACGGCTGCCAGCCGAGGCAAGGCGGCAGTGTCGTACGCGAACGTGCTGAATCCGGCCGCGCTCAAGGGCGTACGCATTGGCGTCGCGCGAAGCTTCTTCGGCTTCAGCGCCGCGGTCGATCGCATCATGGACGAGGCGATCGCCGCCATGAAGTCGGCTGGCGCGATCATCGTCGACCCGGCGAACATCACCACGTCCGGCAAGTTCGATGACGCCGAAGGCGAGGTGCTGAACTTCGAGTTCAAGGCGGACCTGAACGCGTATCTCGCCGCGTTAGGCCCGTCAGCGCCTCGCAAGACACTCGCCGACCTCATCGCCTTCAACGACCAGAACGCCGACCGCGAGATGCCGTACTTCGGCCAGGAGCAGTTCCTCAAGGCACAGGCCAAAGGACCGCTGACGAGTCCCGCGTACAAGGCAGCGCGCGAGAAATGCTTGCGGATGTCCCGCACCGAAGGCATCGATGCGACGCTCACGAAGCATCGGGTGGTCGCAATCGTGGCACCCACTGGCGGGCCCGCCT
>DATCGG010000224.1:0-43386 GCA_036509075.1 Gemmatimonadaceae bacterium
TCGATCCCTCACTGACGTCGCCATACAAGTTCTATCAGTTCTGGATCAACGCCGACGACCGCGACGTCGCGAAATACCTGCGTTATTTCACACTGCTGACGCGCGAAGCGATCGAGGGGCTCGAGGCGACGGCGAGCGAGCGTCCGGAGGCTCGTGAGGCGCAGCGCGCCCTGGCCATGGACGTGACGTCGAGGGTTCACGGCGCCGAAGCCGCGCGCGATGCGGCGGACGCGTCGCGTCTCGTGTTCGATCGTGGAGCGGACCCGCATCAGTTCGCGTCTACGGTGCTGGAATCGCTCACGCAGGAGCTGCCGTCCGCCGCGGTGGATCTCCGAACCAGCAACGGTGTTGCGAGCGTGACGACGGCGGACGGCAGTGCAGTCACGATTCCGCTGAAGAACGGCTCGGACGGCGCGGGGGTAGACGTACTGGATGCGTTCGTAGTGACCGGGCTGGTGAAGTCAAAGGGTGACGCGCGCCGCCTGCTCCAGCAGGGTGGGCTCTATGCCAACGGGGAAAAGCTGAACCCCGAGAATTCCGTCCTCTCGGTGCACCGGGCGATCCATGGCACGTATTACGTCTTGCGGAAGGGTGGCCGCGAGATCGCGATCGTTAGGCTCACGACCTAGCCGTGACGCGCGCGGAGCGGCGCCGAGCACAGAAGGCGAAAGGGGCTCGCCAGCTCGCGCAGTCGCCGAGCCAGCCGATCGTTGCGCCAGTCGCCGCCGGCTTCGCCATCCTCCTGCTGGTTGTGTGCCTCGTCCCGCTCACGCGCCCGGCGCGTCACTACCCGGAACAGGTCGCGTCGTACTGGACGTGGGGCAGCGCGGGCGTCGTGGGAGTCGCGGTCGTGCTCTCGCTGATCCGACTCCCAGTCGTGCGCTCGCTGCCGCAGCGCTGCAGTGCGGCGCTCATGCGGCCATCGTCTGTGGTGTTCGCGATGCTCACCGCACTCACTGCGGCGATTCTCGCGACGACGTTCGCCGTCTACGCGTTCCGCCGCACAGCAACGACCTCCGATGAGATTGCGCAGCTGTGGCAGGCAAAGATCCTGCTGCACGGCCGACTCTCACTGCCAGCTGATCCCGATCGCGAATTCTTCGCAGTGGAGACGGTAATCGACTCCGGCCGCTGGTACGCGCAGTTCCCGATCGGAGGGCCTCTCGTGCTTGTGCCGGGCGCACTGATCGGGGCACCATGGCTCGTCAATCCGGTTCTGCTCGCGGTCGCGGTCGTTGCGTTCTACTGGTTCGCGCGCCACGTCTTCGGCGAGATGGAAGGGCGCGCGGTGACTGCGCTGTTCGCCGTAACCCCCATGGTGCTGTTCCTTGCGGGCACCCGGATGAACCACACGAGCGTCCTCTGCCTCGTTGCCATCGCATTGGCGGCGCTCATGGAATGGGAGCGCTCGGCCACCACGCCACGTGCGATCGGGTTCGCCGCGGTCGTTGGACTCGCGTTAGGCCTCATGGCGACGATCAGGCCGCTGGACGCCATCATCGTCGCCGTCCCCATCGGTGTGTTCCAGCTCTGGGTGATTCAGACGAACTGGCGCCGAATCCGCGAGATGGCCGTGCAAGCCGTTGCGGGCGTGCTCGGCGCGACGCCGGTGCTGTACGCGAACGCCGCAACCACAGGAAGCCCATTCCGTTTCGGGTACGAAGCCCTGTGGGGCGAGGCTCACCAGATCGGATTTCGCGTCGACCCGTACGGTAACCGCCACACCATTGGCCGCGCGCTCGAACAGGGCGTGAGGTACATCACCGAGCTTAACATGTCGCTCATGGCGTGGCCGATCCCGGCGCTCATCATCGTGATCGTGGGATTGCTGGCGTTTCGGCGGACGACACGCTGGGACGTGCTGCTGATCGCATTGTTTGTCGCGCAGGTCTGCGCGTACGCGTCCTACTGGTTCGTCGGCGAGCTGCTGGGACCTCGGTTCCTGTACACAGCGCTACCCACGCTGATCGTGATCCTCGCGAGAACGCCGTTTCGCGTGGGAGAGCGGGCTGGCGGAACGTGGCAGCGTGCGACGCTCGTGACCATTCTGGCGTGCCTGGTGGTATCTTGGTCGACGCCGTGGCTGGGGTACAGCGTCCTGGGCCTCGCCAGGAACACGCGCAATACGCGACAAGTGCTGAGGATGGACCTCGCCGGCGCGGTTCGCCGAGCCAACATTCACAACGCCCTAGTCTTCCTGCACGAGCCGTTAGGCCAGCGACTGTCGCGACGTCTCTGGGGACTGGGGATGAGTCGGAGCGAGGCCGCCCAGCTGCTCGACGCATCCGACGCGTGCTCACTGGTCACCAGCATCCGCGCGGCCGACGCGGACACCGTCCACTCGCCATCGGAGAAACTGGCGACTCTCAAACGGACCACGCTGCCGTTCTTCCCGAGCGGGGACGCAGTCGGCGGAGGCACGCCGCGGATCCGCATTTCATCGCGCGCGGCAATCGACTCCACGTGCCGCACCGAGCTCCAGGCTGATCAGCAGATCGCCAACGTGCCGTTCGGGCCGGCGCTTCCGCTCGAGCCGATCGGTCCGGACGGTCGGCTCGACGGCGACGTCATTTACGCCGCGGATCTGGGCGAGCACAACGACGTACTTCGCAAGCGATTTGGTGGTCGGCGGTGGTACCGCATGACGTCGGAAAAACAGCCAGATGGAACGCTCCGCGCGGTCGTCGCCCCCTATCCGGCGAGCAGGTGAAGCGCCCGGTCGATCTCTTCCTCGGTATTGTAGAAGTGCGGTGACAGGCGAATCGCGCCCTCGCGGAGCGAGTGAATCACTCCCGCCGTGGTGAGGCGCTCCGAGGCCGCCACGGGGTCCCGCGGCGCCACGGCGACGATACCGGCGCGACGCTGCCGCTCCGGCGGGGTCACGAGCCGTACATCGGACCTGCCTAACGCCCAATCGACGATCCGACCCGTCAGCCGTTCGACGCGCTCGTACACCGTCTCGAGGCCCACCTCGAGAAACACGTCCAGGCTCTCGTTCAAGCCGGCGAAGTCCTGATAGGGGAGCGTGATGACCTCGAACCGCCGGGCGTTTTCACGATACGTGAAGTCGTAGTCCGTCAGGCGCGTAAAGTCATCGGAGCAGCGCGTGGCCATCCAGCTCACGTCCACGGGGCGCAGGGACTCGACGAGATCGGGGCGGAGCCACACGAACCCGCTGCCCCACGGTGCGAGCAGCCACTTCTGCGCTCCGCACGCCACGACGTCGACGGGCGCCGAGCGCACATCCAGCGGCGCGGCACCCACACCCTGAATGGCGTCGAGCACGAACCAGATGTCGCGCTCGCGGCATGCTCGGCCAATTCGCTCGATGTCGATGCGGTAGCCCGTCGCGAACGAGACCCACGACAGCACGACGCAACGGACCCGGGGCCTGTCCAGCGCCGCGAGTATGGCTTCCTCGTCAGGCAGTACGCCCGCGCAGGGAATCCGCTCGAGCTTCACGCCCCGCGCGACCTCGAGCTCCATCCACGGATAGACGTTGGACGGATACTCGCGATCACTCGTGATGACGATGTCACCATGCTTGAACGGTAGGGCGCGGGCCGCGAGGTTGAGCCCGTACGACGTGTTCACCATCAGCGCGATCTCACGCGGATCAGCGCCGATGAGACGCGCGCACTTCACCCTGGCATTCGCCAGCTCACCAAATTGCATCTCTACCGTGTACCGCCATGGGCGCGCGCGGAGCGCGGTGAGCTCCTGGATCCGCTCGACGGCACGCTGCGGCAGCGGACCGGTGGAGGCGTGGTTCAGAAAGATCTGGTCGCCGGCAAGCGCCCACGGGAATTCCCGTGCGCGAAGCTCGCGAATCGTGTCGGTCACGGTTCTACCTCGGGCGTTGCCACACCCGTCGTTGGAGCGGCGGTCTCGATACGGCGTGGATCGAGCGCGTCACGAAGCGCATCGCCAAGCAGGTTGAAGCCCAGCACCGCGGCGCCGATCGCGAGTCCGGGAAATACCGACGTCCACGGGGCGTTGCGCAGGAGATTCAGGTCGCGACCATCCGCGATCATGGCACCCCAACTCGGCGTCGGTGGCTGAACCCCCAGGCCGAGGAACGACAGCGCCGCCTCGGCCATGATCGCGCCGGCGACCCCGAGGGTCGCGGCGATGACGACAGGTGCGACCACGTTAGGCAGCACGTGTCGCGTGATAATCCGGGTGTCCCGCGCACCGAGGGCCCGGATGGCCTGCACGTACTCGAGCTGTCGCACGACGAGCACCTGGCCTCTGACGAGACGCGCCATGCCCGCCCAGCCGACGATGCCGATGGTGAGGAGAACGACGCCGAGGGATGGACTGAGCGCGGCAACCATCGCGATGAGCAGGAGCAGCGTGGGGAACGCGAGCGTTACGTCGGCCAGCCGCATCACGAGCTCGTCGACCCAGCGGCCGTAATACCCGGCGAGCAACCCGAACGCCACACCCAGCGACAACGCGATCGCTTGCGACACGAGTCCGACCGCGAGCGAAACGCGCGCGCCATAGACGAGGCGGGACCAGATATCGCGTCCCTGCACATCGGTGCCCATCCAATGGGCGGACGACGGCGCGGCGAGGCGCCCAACGAGATTGATGCGCAGTGGATCATCCGTGGCGATGAGCGGCGCGAACACTGCGACGGCCGCAATGAGCGCGATGACTCCGAGCCCGATGAGTGAGCGCGTATCGCGCCGAAGGCTGCGCCAAACCGAGCGCGTCGTGGGCGCAGCGGTCACGTGGGTTCGCGCAGCTCGGGTGGCGTGTCAGGTGGTTGGCGGCGCCATCGCCGGTGATGCCAGAAATACTGCTCGGGGTACCGTCGCACCCATTGCTCGAGCGTTGCCGTGTAGCGCGCGACGATCGCGTCGACGTCGCGGTCGCGTTCCCCCGTGTCCTCCACGAGCACCGGCTCGAAGACCATTCGGTACCTGCCGCTCGGCTGCCTAACGGCGACGCCGAACACCACGGGCACCTGAAGTCGCAGCGCGAAGACCGCCGGGCCTCGCGGCGTCTTCGCAGGTCGACCAAAGAACGGCACGAAGGTGGACGCAAGGCCGAGCACACCCTGGTCGGCGAGAAACGCGACCGCGCGATTGTCTCTGAGCGACCGCGGCGTTCGACGCACGGCATCTGCGTCGTGCACGACCACCATCCCGATCCGCGAGCGTGTCTCGGTGAGGTAGCGATCAAAGAGCGGGTTGCTCATTCGCCTGGCGATCGCGTCCAGGGGAATACCGCGCGCGGCGACATACGCGCCGGCCAGCTCCCAATTGCCGAGGTGACCGGTGACGAATATCAGTCCCTTCCGCTTCGCGAGTGCCTGTTCGACGACGTCCCACCCGTCCGCGCCGTCGAACAGGTCGAGCACGGCGTCGGGACGGAGGCGCGCCAGCATGGCCGCCTCGATGGACGAGCGCCCAAGGTGCTCGTACGCAGCGCGCGCGATTCGGTTGACGTCGCCCTCGTCGAGGCCGGGAAACGCCGCGGCGATCTGACGCTCGACGACGCGACGACGGATGCCGAGCGGACGATAGCCTAACGCGCCGATCCGGGCGCCGAGATTGCCGGCGCGTTCCCAATCGAGGCTCCCGAGCGCGCCGATAACGGCGCGGAACGCCGTGTACTCGGCCTTATGAGAGAATCGAACCTTCTCGGGGGCGATCAGTGTTGTCATTTCTCATCGGGAACCGGGAACGGGGAACCGGGAACCGTCGCTCCGTTAGGAGTCTCTGTTCCCGGTTCCCCGTTCCCGGTTCCCGCCCTCCCAAGTTCCCACAACCTCGCATACTTCGCCGCTACGCTCATCGCCGCGAGCGCCGCGACGATGACCCCCGCTGCGCCGTCCAGGAAGCCGGCGCGAAGCACGTACATGGAGAAGAAGCGCACGGGTGGTTTGATCGCGATCGTCCACGCGCGGGTTCGCCGTCCTCGCACGAAGTTCTGTTCGGCCCACCACCGGCTGTAGCGCTCGAGCTTCGCGAAGTACTCGCCGAGCGAGTCGTATGGGTAGTGGACGAGCCGCTCCGAAAGCTCGCCGACCAACCCGTCGGTCATTACGTGCTCATGCACCGGCCGCTCGTCGTACCGCATGCGGCTCCGGAAGAGTCGCACGGGACGGTCGCGCTCCCACCCGCCGTGGCGAATTTCTCGACCCAGAAAGAAATTGCGTCGCCTGACGCGGAAGGCGACATCCTTCGTGGGGTCCGAGACGATCCGCGCGATCTCGTCGCGCAAGCCGTTCGTGCCTCGCTCGTCGGCGTCGACCACGAGAATCCATTCGTGCCGCGCTCGGGCGATCGCTACGTTTCGCTGGCGGCCGATCGTCGTGAAGGGGTGGCTGAAGACCGTCGCACCGGCCGACCGCGCGATCGCTACGGTGTCGTCGCTCGAGTCATTCTCGACGACGATGATCTCCGCGGCCCACGCAACGCTCGCGATGCACTCGCCGATTTCCGCGGCTTCGTCCTTTGCCGCGATGACCACGGAGCATGGAACGGCGGATGCGCCGGTACCGGCCAGGCCGGACGTCACGTGCGCCAGCGCGAGCGGTCGCGCGCGATCTCGGTGGCACGTTCAAACCCGTCGACCATGTCCTGCTCGGAAAAGTCCCGGGTGACCCGCGCGCGGCCGGCATTCCCCATGGCGGATCGCCGCTCTCCGTGCGCGAGGAGCACGGCGATGCGAGCCGCCATGGTTCCAGGATCCGGCTGTGCGAGGAGCACACCGCAGATGCCATCGGCCACGTAGCGCGACGAGAGCGCATCACGCTCCGCGAGCACCGGGACGCGGAGCGCCATGAGATCCAGATACCCGAACGCGGCATTATCCCCGCCGGCGGCTACCCAAGCGAGCTCCGCGGCCGACAGCACGGCCTGCTGATCCAGCCGCTGGCCAACGTACGCCACGATCTCGGTGATACCTAACGCGGCGGCGTGCATGCGCAGGTCGTCATCCTCGGCGCCGGGCCCCACGATGGCAAGGCGTAGCCCGGGGTGCCGTGGTGCCAGCAGCGCGACCGCGCGCAGCAGCGCCGCGATCCGGCGGCGCGCCGTCGAGTCGTAGACGCACGCGATGAGCTGATCGCCGTCATTCGCGCCGATCGCGGCAAGGGTCAGGGGCTGCACCTGCTCGATCGACTCGATCGACACGCCGACGTCCGCCGCGACCGGTTCGAACGCGCCGCGCGGCGTATTCCCGTTCGAGCTCGACGCCTCCGTCGTAAACAGGTACCCGGTCGCCGCCAGGCGCTCACCCAGCCGTGCCTCAGGGCCGCGCGTGAGCGTGGCGCCAGCAGGCATTCGCCGCACCAGCGCGGCACGCTCGGCGAGGCGGATCGCCAGCGACGCCACGAGCTGCTCACGTTCGGTATGGACGAACACAACCTCGACGTAATGCTCGAGCAGCACCTGACGCAGCCGAAGGCTCTCGTTCATCCACGGACCGCCTAACGGCATCGGCGTGAGCTCGACGCCAGGGAGCCGACCGGCGCTCGACATCAGGCGATCTTCCACCGAGCTGTCGGCCCGGCAGAGGTACGTGCACTGATATCCACGGCCGGCCATCGCGACTGCCGCAGCGGCGAACGCTCGCGCGCTCCCCGACCACTCAGAGCCCGAGTAGTAGAACAGAACGCGCAAGACGGCGGGGACTAGGGACTGGGGACGGGGGACTCGGCCTGTCGGGCGAGTGCCTCGGCCGCTCGTGCGTCAGCGAACTGCAGAGCGTGCAATCGATGATAATGCCCTCGGCGCGCGAGCAAAGCGCCATGCGTCCCGTGTTCAACGACTCGGCCACGATCCATGACGAGAATCTGGTCCGCGTGGGCGATCGTCGACAGGCGGTGCGCGATCACGAACACCGTTCGCCCCTCGAGCAACCGGTCGATGGCTTCCTGCACCAACCGCTCCGATTCCGTGTCGAGCGCGGAGGTCGCCTCATCGAGGATCAGGATCGGCGGATCCACGAGCAGCGCGCGAGCAATCGAGAGTCGCTGGCGCTGCCCGCCCGAGAGCCGGGTACCCCGCTCGCCGAGAATCGTGTCGTAGCCGTCGGGGAGCTCGGCGATGAATCGGTGTGCATTCGCCGCACGTGCCGCCGCCTCGATCTGGGCGTCGGTGTATTTCGCGGCCGCGCCGTACGCGAGATTGTTGCGCACCGTGTCGTTGAACAGGACGGTGTCCTGACTCACGATCCCGATGAGCGAGCGGAGGGCCGGCAGCGCGATCTCGCGCGTGTCCACTCCGTCGAGGAGGATGCGTCCGGCCGTTGGCTCGTAGAACCGAGGAATGAGGTCGACGAGCGTGCTCTTCCCCGCTCCACTGGCACCGACGAGCGCGATCACCTGGCCCTTGGGAGCAACGAGGGAAACGTCCGTGAGCACGGGCTCGTCGGCGTAGGCGAACGACACGCGCTCGAACTCGAGCGCTCGCTCAAACGTGGCGCTCGTGATGCCACCGCGGTCGAGGCTCGCCTCCGTGGGACTGTCGATCACCTCGAAGATGCGTTCGGCTGCCGCCAACGATTGCTGCGCCGTGGTCGGCACCTGCGACAGCTGCTTGAGCGGCTGCAGCATGCGCATGACGAGGATCAGGAAGGTGATCAGGACCGACCCGGTGAGCGCACCGCTGTCTACCATGCGCGCGCCCACCCACAGAATCGCGACGGCGATCGCCGTCCCGACAGTTTCCGTGATGGGCTGCGCGAGCACGGATAGACGCGTTACGCGAACCATTCCGCGCGCGTATCGGCCGCTTCCGTCGCGGAACCGCTCTTCCTCATACTGCTCGCCGCCGAACGACTTCACGAGGCGTATCCCGCTCACCGACTCCTGAACGACAGCGGTCATCTCGCCGTATTGGTTGCTCAGCTTGCGGTGGCCCTTGCGGAGCTTTCTGAGCAGCGGCTGCAGCAGGCCGATGAGGATCGGCGCGACGACCAGTGCGAGCAGGGTGAGGCGCCATGAGATCTTCACCAGCGCGAAGATCGTCACGACCACGACCGCCGCGCTTTGCAGCGACTGCGTGACCGCCTGCGTGATGACCTGCTTCGTCTGCTGCGTATCGTTGAGGACGCGGGCAAGGATGTCGCCGGTCTTCGTGCGCACGAAGAAGCCAAGCGGAAGGCGCTGCAGGTGTGAGTACAGCGCGTTGCGCAGGTCGCGCGTCACGAATTCCTGCAGCTGCGCACCGAGCTGTCCGCTCACCCACACGAACATGTTCTTGAGCGCGACGGCCGCCAGGATGACAATGATGATGTTCCGCAGCAGCGTTGACGGATCGGCTGCCTGAAGGAACGGGCCGATCACGCGCTCCTGCAGCTGGGAGATGCCGGTCTCTCGACTCGGCTGGTTGAACAGCTTGTCGAGGAACGGAATGAGCAGCGTGAATGTGAACACGTCGAGCACGGCCGCCGCGATGTTGCAGCCGACCGTGCCCGCCATCCGCCACGCATGCGGGCGGACGAATCTCAGCAGCCGACGATACGTGGTTCCGCGCACGCGCGCTTCACTTCGGCGTCAGGAGGGCCACCGGGAGGATGCACTCTTCCGGCGTCACGCCGCCGTGCAGAAACGATCCGCGATATCGGCTCTGGTACTCGCGGAGCTTCGTGGGATAGACGAAGAATCCGTCCGAAACCGCCAGCAGTGTGTTCGCACCGAGCCCACGACGCGGTAGTCGCAGCAGGTCCTCGTTGGGAAACAGGAGCGCCTGTTCCGCACGCTCCGCACGCAGGTCCTCACCGAACTTGTATCGGAGGTTCGCGGTCGCGTCGCGCTTCGCAAAGACCGTCGCCGGCGTTTGACAATGAATCGAGCCGTGATCGCTCGTGATGAGCACGGACACCTTGCGACGCGACGCCTCGCGCAGGACGCCTAACAAGGCCGACCGCTGGAACCACTGCAGGGTGAGCTGCCGCAAGGCAATCTCGTCGCGCGCCACCTCGTAAAGAATCGCCGATTCACTCCGTCCGTGGGTGAGCAGGTCGACGAAGTTGAACACGAACGCGCTCACGCCTTCCGGCGCGATCGCGCCGTGGAGGTGGCGCTCGAGCTCGTCGGAATCGGACGCCGTGGAAATCTTGTTGTAGCGAACCGGCCGCGGCGTGTTGAGCTCCTGGAGGTGCGCCTCGAGCAGTTCGCGCTCGTGCGCGTTGAGTGTCTCGTCCTCGCGCTCGCCCCACCAGTCGGGGAACCGCGCGGCGATCTCGCCCGGGAACAATCCACTGAACAACGCGTTGCGCGAATACGGCGTGGCCGTCGGGAGCACCGCGTAATAGTGCGTGCGCTCCACGTCGAACATCTGGGACAGAAGCGGCTCGAGCACGAGCCACTGGTCGAGCCGCAGGCAGTCGACGACGATGAAGACCGCGTTACGCGCGCGCTGCAGCATGGGCAGCAGGAACTCACCCACGATGTCGATCGACAATGGCGGCCGATCGCCCTCGAGATCGCGAAGCCATGCCGGGTACGCCCGGCGCATGTACTCCGCGAACTCTCGCTGCATGTCGGGATACAGGCCGCGGAGCGACTCGTACAGCCCCGTCTCGCCCGCGGCCGTGAGGTCGACGTCCCACTGCATCAACTCGACATAACGATCCACCCAGCCGCGCCAGTCGAGCACCCGACCCCGCTCGACCTCGATGGCGCGGAACCGTTCGACGAAGCGTCGTGCAATCGCCTGCTGGCGAATTCGCGGCCCCTCGAGGATCCGCGTTATGACGGTGAGAACCTGACGCGGGTTGATCGGCTTGACGAGGTACTCGCGGATATTGGCGCCGAGGGCTTCGCGGAGTGTCGCGTCCTCCTCGCTCTTCGTGACCATTACCACGGGGAGATTTGGCGCGAGCTCGCGCACTTCCTGATACGTCTCCAGCCCCCGCTTGCCGGGCATCTGCTCATCGAGCAGGAGGAGATCGAACGGTCGGCGCCGGAGCAGTTCCACGGCGTCGTCGGCGTTCGTCGCCGTTTCGACCTCGTAGCCCTTCTCACGCAGGAAGATGCGGTGCGACTCGAGGAGCTCGGCCTCGTCGTCCACCCAGAGTACCGATTTCGCGGGGGGAGCCATGCAGGGAATCTAGTCGTGCCGGCGTCGTTGCCGTGACCGCTGCGCCCGCTAATATTGGCCCGGTGCCGCTCTCGCCACCATACGCTCTCGCGTTACCACGTTTCCGATTCCGCGCGCTCGCCGCGCTCGTCGGACGATCTCCTCTTGGCGGAGAACGGGAGGTCGCATTGGCAACGCTTCTCGCGGCGCGCCTCGTGGTCGGCGCCCTCCCGCCAGCGCCGCTGCCGCAGCAGGTGCGCATCGTTCGCGCGAATGGTGCGCGCGCGTGGTTCGCCGCGCTGGCGGTGCCGCCATCGTTTCGCCAATCGCTGACGCGGCTGATGGACGCCACGACGTCCGTCGACCGCGACGGCCTCGAAGCTGCGCTGCGGGCGCTGGTCGACGTCAGCGCGCCGCACCTCGACGCACCAGCCCTGACCGAGCTTCGGGAGATCATCCGAGTGCTCGCGACGAGCGTATGAGCGACCTCGACGAAGCGCGAGCCCGTCGCGCGATCGGCATGATCATCGACGGCAGCGCGCCGCGCGACACGATCCCCACTGGCTTTCCCAGTCTCGACAACGCGCTTGGCGGCGGCGTCAGGCGTCGCGATCTCGTGATCCTCGGCGGCGAGGTTGGGAGCGGGAAGTCAGCGCTCGCGTTGGCCATCGCGCTTCGCGCGACCGAGGTCGGAGGGAAAGTGCGATTCCTGTCGGCCGAGATGGATCAGAGCCGAGCTGCGGAGCGCGCGCTCGCCATTGAAGCGCGCGTCCGAGTGGACGACCTGAGGCGCGGCAATCTCGACCCCGAATCACGGTCGCGACTGGAGATCGCCGCGCGAAGGCTCGAGCAGCGGTTCCCGGCATTCGACGCGCTGCTCGCCGGGGATCTCGCGGCATTCGAGCACGACGACGTGCGTCTTCGCGGCGTGGATATCGTGATCATCGACCCGCTTCAGGCGCTCGCCTCCGGCGGTCGTCCGCTGGACGAGGAGATGGCGAGCGCCGCCCGGGCGTTGAAGCGACTGGCGGTGGACCGTGACGTGTGCATCATTGCGACGAGTGGGCTCCCGCAAATCGTTCGGGATCGCAAGGACCTGCGACCGCAGCTCGACGACTTCGGCGCGCTTGGCGCACCGAAGCAGTTCGCCGATGTCGTCCTCGGGCTCTATCGGCAGGAGATGTACGACAGCGCACCGGACGTGGACGGCGCAACGGAGCTGATCGTCCTCAAGAACCGCAACGGCGCGCGCGAATATGTCGATCTCTACTTCTACAAGCAGTGGATGCGGTTCGAGGACATGCTAGAGCCGGATCGCTGAGCGCGACCGCAGGCCTTCTCGGGAGGTCTCGCATGTATCCGAAGACACGTGTGGCTGCTCGCACCGTGCACACGGCTGGTCTGTCGTTCGCGCGCGGGTGTGCCACGATCGGACTTGCCATCATGGCGGCGACCGCGCCCTTACCGTGCCAGCCGAAGCCCGACTCGTCAGGCTTCGTGACGACCGCCGATGGCGCACGGCTGTACTACGCCATCTATGGAAGCGGGCGTGATACCGTGATCGTGCCGGCGGCGGCGCTCCTGGCGGGCCCGCTCGCGTCTCTGAGCGAGCTGATCACACTGGTGTTCTATGACCAGCGGGGCCGAGGACGATCCGACTGGATCTCGGACCCCAAACGCCTGACGATGGCGGATGAGCTTCGCGATATCGAAGCCGTTCGCGCGGCGCTGGGCGTCTCGAAGGTAGGCATCGTGGGCTTCTCCTACCTGGGACTCGTCGGGGCCCTCTACGCCGCGGATCACCCCGACCGCGTTACTCGCCTCGCACAGCTCGACCCGATGCCGCCTGACGAGGCCACCGTGTCGCGTTATGCGCCCGTCGAGGGACGGCTGCGATCCGACACGGCCGCTGCCCAACTCCGCCGGGCCCGTGCAGCGGCATCGGACACCGCTGACCTCGCGGCGGAATGCCGTCGATGGTACGCCGCGTACCTGCCGGTGTATCTGGGCAATCCCGCAAACGCATCGAAGGTATCCACTGACTTCTGTGAGAACGCGAACGAGTCGCCGTCGCGTTTCCAGTGGCGGGTCGACAAGACCATGCGATCGCTGCCACGACGTTGGGACTACACGCAAAAGGCGATAGCCATTCGCGCACCCACGCTGGTCATTCAAGGCGACCAGGATTTCGCGGTGTCGCCGGACGGCGCTCGCCGCTGGGCGGAGATCATTCCGAACGCACGCCTCATTATGCTCTCGGGCGCGGGCCACCTGGCGTACATCGAGCGCAGTGATCGTGTGCTGCCGGCGCTCATGCGCTTCTTTCTGGGAGACTGGCCGCCCGAGGCGATGCAGGTGCGAACGTCTCGCTAGCGTTCCCGCAGCTAACACCGCCGCGCGAGCGGCCGCACGGTTTCCGGTGGTATATTTTTGGTCCTTCACATGACCCACGCGCACTTCCGAGCTGCTTATGGCTGGCCACAGTAAATGGAAGCAGATCAAGCACTACAAGGCGGCCGCTGACGCCAAGCGCGGCGCGCTGTTCACGAAGCTCATCCGCGAGATCACGATGGCCGCCAAGCAGGGCGGCGGCGATCCGGATGGGAACCCTCGCCTCCGCACCGCCATCGAGACGGCCAGGAACAACTCGATGCCGAAGGACAACATCGAGCGCGCGGTCAAGAAGGGCACGGGGGAGCTCGAGGGGGTCGACTATCAGGAGATCCTCTACGAGGGCTACGGACCGGCCGGGGTCGCCCTCATGATCCAGACGGTCACGGACAACCCCAACCGCACCGTCGCCGAGATTCGGCACAAGCTCTCGCGCGGCGGCGGGAACCTCGGCGCCGCGAACTCGGTGTCATGGATGTTCGATCGTCGCGGGCAGATCTATCTCGACGCGGGCAACATCGAGGAAGACACACTGATCGAGGTGGCGCTCGAAGGCGGCGCCGAAGATGTGAAGCGTGAGGACGATCAGTTCGTCGTGACGACAGCCGTCGCGGATCTGCACGCGGTGAAGTCAGCGCTTGACGCCAAGGGCCTCGCGTCGACGAGCGCGGAGATCGCGTGGATTCCGAAGAACACGATTCGCGTCGAGGGCAAGGACGCCGAGACGCTCGTCAAGCTGCTCGAGGGCCTCGAGGAGCTGGACGACGTGCAGAAGGTGGAAGCCAACTTCGACATGGACGTGTCGGAGATGGCGAAGGCGTGACGCCCAGGACCGCGACGTGATCGTTCTCGGCATCGATCCGGGAACGGCCACGACGGGGTACGGCGTCGTGAGCGGCGACGGGACGCGTCCGCCGACACTGATCGAGTGTGGCGTGATCCGAACGAGGCCCCGAGAAGCCCTGCCGGATCGCCTGCTCGAGATCCACAGTGGTGTCACCGAGCTGATCGCGCGGCACCGCCCGCATGCGATCGCCGTCGAAGACGTGTTCTACGCGAAGAATGTCCGGACGACAGTCGTGCTCGGCCACGCGCGAGGCGTGGTGCTGCTCGCGGGGGCGCAGGCGCGGATCGACGTCTACGAGTTTCCGCCGGCCGAGATCAAGAAGGCGGTCGTCGGGTCCGGTGGCGCAACCAAGGAACAAGTGCAGTTCATGCTCACACGATTGCTTCGATTGAAGGCGGTCCCTTCGCCGTCGGACGCTGCTGATGGCGTTGCGGCGGCACTCACGTATCTCATGACGGCGCGTTTGCCGAAGGTTGCGGCGACGCCGCCTGCGATGCCGTCGCCGTTCGCGACGAAACCCGGCGTGCCGGGCCGCCGCCAGTGATCTCACAGGTCTTCGGTCGGCTGACGACCAAGGAGCTCGACCACGTCGAGATCATGACGGAGGGCGGCGTCGGCTATGAGCTGGCGATTCCGCTCAGCGCGTACGAGGCGTTGCCGAAGGTCGGGGAGACGGCGACGCTGCACACGCACCTCGTGGTGCGCGAGGACGGCTGGCAGCTGTTCGGCTTCTCGACGCCATTCGAGCGGCGCGTGTTCCGGCGGGTGCTGGACGCGAAGGGGGTGGGCCCGGCGCTGGCGTTAGGCCTCCTGTCGACACTGTCGGCAGAGCGGCTGGTGCGCGCCATCCGCGAGAAGGACATCGCGACGCTACAGAGTGTGCCGCGCGTGGGACGGAAGAAGGCCGAGCAGCTGGTGCTCGATCTCGCCGACAAGCTGGACGGGTTGGGGGGCGGGCCGGTGGCCGGCCCGCGACCGGAGGGTGCCGGAGCGGAGGACGCGATCCGGGCGCTCGTGTCGTTAGGCTACACGCTGGCCGAGGCGGAGAAGGCCGTGCGGGCCGCGCTGGACTCCAATGGCCGCGCCCAGTCCGCGACGGAGCTCATTCGCAACGCGCTCGCGAAGGTTCGGGGCTAGCTGTTGTCAGCTCACCTTGCCCGGCTTGAGATACGTATCCAGCCAGTGCAGCTCGTTCAGCATGCGATGCACCTGATTCCACGAGCCGGAAATGCTGTGCGGCATGTTCGCGTACTGAATCACCTTCGCCGGCACACCGTTCTTCTTGAGCGCCACGTACATCTGCTCGGCCTCGGAATACGGCACCCGCTGGTCGATCTCGCCGTTGATGAACAGCGTCGGCGTCCTCACCCGACCCGCGTAGGTGAGCGGAGACTGGCGAATCATGATCTCACGCGACCGCTCCTCCCACGGCGTCCCGAAAAATTCGGTCTCCTTGGTGCGTGCGATGTCCGCCGTGCCATAGTCGCTCATCCAGTTCACGATCCCCGCTCCCGGAATCGCTGCCGCGAACCGGTCCGGGTACTGCGTGATGAGCCAGTTCGTCATGAAGCCACCATACGAGTGCCCGATCGTCGCAACACGCTTGCGATCGATCGGCAGTCGACCGAGGACGTAGTCCACGCCCGCCATCACATCCTGACCGTCCTTCGTTCCCCAAGCGCCCCACGTTCCCCACAGGAATTTCTCCCCATAGCCCGTGGAGCTGCGGAAGTTCACCTGGAGCACGAAGTATCCGTTCGCCGCGAAGAACTGGTTCTTGAAATCGAACGTGTAGCCGTCCGCCGCGTGCGGGCCGCCGTGGTTGCTCACCACGAGCGGATAGGGACCGCCATCCGCGCGATAGCCGTACGGGTAGAGCAGCCATCCCTCGATCGGCGTGCCATCCCTGCTTCGGAAGCTGAGTCGCTCGGCTTTGCCTAACGCGATCTCGTCGAGCAACGCGTCGTGGACGTGCGTCAGGCGCTTCTCGGCGGAGCCGTCGATATTCGCCGTGTAGATCTCCGCCGGCGATTCGGTCAGCCCGACCGTGTAGGCCATGCGCGTGAAGTCGCGGTCGAAGCTCACGCCGGTGATCCGGCGCTGCCCCTTCGTGACCTGTTCGACGGCCCCGCCGTTAGGCGACACGCGGAAGACGTGATTGGCGCCGCCGACTCCGCCGCTGAAGTAGACGGAGCGTCCGTCGGCACTCCATACCGGCGACGACGGGAGATAGTCCCAATCCGCCGTCAGATTCCGTTCGGGCCCGCCCTCTGCCGGAATGATCACGAGATCGGTCGCGCCGCCGTGGTCCAGCTTGCGCCGAATGACCGCATCGGTCGACAGCTGGCGCGTCGTGAGTATCCAGCGACCGTCCGGCGAGAAGCGCGCCCCGGTATAGGCGTAGTCGGAGTCCGTCGTCAGCCGCCGGACCTTACCATCCATCGCCACGGTGAAGATCTGGCTTGCCCCATATTTGAGCTCGTTGCGATACCCGGAATCGGCGGTGAATGCGAGCCGGCTCCCGTCACGATTCCAGTTCACGGTCAAGGGACGCAGCCCAAGCCGCGTGAGCTGCCGCTCGGCCCCGCCATCGTTAGGCGTCAGGAACAGCTCCTGTGGCGGGCTGACCTCCGGGTCCAGGCGGTTTGGCACCGGGAACGGCTGACCGTCCCGCTGGAAGTCGAGCCAGTCGAACTCCACGCCCTTGAACCGCTCTTCGTGACGTTTCTCGAACTCCGACGCATACGCGATCTCGCGCTTCGGCGGAGGCGTGTCGCGCACGGATGCCGTCCACTTGCCGTCGGGGCTCGCGAGCGTAACGCGGCCTGACGCGTCGCCGCGCCCACCACGCTGCCCCGCCGCCGTCTCGCTCTCGACGAGCCGCTCGGGCGTCGTTGGGTTGAGCGCCCAGGCCGTCGCGCCAGCGACGAAGTGCAGCTGGCCGTCATCCGACCATCGCACAGTGCCTGCGTTCGCCCCCTCCGGGCTCACGCGCGCCGCCGGGCGCGACCCGTCCGACGGGACAAGCCACACCTCGCCGGTCTCGGTGTTCGTCGCCTCGACCCGCGTGCTCACCGTGAACGCCACCCACGCACCATCGGGCGACAGCGCGGGCGCGCCCACCGTCTTGATCCGATAGAAGTCCTCGATCGCGAGCGGCCGTCCGTGAGACGCCGGCGAGGGCGCCGACTGTCCACCAGCAGTCGCCGACAAAGCCACGACCAGCCCGGCAATGGACGAAGCAAACAATTTCGGGCGTCCACGTACGACTCGCCCTCGTGTGTGGTGCACTGCGGCCTCCAGCTGATCTCGGGGACTGGGATAGTCTGCGAGTGGATGACGTCGGGGGCTAGCCTGGGGCGTAACAGGTGGCCAGTTTCTTCGCATGCCTGCCACCCGAACCGCCAGCTTCACCGAGTCCGTCATACGCGAGATGACGCGTGTCGCTCAGCAGCACGGAGCGATCAACCTCGCTCAGGGGTTCCCCGACTTCCCGATGCCAGAGGCGATGAAGGAAGCCGCGTGCGCCGCCATTCATGGGGATATCAACCAGTACGCGATCACCTGGGGCGCGCCGGCGCTCCGCGTCGGCATCGCCGAGAAGTACCGCCGGTGGTATGACATGGCGGTCGACCCGGACCGCCACATCACCGTCACGTGCGGCGCCACCGAAGCGATGGCCGCGGTATTTCTCGCCTTGATCGATCCTGGGGACGAGGTGATCGTCTTCGAGCCGTGGTACGAGAACTATGGGCCGGACGCGATTCTCGCTTCGGCAACTCCGCGCTACGTGCCACTCGAGCCACCACAATGGCGGTTCGACCCCGACGTGCTGCGGGCCGCGTTCAACGAGAAGACGAAGGCGATCGTCGTCAACACGCCGCACAACCCGACGGGCCGCGTCCTGACCCGCGAAGAGATCGGCTTCATCGCCGACCTGTGTATCGAGCACGACGTGTGGGCGATCACCGACGAGATCTACGAGCACATTCGTTATGCAGGCGGACACCACGTGCTGGCCACGTGGCCCGGAATGCGCGAGCGTACGATCACCATCTCGGGACTATCCAAGACGTTCAGCTGCACGGGCTGGCGCCTCGGATACGCCATCGCGCCAGAGCGCGAGAGCGTCGCGATCCGCAAGGTCCACGACTTCCTCACGGTCGGCGCGCCGGCGCCGCTCCAGGCGGCGGCAGCGGTCGGGATGTCGTTCGACGCCGAGTACTACAACCACCTGTCGCTCGATTACCGTGCGCGGCGCGATTCGCTGCTGCCCGTGCTGGCCGAGGCGGGGTTCAAGTTCTCGACGCCCGAGGGCGCGTACTACGTCCTCGCGGATTTTTCGGCGCTGAGCGACAAGGACGACACGGCGTTCGGCAAGTGGATGGCCGCCGAGATCGGCGTCGCGGGGGTTCCGGGTTCCAGCTTCTACCACGCCGGCGCCGGGCGTGGGAAGAACATGATCCGCTTCGCATTCTGCAAGCGACAGGAAACGCTCGACCAGGCAGCCGAACGGCTCGCCGGGATCACGGCCCGCGTGTAGGATCGCGCGCCGGCCCTCGTTAGGCCTTCACGGGCGCGACCGACATGGCCAAACTCGGCAAGCCAGCGGTGGCGATCGCGATCATGGCGGCGATCATCGCCGTCCTGCTGACCTTGTGCACGCCACGCTCGACCTCGAAGAGTTCAATGCTCGGGGTCGAGGCGCCAAGTCCCGCAGCGCCGCGCGCAGGGGCCGGCGACATTCGGGTGCTCGTGCTCGACTTCGATCCGACGATCGAGGACAGCGCGTCGCGCCCCGCACATCAGGCGTTCGGGTGGAGCGACCCGAGGGTGCTGGCGACTGGCTACATCGCCGACGTAGCAGCCGCGAGCGGCGGGCGCATGCGGTACGACATTGCGGAGTGGCGAACCCTCAACGAATTCCCGCCCAAGCGCGATAGCTACCGCTACTCGGCTGCGGCGTATGCGCGATGCCTGACACACAGGACCACCTGTCACGATCCAGATGGGCTCGACTACGATCGCGTGCTCACGGAACAGGGCGTCGCAAAACTCATCGAGCGTCGAGAGATCGATGAAGTGTGGCTGTTCGGCGGCCCGTACTTTGGATACTTCGAGGCCGCGATGGCTGGCCCGGGCGCGTTCGACATCAACGGTGACGCGTTCGAGAATTTCCCGAGCACCCGCGCGTTCGCCATCATGGGCTTCAACTACGAGCGCGGTGTGGCCGAGATGCTTCACGACCTCTGCCATCGCGCCGAGGCGACGCTGTCGCGCGTGTACGGCGGGTGGGACGCTGCCAGGTTGAACACGACGTGGGCGCGGTTCGCCGCCAACGCACATCAATCGAGAGGGCGGGCTGGGGTCGGCAGCTGCCATTATCCGCCTAACGCAACGTCGGAGTACGATTACGACAATCCGCGCGTCGTCCAGAGCAACGCGGCGGACTGGCAACGGTATCCCGCGCTCACCGGAGCGCGATCGGCCGTGTCGAGGGACACGTGGCGTGGGCCAGACTACCAGCGGAACTACATGCGATGGTGGCTATCGCACCTGCCGCGCGTCGATGGAGTCGGGCCGGACGGGAAGCTGGCCAACTGGTGGGCGTACGTGGTGAGTTTCGACTCGTTGGTTTCAAGGGGGCAAAGCCCGTGATGCGGCCGGACTAACGGCTCTGACCCCTTGAACCTTCCGTAATGCGCCTCGGTGTTTCTTCGGTTAGATTAGCCCTTCCACCTGCGACGTAGAGCTGATGTCCCCACGCGAAGTCACGACCCCGGAAGAGCTCGCCGAAGAAGGCCCCGTAGAACTTTCGCTCCGTCCGCAGCGCCTCGCGGAGTTCATTGGGCAGCAGAAGGTCAAGGACAGCCTTCGGATTTACATCGACGCCGCCCTCAGTCGCCGCGAGCCGCTCGACCACACGCTCTTCTTCGGGCCGCCCGGACTCGGCAAGACGACGCTGGCCGAGCTCATCGCACGCGAGCTCGGCGTGAACATTCGCACGACGTCGGGGCCGGCGCTCGAGAAGCCCGGCGATCTCGTGGGAACGCTCACGAACCTGCGACCCGGGGACATCCTGTTCATCGACGAGATCCATCGCCTGCGTCCGATCATCGAGGAGTTCCTCTACCCGGCCATGGAGGATTACAAGATCGACATCCGCCTGTCGGAGGGACCCAAAGCGCAGACGATCACGATGCCGATCGAGAAGTTCACGCTGATCGGCGCGACCACGCGCCTCGGCATGCTCACGCCGCCGATGCGCGCGCGCTTCGGGATCGAGCAGCGTCTCAATTACTACCCGTCCGAGGACCTCGAGCTGATCGTCCACCGGACGGCCGAAGTGCTGAAGGTCGCGATCGTGGTCGAGGGCGCGGCGGAGATCGCGCGACGGTCGCGAGGCACGCCGCGAATCGCGAATCGTCTGCTGCGTCGCGTCCGCGACTATGCGCAGGTGAAGAGCAACGGCACGATCACGCGCGACGTCGCGAACGAGGCACTCCAGCTCCTGGACGTCGATCAATTCGGGCTCGACGACATGGACTCGCGCATCTTGAAGTCGATCATCGAGAAGTTCGACGGCGGCCCGGTCGGGATCAACACGATCGCCGCGGCGGTCGGCGAGGACGCGAGCACGATCGAGGAGGTGTACGAGCCCTTCCTCGTACAGAACGGGTTCCTGCAGCGCACGCCGCGTGGGCGCATGGCGACATCCACGGCCTATCGCCATTTCGGCTACACACCACCCAGCGACCCCGGCCAGCCTTCGCTGTTCTGAACGTCGCGCGTCCGTGAAATAGCACTCCGACCGGCCGCACGCCTAACGCCGAGCTAGAGGGTCTTCGCCAGCTCTTCCCAACGGCGCTTCGTCTCGGCCATGAACTGGACGAACCGAGGGTCGGTAGCGAGCCCGCGCAGATGCGGGTCGGCGAGAAAGAGCGGATAGCACGGCATCCCGTCGGTGGACGTGCGTCGAAGATACTCGAGCGCCTTGTCGTGATCGCCGAGCAGGGCGTATGCTGCCGCGATGTTGTACTCGGCGTGGTGAAAGTGAGAGGCCGAGCCGCCATCCCGCAGCGCACGGGCGATGGCCGCGAGCGTTGCCGATCGGTTGCCTTGCTCGGCGAGGATGATCGCGCGAGCCGCGTCGATGTCCCCGCCTTGTAGACTAGCCCCGACTTTCTCGGCGCTGTCGAGCACTGCCAGTGCATCAGACCGTCGCCCTAGATAATCGAGCACGAGCGCGTGTTCGGTGGCGAACGCCCCAGGGACCCTCTGGGCGAAAGCCTCGAACTCGTGAAGCGACTGTTCGTATTTGCCCTGGTACCAGTGGACTCGCGCGATGCGTGGCGGCACGAATGCCGTCGTCGGATCGAGCGCCAGCGCGGTGTCGTACTCGGCCAGCGCGCGATCGAGCAGCCCGACATGCATGTAGATCACACCGAGCGACGCATGCGGATCGACGAAGCTGGGCTTCAGCGCTGCCGCCTTGCGGTGCAGCTTCGCTGCCACCTCATGCGGGAAGCCGTTTGGCTTGGTCCACGTGAGGTTGCCCTTCTGCTGGTAGGCCTCGGCGAGGTTGGGGTCGAGCGCCAGCGCCTTCTCGATCTCCACGAACGCCCGCTCTTGCCAGGTGGGTTTAGGATCGTAATTGAAGAAGCGGCTCGTGAGCACGCTGGCGATTCCGGTGTGCGGCAGCGCGAACCGAGGGTCCAGCGCGATGGCGCGGTCGAAGTACGCAATCGCCGAGTCCTCGGCGGAACGCGCCGCCCGCTCCATTATTGCCCGGCGGGCGATGTACATGCCGCGCAAATACGCGTCATACGCCGCCCCGTTGACGGGCGGTTGGCTCCCACTCGACACCTGGCCACTAGCCGAGACTGACGCGTCGACTGCGAGACGCCGAGCGATCTCTCTCGCGACGGAGTCCTGGACTCCTGCCAGGTCACGCGCAGGCCGAGCCAGCCTGTCGCCCCACACCTGTTCGCCGGTATTGGCGTCGACGAGCCTAACGTCAAACGCGACCGAGTCGCCGCGGTGGCGAATCGTTTCCTCGACCACGGATCCTGCGGCAACCGCTCGGCCAACATCAGCGGGCGTCCGATGGGTGTCGCCGAGCGGCGGGATCGACGATCGCGCCAGCACCCGAAGATTCCCGACGCGCGACAACGCGGACACGAGGTCGTCGGTTGATGCGTCGGCCAGATACTCGTCGCTCGTGTCGCCAACCATCCGGAGCGGGAGCACGGCAACGCGGCGGCGATCGAGCCTCCCTCCGTCGCTCGGCGTGTAGGACGGCGCGCCGGCACTCGGCGCACCGCGAGAGGAACCCGCCCGCGCGGCCGCCAGATACGCGCCGAGTGCGAGAACCGCACAGCCAACGCCGGCGATCGCCCAGCGGCGCGAGCGGTTCGCCGCGGGTCTCGGCGGTCCTGCCAAATCGTTCGCCCGCTCGCCCTCCGTTTCGACGCGTGCTCGGATGCGGTCGACCGATGCCTTGAACGTGGCAGCGCCGGCGATGCGATCCGCCGCGAGCTTCTCCAGAGCACGGCCAACGAGGGTCTGGACGTCGGTCGGGACCGACGGGCGCACCATGCGAATCGACGGCACCGGCGCCGACAGATGGCGCGCGACGATCGTCGCAGCGTTAGGGCCCGTGAACGGCGGCTCGCCGACGAGCATCTCGTACAGAACGCATCCTAACGAGTAGAGGTCGGCCCGCGAATCGATCGAGCGATCACCGGACGCCTGCTCCGGGCTCATGTACGCGGGCGTTCCGACTGATACGCCAGTCAACGTGAGTCCCTGTCCACCGTCGCCGAGCACCCGCGCAATTCCGAAATCCGCGACCATGGCGCGCCAGTGGCTCCGATCCACCGACGAATGCGCCGCCAGCAGAATGTTCTCCGGCTTGATGTCTCGGTGGATGACGCCGCGCGAGTGAGCGAACGACAACGCGTCGGCCACTTCGCTCGCGATTCGCAGCGCGTCGGAGAGCGGCAGTGGACCGTCACGGCGAAGCCGATCCCGCAGCGATTCGCCTTCGACGTACGGCATGACGTAATAGAGCAGCTCCGCGCCGGAGGTATCGCCATTCGAAACGCGCGACAGCCGCCCTGAGTCGTGGAGCCCGAGGACGTGCGGGTGGTTGAGCTGCGCCGCCACCTGCACCTCGCGGAGGAAACGTTCCGCGCTGACTGAAGCCGATACGTCTGGCAACATGACCTTGATGGCCACGCGTCGGTCGAGGCGAGTGTCGCGGGCGAGATAGACCGTGGCCATCCCGCCGCGGCCGAGCTCCCGCTCGATCACGTATCGATCGGCCAGCCCGACTCGTACCGCGGCTTCCACCCCGGTTTCGGAATCCACGTGAGATCACTCGACAGCGGCAGCGCTACGTTAGCGTCGCTGGAACCAACGCCGCCAGCGCGAACAGGGCCGAGAGCCCCGATTACCTTATCGCGAGTGACTTCGCCGATCCCGAGGGACGCCGCGACCGCCGGTACGCGCACCGCCGACTACGACTTCACCCTGCCGGCCGACCGGATCGCGCAGGTCCCCGCCGACAGGCGCGACCAGAGCCGGCTCATGGTGGTCGATCGCGGAACCGGTTCCATCGAGCACCGGCGGTTCGACGACATCATCGAGCTTGTCGCGCCAGGCGACGCCATCGCCGTGAACACCACGCGCGTGCTGCGTGCTCGTTTGCTCGGCACCCGCGATTCCGGCGGAAAGGCGGAGGTGTTTCTTCTCAAATCGCTCGGCGACGATCGCTTCGAGGCACTCGTCCATCCAGGCGGCAAGCTCAAACCCGGACGCGCCGTTCACGTGGCGCCGGAGCTCGACGTCGAGATCCTCGAGGTGACTGACCGACGCTCGCGAATCGTGCGATTGCGTTCTCCCTTACCCGTGACGGAGGCGATCGAGCGTTTCGGCCACGTCCCGCTGCCGCCTTACATCGCGCGCGGCGACAGCGAAGCCGACGCGGAGCGATACCAGACGGTGTACGCGAGAGAATCGGGATCGGTTGCCGCACCCACGGCCGGGCTTCACTTCACACCAGATCTGCTCGACGCGCTGGCAACCAGCGGAGTGACCCGAGTCGATCTGTTGCTGCACGTTGGCGCGGGAACGTTCAAGCCGGTGGAAAGCGATGATCCCGCGAATCACGTGATGCACGAGGAGTGGTACCGTCTCGATGAACGCGCCGCGAGGGCGCTCAACGAGACCCGGGCGCGCGGCGGGAACATCTGGGCCGTCGGAACCACGTCGGTGCGCACCCTGGAGAGCGTGGTGAGCCGAGACGGATCGTTCGCCGCACAGAGCGGTGACACACGCATCTTCATCCGTCCGCCATACGAGTTCCGCGCGGTGGACAAACTCATCACGAACTTTCATCTTCCGCGCTCGACGTTGATCATGCTCGTCGCCGCATTCGCCGGGTACGACCTCACGATGCGCGCGTATCGGACGGCGCTCGAGGAAGGCTACCGGTTCTACTCCTATGGCGATGCGATGGCCGTTCTGTAAGAGGCTGGGAGCCGTGATGCTCGCGGCCGCCTGCGTGCACACGGTGACGACCTACTACCTGCCCGACGCGCACAACCCGCGATTCGATACCGACGGCGCAGCCCAGGTGCTGGATCAATACCTTCGCGTGCAGTGCCCCGAGCGGCTGGCCGCAAAGAAGGCGGAACGCGGCAACGCCCGCCTAACGATCACCATCGATACGAGCGGATCCGTGACGCGCGCGGAGCTCGTGTCCTCGTCAGGCGACGAGATGCTGGACGGGCTGTTCGGCGCCGTCACGGCGCAGCTCAAGGTCGACTCGCTACGCGCGACGAAGAGGCCGTTGACGACGAGACCTGTTCGCGTGGACTACGACTGTGCCCAGAACGGAGCCGGCGCGACGCTCGAGGTGCTGCACTCCTGATGCCCCGGCGCTCGACCGCACGCCGCTTCGGCGCATGACGTTCACGTTCGACCGAATTGCGTCCGCGGGCGCCGCACGCGCCGGCGTCTTCACGACGCCACATGGGCGCGTCGACACGCCAGCATTCATGGCGGTGGGCACGGCCGCGACGGTGAAGGCCCTCGATCCGTCGGAGCTCGAGGCGATCGGCTGCCAGATGATTCTCGCGAACGCCTATCACCTGCACCTTCGCCCGGGTGACGAGATCGTGCGCTCGCTCGGCGGCGTGCATCGCTTCATGGGATGGGGCGGACCGATGCTGACCGACTCTGGCGGCTTTCAGGTCTTCTCGCTCGAGTCGCTGCGAACCGTGAGCGAGGACGGGGTCGAGTTTCGAAGCCACATCGACGGATCGCGTCATCGCTTCACACCGGAGTCGGTGATGCAGATCGAGCGCAACCTCGGCGCCGACGTGATCATGCAATTCGATCACGTGATTCCGGGGCAGTCGGCAGAGACCGAAGCGCGCGATGCGAGTGAGCGGAGTATTCGTTGGTTGGTCCGGTGTAGGGAGGAATTCGACCGCTTGGCTCAGGGAGAACCGGGAACGGGGAACAGGGAACCGTACCTCCGAGGAGCCTCTGTTCCCGGTTCCCCGTTCCCGGTTCCCACTCAAGCTCTCTTCCCAATCGTCCAAGGGGGAATCCACGCAGCGCTCCGACGCGAGGCATCCCGCGCGATCCAGTCCATCGACGACTGGCTCGGGTACGGCATTGGCGGACTCTCCGTTGGCGAGTCCAAGCCCGACATGTACGCAATGCTCGACGTGGTGAACGCCGAGCTGCCGACCGACCGGCCGCGTTACCTCATGGGCGTCGGCTTCCCCGAGGACCTTGTGGAGGGCGTTCGCCGAGGCGTCGACATGTTCGACTGTGTCGCGCCAACCCGAATGGGCCGGAACGGCACCGCGTTCACCGCCGACGGCCGGGTCAACGTGCGGCGCGCGGAGCTGAAAGCCGACCGTCGACCACTGGACGAGACGTGTGAGTGCTCCACATGCAAACGCTTCTCACGGGCCTACATCCGCCATCTCTTCGTCGCGGACGAGATCCTTGGGCTGCGCCTTGTCTCGCTGCATAATGTACATTTCCTGGTCGCGCTCATGCGCCGCTCGCGCGCTGCGGTCATCGACGGTACTTTCGACGCCTGGAGCCGTGACTGGCTGGCGCGCTACCACTCCCGACCAACTCCAGTCTCATGACCTCAGCTTTCGCGCTCGCCCTCCTGGCGCAAGCCCCCGTCGGCGGACGCTCGACGCTGCTTCCGTTCGCTTTTCAAATCGTCGCGATCTTCGCGATCTTCTACTTCGTGATGATCCGGCCGCAGCAGAAGCAGCGCAAAGACCATGAGGAGCGCCTGCGCAATCTCAAGCGTGGCGACGAGGTCGTCACCTCAGGCGGGATCATCGGTAAGGTGGTGCATATCGCGGCGCCAACCGGCGAAGGCAAATCGGCGACGATGGATGACCGAATCACGATCAAGTCGGATGAGTCGCGCCTCATCGTGGAGCGTGGTCGCATTGCGAAGGTCCTGACCACCGCCGAGCCGGCCGCGACGCCTGCGCCAGCGAACAAGTGAGCCTGCTCGCTATCCACGTTCTGGGATCACCAATCCTCCGTCAGGAAACGACGCCCGTCGAGCGGATGACCGACGAGCTCCGTCGCCTGACGGACGACATGTTCGACACGATGCATGCGGCGAAGGGCATCGGGCTCGCTGCGCCGCAGATCGGACGGCCCGAGCGCATCGCGGTCGTAGACGTCGACAACAACCCCATCGTCATCGTGAACCCCGAGATCGTGATCACCGAGGGGTCCGCGAAAGCCGAGGAGGGCTGTCTCTCGATTCCCGAGATTTTCGGCGACGTGGAGCGACCTTCGCGCGTCACGATCCGCGCGCTCAACCGCGACGGCGAACGGTTCGAGCTCGAGGCGACCGAGCTGCTCGCGCGCTGTCTGCAACACGAGATCGATCACCTGCACGGCAAGCTCTTCATCGACTATCTCAGCTTTCTGAAGCGACGATCAGCGCTCGCGAAGTGGGAATCGATGCGGAAGGAATTCCCGCAGAACATCCGGAAGCTTCCGCCGGACGAGATCGCGGGGCGGCACGGAGAAGAGGCGCTCTGAGCGCATCATGAGGGTCCTCTTCTGGGGGACGCCTGAGTTCGCGGCGCCGCCGTTGCGTGCGCTGCTGGGAGAAGGGTTCGAGGTCGTCGGCGTCGTGACGCAGCCCGACCGGCCGCAGGGACGCTCGCGATCGTCGCTCGTCCCCTCGCCTATCAAGCAGATCGCGCTCGAGGAGTCGATACCGGTTATCCAGCCGGAGCGGCCGCGTGGCGATGACTTCGTCGCGGCGGTGCTCGCGCTCGCACCCGATGTCTCGGTCGTCGTCGCGTACGGAGAGATCCTCACTCGCGAGGTGATCGATCTTCCGCGTCACGGGACGCTGAACATCCACGCGTCGCTGCTTCCCGAATGGCGCGGCGCCGCGCCGATTCAGGCCGCCATTCGCGCCGGCCAGAGCGAGACCGGCGTGACGATCATGCGAATGGTGGTGCCCCTCGACGCCGGGCCGATTCTGCTGCAGGTCCCGACGCCGATCACGAACGACGAGACATACGGCGAGCTGCACCTTCGGCTGTCGGAGCTCGGCGCGCTCGCGCTCATCGAGGCGCTCTCGCTGCTCGACATTGGGCAGATCACCGAGCGTCCGCAGGACGAATCGCTGGCGACGTTCGCCCCGAAGATCGAGCGCGATGATGCGCGGATCGACTGGAGGCATCCGGCTTCCGCGATCGCCGCTTCCGTTCGTGCGTACGACCCGAAGCCGGGCGCATTCACGACGCTCAACGGCGTGGAGATAAAGCTGTTCGGTGCCCGCGCCGCGACGCTCGATATCGCGGACGGGAAGCCGTTTCCTCCGGGTGGCACGGTGCTCGCCATCGATGATGCCGGGGCACTCGTGGCGTGCGGGGACGGCGTGGTGCGCGTGAGCGACGGTCAGTTTGCCGGCAAGCGACGTCTCAGCCTGGGCGAGCTCGCTCGTGGTCGGTCCATTCGTGTCGGCGACCAGTTCGGAGCCTGACTCCCGCGCGGCGCGCGCGTCGGGGGCGGAGCGCGTTCCGGTCATTCACGCCGTCACGAACGACGAGATCGTTCTTCGTGCCGATTTCCTCGAGCGCGCACGGCACGTCATGCAGGCTGGTGGTGCGCGCGTTGCCGTGCACGTCCGTGCGCCACGACTTGGCGCGCGCGAACTGTATCATTTCGCCTGTTCCATCGTGCAGTTGCAGAGCGAAACCGGCGCGTGGGCCATCGTGAACGACCGAGCCGACGTCGCGCTCGCGTCAGGCGCGCGCGGCGTGCAGTTGACGTCGCGGTCCATGGCGGTCGCCGATGTCGTTGCGTTCGCGCCGGATCTTTGCGTTGGTGCGAGCGTCCACTCCATGCAGGACGCACAGTCATCGAGGGAAGGAGGCGCACGGTGGCTCGTTGCCGGACGCGCCACCGGGGACAGTACCGCAGGTGAAATTGATCGCGGGACGGGATTCATCGAACGCCTCACGGCCGATGCTGCCGTGCCGGTGATCGCGATCGGCGGCGTGCGGCCCGAGAACGTTTCGCGGCTCGTCGCCGCGGGCGCCTATGGGGTCGCGGTGATACGTGGCGTGTGGAATGCGAACGATGCCGGGGCAGCGGTTATAGAGTATCTTTCCGCCCATGGCACCCCGGGAGGTCGGTAGATGACGGAAGACACCGGACATCAGTCGGGACCGGCGACCGCGGCGCGCGGTGGCGTGACCGATGCGCGTGTCGCCGCGGCTGACACGTGTGCCGACCTCCGTGCTGGTGAGCTGCTCGACTCGTCGTTCGAGCGTCGCGTCGAGTCGCTCGACGCGCGCGACCGCCGCTGGACGCAGGAACTGCTGTACGGCATGCTGCGCCGGCGCGCATGGCTCGACTCGGCGCTGTCCGAGCGCGTTCGGGGCGGCCTCGCCCGCCTCGATCCCGATCTGACCGACATCCTCCGCCTGGGCGTGTATCAGCTGCTCTTCATGCGTAGCGTGCCGCCTTACGCGGCGATTGCGCAGTCGGTGGAGCTCGCAAAGCGACGCCATGGCCTCGGGGCGAGCAAGCTGGTGAACGCGGTTCTTCGGCGTGTCGACCGTGAGCGGGAGACGATTCCCTTCCCGCCGGTGCCGCGCGTGAATCCCGGCGCTCCGCGTCCTGATCCAATCGACGCGCTCGCACTGTCCCACTCGCACCCGCGCTGGCTCGTGGCCCGCTGGGTCGCACGATGGGGAGCAGAGGACACCGAGCGGCTGCTCGCGGCCAACAACGCCGAGGCTCCGATCATCGTGCGCCCGTTCGGCGTCGTGCGCGAGCAGTTGGAGGCGATGCTCGAGAGCGCCGGCGTGCACGTCGAGGACGTGCCGCTCGTGCGCGACAGCATTCGCGTCACCGGCAACGTCTCGCTCGCGGAGCTCGGCGCATACCGCCAGGGGCTGTTCTTCGTGCAGGACCCCGGCGCGACGCTGGTCACTCGTTATGCGGCCATTGCCCCCGGCAGCACGGTCGCCGACCTGTGTGCCGCGCCGGGTGGCAAGACGCTCGAGCTGTCGCGCACCGCCGGCGTCGTCATCGCCGCCGATCGCTCGGTCCAGCGCCTAACGCGCATGCTGACCAACTTCCGGCGCGTGGAAGCGCGCGCCATCCACGCACTCGTGGCGGACGCGCGTGAGCCGGCGATCGCGCCGGTCGACGCCGTCCTCATCGACGTTCCGTGCACCGGCACGGGAACGTTCCGGCGCCATCCCGATGCGCGGTGGCGACTCAAGGTGTCCGACCTCGCCGTCATGGGCGCGCTGCAACGCTCGATCATTCGCGCGGCCGCCGCGGTCGTGCGGCCGGGCGGGCTCCTCGTCTACAGCACGTGCTCTCTCGAGCCGGAAGAAAACGACGCTCAGGTCGAGAGCTTCCTGGCTGAGAATCCCGAGTGGGTTCTGGAACCGCCGCCTGATGGCGCCGTGCCGCCGGCCGCCCTGGACGCGGGCCGACTTCGCGTGCTGCCACAGCGCCATTCGATCGACGGCGCGTTCGCTGCCCGGCTTCGGAGGACGCGCGGGTGAATTGGCGCGCGACATCGCGCCGCCTTCTGCCGTATGCACTGGTCGCCGCCGGAGGGTTCCTCCTGGCGTACCTGTTCGTGGCGTTCGTCATCTTCCCGCCACAGATCGTTCCCGATGATGCGAAGGTTCCCCAGGTGGTCGGCTTGCTGTTCGATGAAGCGGTGACGCGCCTCGAGGCCGCGGGCTTCAAGGCGAAGACCGGTGAGGAGCGTTTTGTGGAGCTCGCACCAAAATCGACAGTGCTCGCACAATCGCCGCCGCCGGGCGCCACCGAGCCGCGCGGCACCGAGGTCATCCTCGATGTGAGCGCCGGCCAACGCCAGGTTCAAGTTCCATCCGTCGTCGGGCTCGCGCAGTCCGTCGCCGCGGACGCGATCGACAAAGCCGGGCTCGAGGTCGGCTCGGTCAGCGAGCGAGAGAGTCAGTCCGCCCGCGGTGCCGTGCTCGAGACGACGCCTCCAGCTGGCAGTCCCGTTGCGCCGTCTACGCGCATCGACCTCGTCGTGAGCAGCGGACCGCCGGCGGTGAATGCACCGGATGTCGTGGGCCAGCCGTACGCCGCGGCTCGCGCTATGCTCGAGCAGATCGGGCTCCGCCTCGGAGACGTCATCACGGATTCGCTGTCGACGGCGGCGCCTCAGACGGTCATCTCGCAAACACCAGCGGCGGGGAGCCGCGTTGCACCGGGGTCCAAAGTTTCTCTGTCCATCTCGCCATGAAGCAGCCGCGTGCCCGGATAGCTCCGTCGATTCTCAGCGCCGATTTCGCCCGTCTCGGAGACGAGATCGCGCGCTGCGAAGCTGGCGGCGCGGATGTCATCCACATCGACGTCATGGATGGGTGCTTCGTACCCAACCTCACGTTCGGCGCGAAGGTGATCGAGACGGTGCGACGGTTGACGGCGCTCCCGCTCGACGTGCACCTCATGGTCGTCCAGCCCGAGAAGTATTTCGAGGATTTCGCACTGGCCGGCGCGAACGGGCTCACGATCCACGCGGAGGTCGCCCCGCATCTCCATCGCCAGCTGCATCGGATCAAGGAGCTCGGCTGCTGGGCCGGCGTGGCGGTGAACCCGTCCACGTCACTCGAGATGGTGAGCGAGGTCGCCGGTGATCTGGACCTTCTGCTGGTCATGACGGTAAATCCAGGTTTCGGGGGGCAGTCGTTCATCGGCGCGATGCTCGATAAGATTCGTCGAGCGAGAGCGATGCTCGAGGCGGCGCGGAGTGGCGCGGCGCTCGAGGTGGATGGCGGTGTCGCCCGCGACACGATCGGCGACTGCTGGCGCGCGGGCGCCGACACGTTCGTCGCCGGCAACGCAATTTTTTCCGCGCACGACCCGGTGCAGGAGATCGGCGAGCTGCGCGGCAGATGCGGGGTGAGCGTATGACCGTCAGGCAACAATGGGCGTTCGTCGGCATCGTGGTGCTCATCCTCGGCGGTGGGCTGCTGGCCGCTACCCGTATCCTGGGCGACGAGCTGTTCCCGATCACCGCCGGATCGAAGGCGCCGGACTTCCGCGCCACCACGATCGATGGCGCGCCCATCACGAAGACCATTGCCAACTACAAGGGCGACATCGTCCTCCTGAACGTGTGGGCGACGTGGTGCATCCCGTGCCGAACCGAGATGCCAAGCATCCAGGCGCTGCACGATCGTTATGCGGCCCGCGGCCTCAAGGTGGTGGCGGTGAGCGTCGACAATCCCGGAACCGAGCAGACGATCCGACGGTTCCGCGACCAGTACGGTCTCACGTTCGAGATTCTGCACGATGCGTCCGGCAAGATTCGCCAGGACTATCAAACAACGGGCGTGCCGGAGACGTTCGTCATCGGCCGTGACGGTGTGATCCGCAAGAAGGTGATCGCGGCCGACAATTGGGATTCGCCTGCGAACCGTGCGCTGTTCGGCGAGTTGCTTGGCGTTCCGGAGTCTGCCCGCGGCGTCGGCGACGACGCGCCGGGTACTTCGTCGGTTCCGGTTGGCACTGGTGCGCCCGGAGGGGCGCAGGTCCCCACGCGTCCCTGAGCAATGCCGAGCCCCGACGGAGAGCGCTCGGCGACCACGGCGTCGCTGCCACGGTGGCTCAAGGCCGCGCTCACGGAGCGGCTCGGATACAAGGCGGCGGCGCTGTTCTTCGCCGTGGTGCTCTGGCTGGTGGTAAGCGCGGAGGAGCCGTCCGAGGAAGTGGTTCCGGTAAAGCTCGAGGCGTCGTTCGACACCGCGCGCGTGCTCACCAGCACACGGCCGGAGCTTCGAGCGCTCGTCGCCGGTAGAGCGAGGGACCTGATCAAGTTATACGAGAAACCCCCCGTCGTGCGCCGTGCGGTCACGGACGATGCGCCGGACAGCGTCGCGGTCGACCTGAGGCCGGCGGACGTGTACATCCCGCCCGATGTGGACGCCGTCGTTCGCGACATCCAGCCGCGAACGCTCGTGCTCGTGTTCGACGTGACCTCGACCCGCCGTGTGCCGGTGGCGAATAAGGTTCGGGTCGCGATCGCCGACCGCGGCGGTATGACGGCGACGCGCCTAACGCGTGTCGTGCCCGACAGCGTCACCATCACCGGCCCGCGCCGCGTGGTCAACACCGTCCGGTTCGTCAGCACGGTCGACCAGACGGTGACGGTGCACGACACCGGCGACTTCGTCATCCCCCTCGACGTGAAGCGACTCGCGGCCGGCGTGCGCGTGCAGCCGACGGAAGTGCGACTGGTGGTGCAGATGCCGCCGGTGACGCGCGGATCGCCAGACTCCGCGCCGATGACCGCCCTGCGGTCGAAGTAGGGTGCCGGTAATTCTGGGGTTGGAGACGTCCTGCGACGAGACGTCAGCGTCCGTGCTGTCAGGTACTGGCGATGACGTCACGCTCGACTCCCTGGTCATCCTTTCACAGGATGTGCACCGCGTTTTCGGCGGTGTCGTGCCGGAGCTCGCGTCCCGGGCTCACCTGACGTCGATCGTGCCGGTGGCCGAGCGCGCGATGGCCGACGCGTCGCTATCGTTAGGCGACATCGACTGCGTCGCGGTCACGTCCGGGCCCGGACTCGTCGGTGCGCTCCTGGTC
This sequence comes from Gemmatimonadaceae bacterium, assembly GCA_036509075.1. GTDB lineage: Bacteria > Gemmatimonadota > Gemmatimonadetes > Gemmatimonadales > Gemmatimonadaceae > JAJKIV01. The sequence goes on from DATCGG010000224.1 coordinate 33,457, forward strand.
GGAGTCTCGTTCGGGAAGGCGATCGCGCACGGGACGGGCGCTGCGCTGGTTGGTGTCCATCACATGGAAGGCCACCTGTTCGCAACGTCGCTCGAGCATCCAGACGCGGTGCCGCCGTTCACCGCGCTGCTCGTGTCGGGCGGACACACGCTTCTGATCGATGTCGAGCAGTGGGGCTCCTACCGTATGCTTGGCGCCACGCGCGACGACGCCGCGGGCGAAGCGTTCGACAAGGTCGCGAAGCTCCTCGGCCTCCCCTACCCTGGTGGCCGGCACATCGAGCGCCTCGCGGGCGAAGCGAGCGAAGACGAGGCGCGCCGGTTTCGCTTCACGAAGCCGATGCTGCGTGGCGACCAGCAGCTCGGCGACGCCGATTACTTCGACGTGTCCTTCAGCGGCCTCAAGACAGCGGTGCTTCACACGGTGCGTGGCAGCGACAATCTCGAGCGTGACGCACGCGGGATCGCGCGCGGTTTCCAGGACGCGATCATCGGGACGCTCGTGGAAAAGACCGCTCGCGCCGCGGAGGCCTTCGGGCGACGTCGCGTGGTACTCGGCGGCGGCGTGGCGTGCAATCGCGCGCTGGCGACCGCCATTCAGGAACGAGTGGCCGCTGCCGGTGTCGCGGTGTACGCGCCCAAGCCGCGCCTCGCGACGGACAACGCCGCGATGATCGCGCGAGCAGGGCTCTTCCACTTCGAGCGCGGGGTACGAGATTCCCTAGCGCTCAACGCGTATGCTTCAATGCCAATCCCGGGCATGGCGAATCCGTAGTTTCCGATTCCCTGTTCCCGATTCCCTATTCCCGATAAATGCCTGACGCGACGATCGTACATCCTTTCACCGTCGAGCTTGGCCGGCTCTCGCTAACGGGATTCGGCCTTGCCGTGCTGCTGGCGTTCGCGATCTCGCAGATCATCGCGCAGCGTGAGCTGGCTCGGCGGGGGCACGACCCGAGTTCCATACCCGACTTGATCCTTGCCGCCGTGCTGGGGACGTTGATCGGCGGCAAGCTTTATTACACGCTCATCATCACCCACGACATCCGCGATCTGATCAGCCGCGCCGGGTTCGTCTTCTGGGGTGGCTTCATCGGGTCGGTCGCGGCGTGCTACATCACGATCAAGCTCAAGAAGCTGAACTTCATCCGGATCAGCGACGTCGCCGGCATCTGCATCGCCGCCGGCTATTCGATCGGACGCACCGGATGCTGGGCCGTTGGTGACGACTATGGCCGTCCGTGGAGCGGTCCGCTCGCGGTCGCGTTCCCCGAAGGCGCTCCGCCGTCCACCGTCCATAACATGCAGGCGCTGTTCGGCATTCAGCCGCCTCCGGGCACCCCCTCCGATGCGCTCCTGGGCGTCTATCCGACGCAGCTTTTCGAGACGGTCCTCGGGTTCGTGATGTTCCTCATCCTGTGGCGTTACCGGGGCCACAAGCACGCCGAAGGCTGGCTGTTCGGGCTCTACCTGGTGCTTGCCGGCATCGAGCGGTTCCTGATCGAGTTTCTGCGCGCCAAGGACGACCGCTTCTTCGGACCGCTCACCGCGGCGCAGGCGATCGGCCTGGCGCTCGCGGCGTTAGGCATCGTCTGGATGCAGATGCGGAAGGACGTCGGTCCCGGGAAGCCGGGCATCTACGCCAAGACCGCGGCCCCGGCGCAGGCCGCCTGAGAGGGCCAAAGCAACCACGAACGCTGAGTAACAGCACGCTGAGAACGCTGAGAACTGAGGAGGAGGTCGGTGACCTGTATTTCTCAGCGTGTTCAGCGGCGCTCGCGTCTGCGTACTCAGCGTTCGTGGTGCCGTCGGCCGACTAGACCTTGTCGGACTCCGACGCCTGCAGCTCCGGCTCGACTTCCAACCGCGCCAGCCGAGCTTCGAGCTCCTTGATCCGCTCGCCGAGCTGCTCGATCCGCTGATCGTACTCCGCCTTCGCCGGCGTCGGCTCGATCGTCGGCAGGGTGACCGCTCGCGTCGGCCAGAACGTCTTCGCCAGCGCGAACACGAACAGCGCGAGGAGCAGGGTCTGGCCCAACAACGTCTCCACACTCGGGAAGAGTCCGAGCGCCTCCACGTGCGGGAAACCCGGAATGACCGTGAGTGTCATCAGGTTCCCTTCCTGCAGCTCGCGAATCCCCTTCCCCATGAACACGAATGCCATGTAGTACAACAGAACGCTCGTGATGGCGAAGAAGGGCCGCAGCGGAATCCGCACGCCGAAACGGTAGAAGAGCGTAAACACCACGGCCAGCGCACCGAACCCGACCAGCAGGCCTAACGTGATCGCGAGTCCGTTGCCCGTGCCCTCATTGAAGAGCGCCTGATAGAACAGCGCCGTCTCGGCACCTTCGCGATAGACCGCCAGGAAGGCAACGAACGCCAGCGCCGTCCCGCCACCGTGCTCCAGCGCCGCGTTGACCTTGCCGCGAATGAACTGTTGCCACTTCGCGGCTTCCACCTTCGAGATGAGCCAGTAGCTCACCGAGAACAGCACGCACACCGCGACGAGCATCGTCGCGCCCTCGATCACCTCACGGGTCGCAGGCATCGCGCTGAGCACCGTCGCGAGAATGACCGCGGTCGCGGCACTGGCTACGAGCGCACCGGCCACACCGAACCAGATCGACCGCAAGCGCTCGCGGTGCCCGGTCTTGAGGAGGAAAGCCACCACCGCGCCGATCACGAGGATCGCCTCGAAGCCCTCGCGCAGGATGATGAGGAACGACTGCAGAAACGCGCTGAACTTGCCCGTCGTCGGCCGGGTGAGGTCGAGGATCGTCGGCATCCCGGCACTGATCGCATCGCGCGACTGTTCGGCGCGCCGAATATCGCTCGACTTCACCGCACCTTTGAAGTCGGCAAATTGGCGCTCCATGTTCGCCACGAGCCCGGGACTCTTCGCCCTGGCGGGCGTCTCGAGCGGCTCGAACGCGATGTACGAGTCGAAAGCGCGATCACCAGCTTCCGCCGTCCGACCGGCGCGCGCCGCAGCCAATGACTCGTCGAGCAGGCGCATTACCTCGCGCGAAGTCTCGACGCCGTCCCTGCCGCCTCGATTCGCGAGCGTCGGACGCGGCAGCTGCTTGGCTGCCAGCGAGCGAACGTAGGCGACCATCGTCGCGAGATCGCGGTCGGTCAGATCACGCGAGGCCGGCATGGCCGTGCCGGTCATCCCGGCACGGATGGCCTGCGCGATGGCCGAGTCGCTCCGTTCCGCCTGCCATGCGAACGACCCGAGCTCGGGCGGAAGCTTCGAGAGCAACGACGCAGACGGGCCATCGTCGGCCCCCGTCGCGCCATGGCAAGCAACGCATCGCTGCGTGTAAAGTCCTTCGCCTTCCGCGACCTCACCGGGAGTCGCCCGCATTCCATTCACGTAGGCGACGACGTTCCACCGCTCATCGGCGCTCAACCGGTCCGCCCAACCAGCCATCGGTGTCCCGGCCACGCCGACCGATACGATGCGGTACATGAGCGCGGGCGTCACCGTATGCATCGCATCCGACGTCCCGATCGCCGGCGGCGCCGGATTCATGCCGGCCGACGCCGGGCCGTCGCCGCGTCCGAGCGCGCCGTGACAGGTCGCGCAGTTCTTCTCGTAGATGGCGCGCCCTTCCGCGAGGTCTATTGTCCTCGATGGAAGGTCGAGCGCGCCTTCGCTGCCGAGCGCAGCGCTGAAGCGCTGGTGCAGCGGACCGAGATCCTGCGGAGGCCGTTTGGCCACCACCGCCGCGATCAGCGAATCGAGCGCGGCCTGTGCGGCAACGGTCCGCGCGCCGCTGAGTCGAGCGGCAACTTCCTTGGCATCCCGAAGAAACGAGACGGCCTCGTCGTATTCGTCCTGGGAGATGAGCCGGCCGTCGGCATTGATCCCCTTACCGTATTCCTCGACCGCGACGCCGACGATGCTCGCTAACCGCTTTGCCGGCCCCTCCTGGGCCGCGAGCGACGGCGCCGCGCCAAAGCCGATCAACGCCGTCAACGCGGCGAACAGGACTCGCAATCTCATTCCGAACGAAATTATCGGCTATTATGAACGGACGCTAGTCGTTCCGAGACACGGAGTTGGGAGCGCGAGCGGCCTCGAGGACGACCACCGCGCCAGCCGTCGTCCCGCTGTGCGTGAGTGAAACCCAAATGGACGTCACCCCGAGCTCAGCGGCTCGATCCGACGCGCGTCCATGGAGCGCGAGCGTGGGACCGTGGTCACCGCGCACGACTTCGATCTCGCGCCAGCCAATGCCCTTGGCGAGCGCATTGCCGGCCAGTGCCTTGAACGCGGCCTCCTTCGCGGCGAGCCGGGCCGCGAGGTGCTGAGCGGGCAGCGCACGCGCGAGCGCATAATCCACTTCGTCGGCCGTGAACAGCCGGCGAAGGGCGCGCTGGCCTTTGTCGTCGATGAGACGCTGCACCCTGTCGATGTCGACCAGGTCGATACCGACGCCGGCGATCACGCGCGCCCCGTCGCGCGCCGCCAGAAGCGTCGTCTCGGTGCGGCGATGGGCGCTTCTGACAACGCCGGCATGATCGCGAACCAGCACCGGTCCGCTTCCTCGAACACACGCTGGGCACTCGACGTCCAGTGCCGCCAGTGTGCGAGGCGGGCCGCGGACGTGCTCGCGCGCACATGCTCGGCCGCCTCGCCTAACGTTTGAAGCGCCGCCTGCAGCCGCTCCGCGTGCTCGAGCAGCTCCGCTTCGAGCGCCCGCCGGTCCGGGCCACTCTCGGGATAGCGCTCGGTGGCCAGCTCACCCAACAGCGTGGTCAGCGCCTGCGACAGGCGCTGCGAGTCGAACGCTGTCAGTCGCGATTCGGGCTCGCCGAAACCCTCCGCGGCTCGGCGCGCGGCCAACAGTCCGGCAAAGAACCGATCGTGGTCGGCTCCAACCGTGCCCCGTCGAGAACCGAGGCCGCGCATCGTTCGCGTGAATTCCGGCAGCGCAAGCGCGGTGCGGAGAATCTGCATGCCAAGCGGCTCGAGGCCAGGATGGCCGGTCAGCTCCACGACGTCGCGCCCGACGTAGAGCGTGAGCATCGGTGCTTCCCACACGACCCCATCGATGCGGTCGAAACGCGCCTTGAATTCGCGGTCCTGCACCACGATGGACACCGCGTCGTCGATGAGCCGAACGGCACCGTCCAAATCGACGGCGGTACCGCGAATGGAGCCTCGCACGCGAACGGCAATACGGTGCGTGTCAGCCATCAGTTGCCTCACCTGACGCGCCGCTGGCGATCTGACGGCGGTTGAGTGCAGCGCGCTCACCGGTGCGCGCCTCGAATCTGGCGACGAACGCCGGAAGCCGGTCGGCCGTGAACGCATCGCGCGGCATGCCTAACGCGCCGATCGCCCGCTCGATGTCGTCGGGCAGCCCCTCGACCTCCACGAGCGCATCCATGCGCGGATACCGTTCGAAGCGGACTGTCGCGCGCTCGAACGCATACTGTACCACGTCGCGGTCGATCTCGCCGATCACCGTGTACCCAAGGTGCTGCAGAATCCCGGCGAGCGCCGAGGGGTCGGTCGTGTTCGCGATGATCTCATCACGAACCTTGTACCCGTCCTCGACGCGAGTTGGTCCCTTCCACTCGAGCGTCGCGCGCTCGCCGGAGTTGCCAGCGTACGTCCGCAAGCGAAGCAACTCGTCGGCAGCGGTGAGGCGGCGGTCCGAGGTGTCATACCGCCGGTCCTCGAGCCGCCCCTGGAAGACGACGTGAGCGCCAGCATCCTCGACTCGACGCCGACAGGCCGCCTCGTCGTGAACGACGCTCTTGAGCTCGACCTCACGCGGCATCGATCGCCCGCATGACCGCGTCGGTGTCGGTAAGGTTGGGAAACACGGCAAAGGGATTGTGTTCCGCGAGCTCGTCGACGGAGTACCGCCCGGTGGCCACCGCGATTGCTCTCGCCCCAATCGCTCGCCCGCAGTCGATGTCCGCCGGCGTATCGCCGATGATCACGATCGCATCGCCCTCAACGTGCAGGCCGAGGTCCTCGCGTGCACGACGCTGAGCGATTGCCGGCAGCTCGCCTCGCACTTCGTGATCCGATCCGAACGCATTGACCGTGAACCGGGCTGGATCGAGCCCCACGGCCCGGAGCTTCGCGCCAGCACCGACCTCGATGTTGCCGGTGAGGAGACCGACCCGGCGATCGGCCCGCGCCTCGAGCGCCTCGATGAGCTCGACCACGCCGTTGAAGCGCTCCACGTGCGTCTCGCGCGATCGAAGCTCCTCGTGCAGCGCCTCGACGTATTCGTCGAGCAGCGCATTCATGCGCGCGTCGATCAGCGCGTCGGCGATGCCCTCCATGCGCATCAAATCGCGCACGATCTGCATGTCCGTCTTGCCGTCGTACCGGTAGCTCGCGTTCCCCGATGTCCCGAACGCGTTCGTGAGCGCGCGCTGCATGGCACGACGACCGGCGCCGTCGCTCCACAGAATGGTTCCGTCGATGTCGAAGAGAACGAGCTTCACAAGTGATGCGAACGAAAGCGGTGGTGATCAGGCTCGCGTAACGACAAGCCCTGTCATGATGCTGGCTGCCCCGAGCCCCTGCCACAGGGTGGGCACTTCGCCGAGCACCATCCACGCGACGGCGAGCGCGACGAGTGGTTGGAGGTTGCTGAACATGGAGACCCGTGTTGGCCCCAACCTGGAAACTCCGTAATACCAGATCAAATTCCCGACGACGAGCGCGCCGATGCCACTATATACGATCGCGATCCACACCGGCGCTGACACGGCGGTCCAGTTCGTCGATATGATGCTCGGAAGACCAACCGCCGTTACGAATAATGCACCGCCGGCCTGGCTGTACGCGCCGACGTTGATTCCGGACATGCGTTCGGTGTAGCGCTTGATCAGCGTCGCAAACAACGCCCAGAAGAGTGAGCCCGCGACGAGGAGTAGGCTGCCGAGCAGTGAGTCGCCGGTCGTCGAGTGCGCGACAGAGCCAAACACGACGAGCGAGATTCCCACCAGCTGCAGCGCGATTCCGGTCCACCCACGGGGGCCGACGTGCTCGATGCGAAAAAGCCGGCCGACGATCGCGATGAACGCGGGTGACGCCGCCAACATGAGCGCCACCGTGCCCGCTCGGCTCCGTGCGAGGCCTTCGATGAAGCACACCTGGTACAGCCCGTGGCCAAGCACACCGATCGCGAGGAGTGCACCGAGATCCTGTCGCGTCGGTCGCTCGTGGGACCGGAGCCATGCGATGACCAGGAGTGCCACGACCGCCATGACGATTCGCACCGCGTTGTATGCGAGCGGCGGGACGGTGCGCGTGCCGAACTTGGCGACGGTGTAGTTCACCGCCCAGATGACGGCCATGAGCACGAGCAGTGCTTCGGTTACAAAATCGCCCGGACGCGTATGGCTGCGTCCGGGCGTCCCAACGCGGTTGGTGGTCGCCGTCATGGGGAACAAAGGTAAGCGAACCTCCCATGTGCCGCCTCTCGCTTTTGATTCCCGATTCCCGATTCCCGATTCCCGACTAGTTTGTCCGGATGCACGTCTCCTTCGCGCTCTTCGCCGATGCGGCAAACCTGTCGCAGGAAGGCAAGCTGAACATCCTTGGCGTCTTCGACGCCGTGCAGGTCGCCACCATGCCGACCGTGCATCCTCGCGCCACACTGGTGCTGCGGCTCAAGGGCTCGGGGTCGGATGTCGGCCGACATACCGTCTCGCTGCGCTGGCTCAACCCGTCGGGCAACGAGCTCTGGTCATCGCTTGGGGAGCTGGATGTCGGCACCGCCGCGCCACCACAACAGATGCCGACGGAGATGGATCTCCCGTTGATCGCGGCGATCGACCTGCCGCTCGATGAGGTCGGGGGCTACACGATGCAGATCGCGCTCGACGACAAGGTCCACGCGAGTGTGAAGCTGCAGGTTCGCATGGGCGCGCCAGTGATGCCCGCGAGCGGGATGGTGAGCTGAGCCTCCCGGCTAACGACTCGAGACTCGAGACTAAAGACTCACGCGTCGCGCCGCGACGAATCGGGCCATCAGCGCCACGACGTAGACGTCGTCTGTCGCATCGAGTCGCTCGACAGCGTATCCGCCTCGTCCGAGCGCGAGGTGAACCATCCGCGACTCGCCCAGCGCGATGCCCACGTGCGTGATGCGCTTGTCGGCGCGGTCACTGAAGAACAGCAGGTCGGCGGGTAGCCAGCTCGCGGCTTTGGTGCCGGCGTCATCGCCCACTTCGGCCTGTTGCCACGCGTCGCGCGGCAGTGAGACGCCATGCAGCCAGAACGTGGTTTGCGTGAGGCCCGAGCAGTCTGCGCCCCAGGGAGTTACCCCTCCCCACTGATATGGAGTGCCCGCGAATCGTTCGACGGCGGTGCGGGCGACGGCGCCGGCAGTTCGGGGAAACGTCGTGAGGCGCTCCTGAGCCTCGATCGCGCTCCCGGTTACGAGACTCTCAGTGGGCGCGAGCCACGCCGCGAGCGGCAGCGCTCGCGATGACCCGGTCACCGCGTCGCGGGCGACGCAGCCTAACGACAGCGTCCGCCGCGTCGCCTGTGACGGCCGCTCGTCGCCGTCGCCCAGGACGTACCCGCGGTGCATCCATCCGTCGTAGCCGTCCTCGCCGCGCACGCGCAGCCAGTCCCCGGCAATCTCGAGCACCTCGACGGTGTGCCCCGCGAGGCGCTGCGAGGTCTGCGGGCTCGATACACGCGACTCGATGTGCATGGGCGCAATCGACGCACGCACCACGACTTTCGCGGTCATCTCGATCCGGTGTCGTCGGCCAGCCCCGGAATGCCATCGCGGCCAACCGCGAGGCGAACGCCACGCTCGACCGCGGTCTCGAGCGCGGTCACCGCAAGTCCCTCCACTTGCAGCGTCGGCGCCGATGGGCCCTCGACGGGGCATACCGCAAAGATCACGTCGCCGTCGAAGCTCGTGCCCGTCGGCGTTATGCGACGGAACAGTGCCGCAGCGCTCGCCTGGGCGAGCTGGGACAGCTCGATGCGAGTGAGGCACGCGCTCGTCGCGACGACGGCGATCGTGGTATTCTGGAGCGCGGCGTCGCTGAACTTGCGACGAACCGTACCCTGCGCGATGAGCATGGCTCCGTCGAGGAACCGGCCATCGGGGCCGCGAGCGCCGGCAATGATCCCGCCGCGTCCATCGCGAACGTCGCCGAGGGCGTTCACGACGGCCACCGCCGCGGCGGTGACGTCGCCAGTCTGCGCGACCGCGATTCCCACGCCGCCTTTCATCGCCCCCGCGATCCCGGCGGCCTTCCCCACCGTCGCGCCGGTCCCGGCCCCCACGCTGCCCTCGGCGATGCTGCTCGACGTCGCGGTCTCGCACGCGTCGTACGCCATGGCAGGTGTCGGCCGCGCGGAAAAGCTGCCTAACGGTACGAGATCGAAGATCACCGCTGCCGGGATGATGGGGACCACACCGCCATTCACCGGGTGACCACGCTGACGCTCTTCCATCCATCGCATGGCGCCGGCGGCCGCGTCGAGCCCATAGGCAGACCCACCCGTGAGCATCACGGCGTCAGTGCGATCCACCAGATGGAACGGCGAGGCCACGTGCAGCTCGCGCGTCCCCGTCGCACGGCCGATCACCGCCGCAGAGCAGCGGAACGCGCGGTCCACACCGCGCACGATCGTTAGGCCCGTCGCGCCCACCTGGTCGGTCGCATGGCCGACGGCGAGCCCGAGTGCCGAAAGGTCGGCGCTCACGCGCCGGCTGCGGGCGCCTTGGCTGGGGTCCCGGCCGCGCGCCGCGAGCAAGCGGCGCACAGCACGACGCCGCGCATGTTGCACATGTTACACACGAAGCGACCGCAGTCGCCGCAGGGGTAGCCTTCCGACGCCCGTTCTTCCTTGCCACAGGCCCGGCAGGTCATCGCGTCTCGTTCGTGCAAGTCGGCCATATCCTTCTCCAAGGAGGTATTG
>DATCGG010000225.1:0-12215 GCA_036509075.1 Gemmatimonadaceae bacterium
GACCCGTACCTGCTCGAGACGAGCGTGCCGGGCATCTTCTCCGCGGGCGACGTGCGGCACGGCTCCATCAAGCGCGTGGCGTCGAGCGTCGGCGAAGGCAGCATGGCGATCGCGTTCGTGCACCAGTATCTGGCTGACACAAGAGAGGCAATGCTGGCGGATCGCGTTGCAGGCTGAGTTGCGCCACCCACGGCTTCGGGGTTTCGCCAAGCTTTTTCATTGAACGGCAATGAAGCGGATCGTGCTGAAGAAAACCGGATGAGTACCTAACGAGGAAGGTTTCCCACGCACCGAGCCCAGACTTTCTCGAGGGAACGGCCTCGGGAGGCTCGTCTCTCCGAGGCCATGGTTTCTCAGTCTCGGCTCGTTGCGAGAGCGTGCCTGAATGCAGAGTTGGATCCGGCCGTTTCAGCCCGATCCGCTTTATCGCTGGTGAATGAGAAATCTTGACGAACCAGGATGCATGGCATCAGAACTTTGCCTTGAGCCCCGCCGTCACCGTACGCCCGGGGACGATCGTCGCGTTATCGGGCTCGCCGCGCTGCTGGCCGAGCAGGTTATCGCCCGTCACCATGAACGAAAGGCCGCGGAAGAGATCGCGTGAGAAATTGGCCCGGAGGCGCGTCACGCCACCGTAGTCCCGCCAGTAGCTCCGGAGTCGGTCGCCAACGAGCTCGCCCGGCGCAAGGCCGCCGCTCGTCAGCGCCTGCGCCACGGCGACGCGATCGTAACCCGTCCAATCCGACGCGCGCGCCAGCGTGAGTGACGAGAACCAGCCCTTCCCCTGCCACGAACCGCTCACGCTCCCGGTGCGCGCGGGCACCTCGAGCATCCGGTCGCCTGGCTGCAGGTCACCCGTGTACCCCGACGCGACCCGCTGCACGCGGCTATCGACCAGCGAGAGCGAGCTGCCGAGCGACAAACGACCGAAGTCGACAGTACTCGTAAACTCCCACCCTCGATTGGCGATCTCGCCGACGTTCTGCAATTCGTACGCGACGTACGTCTGGTCGTAGGCGTCGTCAAACCGTGCGCCACGGGATGAGGCGCCGTCCGGGACCGCGATCGGCACGGATTGAATCAGGCCAGTCGCCTTCTGGTCGAACCGCGTCACGTGGAAGCCTAACGTTCGCCCGACAAACAGGTCCGCACCGGCCTCGATGCCTGCCTGCTGCTCGGGCGTGACGTCATACGCGACGAGCGTCGCGCGCCGCCCGCTCCACCCGAGCTCATGGATCGCGCCCTGCACCGGCCGCTCGCCCTTGCCGTACGCGGCGCGCAGCTTGAGCGTGACGTCGCCTCGATCGCCGACGACCGCGCCACCAAGCATGGGGAGCGAGCTCACCCGCGTGGAACCGAGCAGCGCATCGTCGCGCTCCAAACGCAGCCCGGCGGTGAGGAACACGTGGTTCTGCAACGACGTATTCGCCTGCGCGACCAGCCCGCTGTTACCCCGCCAGCCGATGAGCTGTGCTTCCGAGCCGCCCGCTGACTCGCCGGGTCGCGGCATGTAGTCGCGGCCCTGGCCCGATACCGAGAGTACCGCGGACTCCTCGCGAACGGCCGCGTGCTCGGCGGTCAATGTGAGGACGGTCGCCGTCTTGTCGGTCGATCCGAAGCGCGCCGCGCTCGTGAGGCGAGCCGTGATGCGATCGCCGCCACCGCGCGACGCCGCCAGCGCGGAGTCGGTCGCGCTCGGGATCGGCCCGTCATCCAGCGCCGGATTCGCGAGCCGATAGCCATCGACACCGAGGACGACCGTATGCGTCCATCGTTCGTTAGGCGCCCAGACGAGGTTGCCGCCGACCGTATACTGGCTCACGGACTGCGTCTTGCCCGAGTCGCCGAGGAATGACGGGCCGTAGGTCTGCGTCGGCGCCATCTGTCGTGGGTCGTTCCCCCATGTCGAGTAACCAGGACCGCCGGGAGATGACCCGCTGCGCTGTGGCATCGGGCCGGGCTCCGCGCGACCCGTGAGTCCGCTCAGCAGGGGATTCGCCGGCGACCCTGCGCGCTCCGAGAAGAGGCGCGCGGTGCCGCTGAACACGGTCTTTGCCCCGACGACGCGCATGTTCCCGTTCGCCGCGATGGTCCGCGCGAAGGCCCCGGGGATGTACGCGCCTAACGTGTTCACGCTCAGGCCGAGGCCGGCCGAGCGTTCGGCGGTGCCGGTGCGGAACGCGAGCGAGTGCTGTTGCGTGAGCACGCCCTGCGGCGCGAACTGGCTGCCCGTCACGCCCGCGCTGCTCGCGAGCTGCAGTCGCTGGCCGTCCGGTCCCGCCCCGTCGTGCCGCGTGATGATGTTGATCACGCCACTGTTGGCGTCCGCGCCATACAGCGCCGAGCCCTGTGGCCCGCGAATGACCTCGACGCGCTCGATCGTGGACGGATCGAATTGCTGGACGATCAGTGGGTTCGCGACCTCGATCCCATCGATGTACAGCTTCGGGGAGCTGAGCCCGAACGAGCTCGCGCCACGGATGCTGCCGTACCGCGCCATGAGCGTGGTCGGCGACTGCTGCCACATCCACACGCCTGGTACGTTGCCGTCGAGTAAGCGTGCCAGCGAGCCGTTGTCCTCGTGGGCCAGCTTGTCCCGGCTCACGACGTCGAGCGAGATCGGTACGGATCGCTGTGCATTGTCCAACGACGTCCCAATCACGACAACGCGATCGAGCACGCTCGCTCGGCGCGCACTGCCCTCATCGGTAGGTGGATCGGTCGACGCTGTGCGGCGTGCCGGCGCGAGAACGACCTGATCGTCTCCCGCGACAACCGGCTCGAGCTCCGTTCCCCGCAGTAGGTCGGACAGCACTTCGCCAGCCGCCACCGACCGATACGCGAGGCACATCTGGCGATCGAGCGGCAGCAGCTCGGCCACATACGAGAGGCGAACGCGAGCAGCGGAGGCGAGCTGCGTGAGACCATCGCGCAGTGTGACCTTGTCGCCTACGAGCGTGACCTCGCGGTCGAGCGGGGCGGGCCACTGGCGCGGTGTCCTGCTCGCGATGGTCGAGACCGTGCACGCCGCTTGCCCGGCGGCGGATGCCACGGGTGTGACGAGGCCGAGGGCCGCTAAAATCGACGCGATCGCTCCGCGCGTGACGATGACATCCCGCAACGTGGGAGCGGCCCTCCGCACGCTCATCGCGGCCGGGGCGACGTCGGCTTGATGACGGCCGTGTTGCCCTGGCGCTGAACCTCTGCGCCCAGGCTCAACGCGATCACTTCGAGGACGCGGTCAGCACTGTCGCCGTCGAACGTCATGGACAAGTGACGGCTGGCGAACGCTGAGTCGATCACGAGATCGATTCCGTACCACCGGCGCAGCTCCGATCGCACCGATGAAACCGGTGCCTCGCGGAACACCAGGCGACCGTGGGTCCATGCGGTATCGCGCTCGGCGGTGCCACCGCGCTCTACGAGCGTGCGGCCATCCAGCCCGAGCGTTCCGGCATCGCCAGGGCGTAGCACGACGGCGGCGTTAGGCGAAGCGGTTGCCGGGGCGAGCGAGACCGATCCCGATGTGACGGCGACGCGCACGCCCGAATCGCCACCGACGCGAACGGTGAACGTCGTCCCCAGATCGCGGATGTCGGCGCTGCCCGCGTGCACGACGAACGGCCGCGCCGCGTCGTGTCGCACGTCGAAGAACGCCTCTCCTGTTAACTCAACTTCACGCACCGTATTTCCGTATCCCATCGCCACGGTCAAACGACTTTCGGGAGCGAGTAGAACACGCGTCCCATCAGCAAGTCGTACCGAATCCCGCTGGCCGACGTTTGTTGCAAAAACCTGGGCAGCCAATGTGGGGGTATACCCGGGCGTCTGCCGGGAGTGCCACCACAGCCCTCCGCCGATGAGGATTACGGCGGCCGCGGCCGCCGGGAGCGCCAGGGTCCGCCATCGACGAACGGGCACCGCGACGCGGGGCGGGGGAGTGCGAGCGGGACGCCGGCTGCCGATCGGGATCACGTCCGCAGCGTCACGCCGCTCGGTCACCCGCTTCAATGCGGCTTCGACGTCGAGATTTGCCGGCGTCGCGCTCGCAAGCAGCCCCGTCGCGTCGTTGAGCGAGCTCAGTGCCGATGCCTCGTCCGGATGCGTGTCGAGCCACCGCTGGACGGCAGCCGCCTCGTCGGGAGTGCATTCGCCGGCGAAATACCGGGCGATCGCCTCCCAATCGGCGGAGTCGTCTAGAGGGTTCGGTGTCTCGTTGGGCATGGAGCTCGAATCGGGAGAAAGATACGGCTGAGTGGCTGCACCCCTAAATACACTCGACTGCGACGGAACCCCTACGAAGGTCGGGAATCGGGAAAAGGGAATCGGGAATCGACCGGGGTTATCGAATTACCCGGCGGATGGACACGCGACCTGAGACGCCACCATGTGTGCCGATCGCGCTCCGGGAAAGTAGCTTCCCTCGCTGAATTCGCATTCGCTTCCCCCTTCCCCCTTCCCGCATCCCGCTCCCCCTGGCCAATCAAGCGAGCGACACCGAGCTACTCGAACGCCTCCGGCAGGGGGATACATCGGCGTTCGACGTCATCTTCCGCACGTGGTACGGGCCTCTCGTTGGCACGGCCGAGCGGATGCTGCGCGATCGGGCGGTCGCCGAGGAACTGGTGCAGGATGTGATGCTCGAGCTCTGGCGCCGGCGCGAAACGCTGTCGAGTGACGGGTCGGCGCAGGCGTACCTGTTTCAGGCAACGCGCAACCGCGTGCTGAACCACCTTCGGCACCTGAAGATCGAGCAGCGGAGCGAGCCGGAAGTGCGTGGCGAGAGCTCATCCACACCGCCGGCCGATGCCGCCCTGGTGCAGCAGGAGCTGAGCACCGCGGTGCAGCGGGCGGTGCAGGCATTGCCCGATCGATGCCGTGAGGTGTTCGAGCTGAGTCGAGTCCATGGGCTCAAGTACGCTGAGATCGCACACGCGCTCGGTATCTCGGTAAAGACGGTCGAGGCGCAGATGGGAAAGGCGCTCAGGACCCTTCGCGAGCGCCTTGCGGCGTGGCTACCCGACGAGAGCGGGTGAAGGATCAAAGGGGTCAGAGTCGTTTGAATGTGAGATCTCGGAACGGCCGGGTTCCCAGAATTCAAACGACTCTGACCCCTTTGATCGTCTTCGAAAATCAGCTGCAGCTCAACGGCCCGCGCGGCAGTGGGCGCGTGCAGTTTCGAGTCGAGTCGTTCTCGGTGATCACGACCTTCGCCGTTGCACTGCCGTCGTAAGTCACGACCTCACGGCGCGTCACCGTAATCGCCGACTGGCCCTCGTACGTTAGGCTCGCCCGGATCGCGCGAATCACGGTGCCGGCAGTCGGGTAGCTCTGGTTGTTGTCGGTCGCGATAGGGATCACCAGCGCACTCGTCGTGTCACCCACCACGCGCGTTGCCGTGAACTTGCCTCGGCTCGACTCACCGGTGGTCGACTCCTGGCCCATCGAGCTTCCGTTCACCGTGCGCTCGGTGCTGCCCTTCGCCAGGCCGGACACCGTGCGATCGCTGACGTCGTTCACGCTCGTCGTAGCGCTCACGATCGTTGCCGTGTCTCCGAGGAGCAGACCACCGACACCGCGACCGTCACCCCAACACGCCCGCCCGCCACCAGGTCCGCGATTGCCTCCGGACCCTCGGTTACCACCACGATCGTCCCCCGCCTCGTTTTCGTCCTCCGGCTCGTACGTCACCGTGCCTGTCACGCTGGTCTGCGTGTTGACCGAGTTCGTGGTCGTCGAGTCGAAGGCCTGCTGAATCGCGCCGGATACATCCTTGTATTGTGCCGACCGGCTGATCGTGAGGCCGTTTCGAGTCTGAGCTGCACAGATCACGCGACCCAGGCCGGAGTCGAACGTGCCATCACAGCTAACTCCGCCGCCGAACGGACCGCGATTACCAAACCCGCGGCCAAACCCTTCGCCCTCGCCGCTGTAGTTCGCGGCAAGGCCGCCTCCCATGAGCGAGCCACGGTCCATGCGTCCCTCCCGGCCACCGCCAAGCCAGAAGCCAGCTGACCGAACACTTGCGGCGGAGGTGCCCACGAAGCTAGTGGAAACGTCCCCGAATCCAACCGGGACGGTGGAGAAGGCAGCAGTCAGCGCCGCGGCCGACAGCGTCGACGAACGAGGTGAATTGAGCTCGGCGCATGCAGCGATGCCGAGGAGTGGCGTGACAAAAGCGGCGCGGCGGTACCACGCGCGGATGTTGCTGCGCCTCATTGCTTTGCTCCGGGTATCGGGCCTGCGGGTCCCGCGAGCTGTTCGCAGGGGGGCGCAGGCGTTGGAAGCGATTGACGCAACAGGAACACGCGAACCTGCGCGTACCCCTATGCGCGGGGCGATCCCGGCGATGTGCTGGTTTGCACCGCGCGACCAGCCAGGTGCGCTTCGCTACCCCGTCCCGCGTCGTTAGGTGCGTTGAGCCGGCTCGTCGCGCCGCGCGAGGCGCTGCTCGATCCGAACCGCGATCTCGCGAAACGATCGGGTGATCGTCCCGGCCGAATCGCTCGCGCTTTGCGGTCCCGCGGCGTGGTCGTCCACCGTGCGATTGGCAATCCTTTCCGAGGCCAATGTGCGCAGCTCGTCCCGTACGCGCGCGAGGTCGCTGTGCATGAACGGCAGCGCTTCGCGGTGTTCGATGTCGTCGACGATGCGTACGGCGAGCGCATAGAGCCGAGCGGCACGGACCAGCGCCTCGGGGTCCTGTGTCTCCTCGCCAATTCGCTCGAGCTCTGCGGCGCGCATGGCGATCGACGACACGTGCGCGGGCGTGAATGGTAGATCTGCTGACATCGCGTACTTCCTCAATGCAACTGCCGTTGCTTGGCGTTTTTGTCGGTCGTCCGCCCTGCTCGGCAAGATCAGAACCTCGCGCGCAACCCACCGGCGATCGTCCGGCCCGGAAGGACTGTGACGTTGTCGGGTTCGCCGAACTGGTGATCCAAAAGATTGTCGGCTGTGGCCACTAGTGACAACGCGCGCCGCAGCTCGTAGGAAAGGTTTGCGCGCAGGCGGTTCACACCCGGATACAGGCGCCAGAAGCTTCGCAGCTGGGCGCCGATGAGGTCTCGTGGGGGTCGATCGCCGCTTTCCACGGCATCGGCGAGCGCCAGCGCGGTCGTAATTCACCCAGTCGAAGGCGCGAGAGCCAGTCACCGACGCCGACCACGGTCCTCGCGCGTAGGTGGCCGTCGCACTCAACGTGCGCTCCGGCACTTCGAGCATGCGATCCCCCGGCCGGAGGTCTCCGGTATAACGATCCGCAAGACGACGAACGCGACTGTCGACGATTGCATATGCCGTGGAAACGGACAAGCCGTGCGCCCCAACGGAGCCGGAGATCTCCCAGCCGCGATTCGTGATCTCGCCGACGTTCTGCAGCTCGTAGGCGATGCGGCCGCCATCGTTAGGCCCCCCGCCGCCGCCACCTGGGCCGCTGCCGCCACTCCCGCCAGCGCCGCCACCGCCGCCGGGCCCCGGCCCGGCGCTGCTCACCGCGACCGGCTGGATGAGTCCCGACGCAAGCTGATCGAACCTCGTGAGGTGAAAGCCGAGCGTCCGGCCGACCAGGAGATCCACCCCGGCCTCGACACCCGACTGCTCCTCGGGCGAGAGGTTCGATGCCGCCTCGGATCCACGCATTCCCATCCACGACGTCGTGCGGATGGTTGTCTCGGCTGGGCGAATCCCTTTCCCGTACGCGACGCGGAGCTTCAACGCGGCGCGGCCGAGGTCCTGCACGAACGCGGCGCCGAACATCGGTAGCGTCGAGTTGCGGTCGACATCGGCCGTGCCGGCGCTGTGTTCGAACCTAACGCCGCCGCTCAGGAACACGATGTCCCGGAACGACCCGTTCAGCTGGCCAATGAGGCCTGTATTGCTTCGCGAGCGTTCGGTGCGCTCCGTTACCCCATACTCGCCAGGCGGCGATTCCGGCCCGAACGTCGTGGGTAGGCGATTGGCCTCGCGAACCGCGGAATGCTCGAGCGCGAGCGTGACCGCCCCGGCGAGACGATTCCACGTCCGCAGCTGCGCTACAGTGCTGAGACGAGCGGTTCCGCGCACGGCGCTCCCGCGTGCCGCGCGAAGGGCGGAATCCGCGGCGGAGGTGAACGGCGTTCCGAATGCCGATGCGTCGTTGAGACTGTACCCGTCGACGCCGATCACTGCCGTGTGCGTCCATCGGTCGCTCTGGCGCACCGTAGCTGTGCCGCCTAACGTGTACTGGCGCACAGACTGGTGGACCGCGGAGTCGCCCGCGGGCGGTGTGGCGAGTGAGTCGTCGCCCGCGACGGTCGCCAGCAGAGGACTTGGAGGCGATGCGGCATCCTCGGCCAGGAATCGCACGATGCCGGATATGATGGTGGAGCGGGCCACGCGTCTGCCCGTCCCGTTGATCGTGAACCGGTGGTCGAACGCATCGGGAATGAAATCGCCCAGCGTGGATGCCGAGAGCCCGAGCGAAGCAGACCCCACACCGGAGCCGGTCCTCAGCATCATTGAATGACGCTGGGTGAGCACCCCGCTCGGTGCGTAAATGCTGCCGGCCATACCGGCGCCGGTCTGCAACTCGGCGTGTGGCGCGCCACCATCGACCCCGTCGTGACGTGTCACGATGTTGACCACGCCACTGATCGCGTCGGCGCCGTACAATGCTGCGCCCTGTGGTCCTCGGATGACCTCCACGTGGTCTACCGACTCGACATCGAGCGCCGTGATGAGAAGTGAGTTCGCGACCTCGATGCCGTCGATGTAGACCTTTGGATAGCTCAAGCCGAACGAGCTGGCGCCGCGGATGCTTGCGTAGCTCGCGAGCAGGCTGGTCGGTGACTGCTCCCAGACCCAGACTCCGGGGACGGCGCCGTTGAGGACGTTGGACAGTGAGCGCGCGTCGCGTCGCTGCAGCTCGCGGCCGTCAATGACGTCGAGTGCAACGGGAACCGCGCGCTGCGCCGAGCCGTTGACCGTGCCGGTGACGACGACGCGCTCGAGAACGTCGGTTCGTCGCGTCAGTGTAGGGCCGGGAGCCGCGGCCGCCTGCAGCGCGGACGCCGGGGCCAGTACCACGCGGTCGCTGTCCGCAACGACGGGTTCGACTGCCACACCTTCCAGAAGCTCCGTCAGTGCCGTGCCGACGGCGACGGACCGGTAAACCGCACACACCCGGCGGTCGAGCGGCAGAAGATCCGCCGAGTAGGCGAGCCGTACGCGTGCAGCTGCCGCGAGACGGTCGAGCGCATCACGGAGCGACACCTCGCGCTCGTGCAGCGTGACGAGCCGGTCGAGCGGTGCGGGCCACTGGCGAGCGGTAGTCGTCACCGCACCACTCGCCGCGCCTGGGCAGCTCGTCTGAGCACGGGCCAGTGACGGCAACGCGGCGCAGGCAAGCGGCAGGAGCAGCAATGCGAGGCGGATGGAACGAGTCATCCCCTGGGGGTCAGCGACGAGAGGTCCTGGACACACGGGCATCACGGCCACGGCCCATGATGAACAACACCGCACCCCGACGGTACCCCTACGACTCGGGGGGACACAACCGCCAGGGGCATTTACCCCACTGTGATGCCCGAGTTCCACGCCGGCACCTAACGAGTGTCTCGTGAGGGTATCGCGAGTCTCGCGTGTTGTAGGAAATGACAGTCGTGCAGTCGTTCACGGCACGAGCAACACCGAGAAACACCGAGAAAGTGTAGAGCCTGATGTTCTCGCGAATCGCGGCCACTGGCCGCAGAACCATAGTGTGCACGCTGATCCTGACCGTCGCAGCCGCGTGCACCGACACGACAGCCCCATCCACCACAGCCACGGCAACAGACGTCGCCAACGCCGATTGTTCGACTGCCGTGACATCGCTTTCCCCCGGCCAGGTCCTCACGGGGCTTGGTGCCACATCGCTTTGTGTCGCCGGGGGAACCAGCGGCGGTGAGTTCGCGCTCGTTCCATTCAACACGGCGTTGGACGGATCCGCCGGCACATCCTTCACGGTGCAGGCGAGCGGCGTGACCGCGACGGCCGTCGCGAGCCGGCTGCCGACCGAAGGGACATTCAACGTGCTTGCCGGGGCGTCGCGCACGTCCGCGACGTTGTCGTCGCTCGCGCTCACCCGGGCCCTCGACACGAAGCTGCGTGCGAGTGAGGCACGCGACCTCACAGCGCGCATCGCCGGGGCGCGTGCGTGGATGCGGTCGCGCCAGCGGACGACGTCGGGTTCAGTGCCCGGCCTCTCACTGAGCGTCGTCCCGTCCACGGCGCAGGTCGGCCAATTCGTCACGCTCAACGCGAATACAGAATCGGCATGCTCGTCGCCGGATCTGCGCACCGGTCGCGTCGCCGCGGTGAGCAAAAAGGCCATCATCGTCGCGGACACGAGCAACCCCGCGTCCGGCTACACCGACGCCGACTACGCGTCGATGGCGTCCACGTTCGATAACCTCGTCGACCCCACGGACACGAAGGCCTTCGGGTCACCGACGGATATCGATGGCAATGGCCACGTCGTGCTGTTCTTCACGCGCGCCGTGAACGAGCTCACGCCGGCCCAAAGCACGTCGTACGTCGCGGGCTTCTTCTACGCCCGCGATCTGTTCCCCTCGACACCGAGCCCGGACTTCGACGCGTGCGCGGGGAGCAACGGCGGCGAGATGTTCTACCTCCTCGCGCCCGACGCGAACGGCGTCGTGAACGGCAACAAGTTCACGAAGGACAACGTCACACGTGTCGTGATCGCGACGCTGGGTCACGAGTACCAGCATCTCATCAACGCGTCGCGACGCATGTACGTGAACACGGACGCGACCGACTTCGAGGTGACGTGGCTCGATGAAGGGCTCTCGCACGTCGCCGAGGAGTTGCTGTTCTACGCCGAGACCGGCCTCGCGCCACGCGCGAACATCGACGCTACGACGCTGCGGTCGTCGAGCGCGTATGTGGACGCGTTCAACGAAGACGCCATCTCGAACTTCAGCCGCCTCGAAAGCTATCTGGGCGCGCCATCGTCGAACTCACCCTTCGCCGACAACGATGATCTGGCGACCCGCGGCGCCACGTGGTCGTTCCTCCGCTACGCCGCGGACCACACCGGGAGCGACGACGGGACGACGTGGTACCAACTCGTGAACTCGACGACGACCGGAGTCGCAAACCTCCAGCGGGTGTTCGGCACCGATCTGACGGCGCTCGCGCGTGATTGGGCGACGTCGGTGTTCGCCGACGACGTCGCGTCCACCGACGCGCGCTATCAGCAACCGAGCTGGAACCTGCGATCGATCTTCGCCGCGCTGGAGAGCACCGGCGCCTATCCGCTCTCGACCGTCGCGCTCGGCGCGTCACCGATGACGATGAGCGTGGACGGCGGAAGCGCGGCGTATCTCCGCTTTGCCGTTTCGGCCGGTCAGACCGCGACCGTCCAGTTCAGCACTCTGCCGTCGAACGTACAGCTCACTCTCGTCCGCACGCGGTAGTCGCCGCAAGCGGCCAGTCCTCTTTGCCATGCGCACCGTTTCACGATCTCCCTCGTCGCGCAACGCCCTCGTTGGCGATGCCGTTCGGATTCTTCTCATTCTCGCGGCCATCGCGGTCGCGCTCACCGCGTGTACTTCACGAGCTGGCGCCCAGTACTTCGGACGCAACAAGGTGCAGTACGAGCACTTCAAGTTCGAGATCCTGCACACGCCGCATTTCGACGTCCACTACTACGCCGCTGAGAAGCCGGCGGCGGAGGACGCAGCGCGGATGCTGGAGCGCTGGAACGCCAGGTACTCCGATCTCTTCAACCATCCGCTCTCCGCACGCAAGCCGATCATCCTCTACGCGGATCAGCCGGACTTCCAGCAGACCAACGTCGTCTCCGAGCAGCTCGACGAAGGCACGGGCGGGGTCACCGAGTCCATGCTCGACCGCATGGTACTTCCCTTGGCGGGCTCCTATGCCGAGAGCGACCACGTGCTCGGGCACGAGATGGTTCACGTGTTCCAGTACGACATCGCGCAGTCCGGCGCGATCCGCGGTGCCTCACTCGACCGCCTGCCGCAGTGGCTCGTCGAAGGCATGGCCGAATATCTGTCGTTAGGTGGCCAGGACTCGCATACCGCGATGTGGCTGCGCGACGCCGTGCTTCGCAACGACCTCCCGACCATCAAGCAGCTCACCGACGGCGGGAAGTACTTCCCGTACCGCTATGGCGAGGCGCTGTGGGCGTACATCGGCGGAACGTGGGG
>DATCGG010000226.1:0-2431 GCA_036509075.1 Gemmatimonadaceae bacterium
GACGGGGACAGTGGCGCGCTTCCCGACCACACCCGCGACGCACTCGACCACTGCCTAACGCGCGGCCGCGGGGGCAAAGGCTGCGTCGTCGTCTTTTCTGCTGGCAACGACGGCTCCGATCTCGCGCTGAACGGCTACGCGAGTTACCCCGGGGTCATCGCCGTCGGGGCGTGCAACGCACATGGTAGACACCCGGCGTACAGCGGATGGGGCGAGGCGCTGTGGTGCGTGGCGCCAAGCAACGATCCCGGAGACCCGGACAGTCGATGGAAGACATACACGACGACCGCGCCCCTCGGGTCCCTCGCGGACGGCGAGGTGTTCTACACCACACGCTTCGGGTTCACCTCGGCCGCGTGCGCCGTGGTCGCCGGCATTTGCGCCCTCATTGTGGCTGCCAATCCGCGCCTCACCGCCGCCGAAGTGCGGGCAGTGCTGCGGGAGTCCTGCGACAAGGTCGACGTGGAAAGCGGCTCCTACGACGAGCGGGGGCACAGCCCGCTGTACGGCTACGGACGCCCGGATCCCGTCCGGGCCCAGCACCTCGCGAAGCCCCGAACCCGTCGTCGGGCGACGCCTATCGGGTGAAACCCCGGAGGAAAGCTGCGGACGCGTCCGTCCAATCATCAGGACCACCGAAGGACGCACATGAACACCGAGCATTTCGCCATGATCGCCAGTGCACTCGGGACCCGTTACCGGGTCGAGAAGCTCCTGCAGAGTGGTGTGGCGGCGTACGTATACCTCGCAGCGGACCGCGCGTCCGGTCGCCAGGTGGCGGTGAAAGTCCTGCGAGACGAGCTGTCGTCGACGGTCAACGCCGACCGTTTCATGTCGGAGATCAACGTCGTTCGGCAGCTTCGCCACCCGAACATCGTCCCCATGTGCGACTCTGGGGACATCTGCGGCATCCCGTACTACGTGATGCCGTTCGTCGAAGGTGAAACCCTGCGCGCGAGGCTCTCGCGTCTGGGACGCATCCCCCTTGCCGACGCGCTTCGGATCGCCGAGGACGTCGCCCGCGCGCTGCATTTCGCGCATCGCCATCAGGTCGTGCATCGCGACATCAAGCCCGAGAACGTGATGCTCGACGGCGACCGCGCCCTCGTGCTCGACTTCGGCATCGCGCTGGCCATGGACAGCGTCGAGGCGCCACGGCGGACGCTGCCGGGTCTCACGCTTGGCACGTTCCACTACATGAGCCCGGAGCAGGTGGACGGCGGGGCCGAGATCGACGGACGCAGCGACATCTACGGCCTGGCGTGCATGCTCTACGAGATGCTGAGCGGCCGCCCGCCGTTCCTCGGAACGCCTAACGCCGTGCTGCGACAGCAGCTCTGTGCGCGTCCTCGACCGCTCGCGTCCTTGTGCCCCGGGATCCCGCCCAGACTCGACGCCGCGCTGCTGCGTGCCCTCGACAAGTCACCCAGCCGGCGCTACGCCACGGCGGGCGAGTTCGTCGCTGCGCTCATCAGCGGGTCCCATCGCGTGCGCGTCATCGGCCGCCGGGTGGCGGTCATCCCATTCGTTCACGCGTGCCTGCGGCCGGTGGTCGACACGTTGAGCGATGGCGTGGGCGAGGAAGTCGCCGTCGCGCTCCGAGACTACGAGGGCATCGTGATCGCGCCGAATGTCGGAGGGGATCCCGATGCATATAGCATCCACCTGACCGATATTGCGCGACGAGCCAGCGCGGACGTCGTCCTACTGGCGAACGTCCGTCGCTCCGATGACGACGGCGGCGTTCTCATCACCGCTACGCTGTTCGATGGCCGCACGGGGCGACGGATCTGGTCCGGCGCGTCGGCGGGCAGGCAGCACGACCACCTCGGGTCCACGGTTGGGCCCGCCCGCGAGATTGCGCGTGCGGTTGCGGCGGCGCTCGGAGCGAGACGGCTGAGCGATCGGCCCGAGTACTCGAACGGCATCGGTAGCTCGTTCGCCGCGCTTACGCCCGTCAGAACAGGCACCGACGAGCGATCGGTGGCCGGCTAGAAGGGATTGCGCGGAGGCGCGTCGCAGGACATAGTTTGTCTACCCCCTAGACTTTCTATGTGCCTGCGATGACGCCCGCCAACAAGCGCGACCTGCTGCCCGGCACGCTGGACATGTTGATCCTCGGCACCCTCGCCGTGCAGTCGATGCACGGGTACGGCATCGCCCAGCACATCCAGCGACTTTCGCGCGACGTCCTCCGGATCGAGGAAGGGTCGCTCTACCCGGCCCTCCAGCGCATGCGACAGAAGGGCTGGATCAAGGCGCAGTGGGGGCAGACGCCGAACAACCAGCGCGCCCGCTACTACACCATCACGCCGCTCGGCCAACGACAGCTCGGTGAACAGGAAGCCGGATTCGCCGAGCTCATGGATGCGATCGGGCGCGTGATGCGGCCGGCGTGAGATCGCCGCCTTTCCGACCACGGCCTAACGCT
>DATCGG010000227.1:0-6946 GCA_036509075.1 Gemmatimonadaceae bacterium
CGTGGGAGAACGGTGCGTTCAGCGGGCCCGGCTCCGGGCTGTTCAAATCCACGGACGGCGGCGTGACGTGGCGGCAGATCGGCCAGGGACTGCCCACGTTCGATCGCGATGGGCTCGGGCGCATCGGCATCGGCATCGCACCGAGTCTGTCGAGCCGAGTGTTCGCGACGGTGGACGCCGCACGGAACGGTGGGTTGTATCGGTCGGATGACGCTGGCGAGACGTTCACGAAGGCGACGGACGATGCGCGCGTCGTGTCGCGCGCGTCGGACTTCGCTGAAGTGAAAGTGAATCCGAAGAATCCGGATATCGTCTTCACGGCCAGCATCGTCGCCTGGAAGTCCACGGACGGTGGCAAGACCTTCTCAGCCCTGCGCGGCGCGCCTGGCGGCGACGACTATCACCGATTCTGGATCAACCCCGACAACCCGGAGATCATCCTGCTGATTGCCGATCAGGGCGCGGTGATCAGCGTGAATGGCGGAAGGACGTGGAGCAGTTGGTACAATCAGCCGACGGCGCAGATGTACCACGTGTCAACCGACAACGCGTTTCCGTACCGCGTCTGCAGCGGCCAGCAGGAGTCGGGCTCCGCGTGCGTCCTGAGCCGGAGCGACAATGGCCGCATCACGTTCATGGATTGGCATCCGGTAGCGGTGGAGGAATACGGCTATGTGGCGCCGGACCCGCTCGACCCGGACATCGTCTACGGCGGGAAGGTGACCCGGTATGATCGCCGCACCGGCCAGGTGCAGAACGTGGCGCCGAAGCTGTCACGGTCGCCCGACTATCGAGCGCTGCGCACGGCCCCGCTGCTCTTCTCGCCAGTGAATCCGCGAAAACTCTACTTCGCAACCAACACTGTCTGGCAGACGACGAACGGCGGCCAGAGCTGGCAGGAGATCTCGCCGGACCTCACGCGTACCGACTCGATTGTGCCGCCTAACGTCGGCAAATATGCCGGCGAGCGTCCGGCGACGACACGGCATCCGGGTGTGGTATACACCCTCGCGCCGTCGTCCGTGAAGGAGAACATCATCTGGGCGGGCAGTGATGATGGCCTGATCCACGTGACGTTCGACGGCGGTAAGACGTGGAAGGACGTGACACCGCCGGCGCTCAGATCGCGACCGTGGAGCAAGATCTCGATCATGGACGCGTCGCACTTCGATACGCTCACGGCGTACGCGGCGATCAACACGCTGCGTCTCGACGACATGCGGCCGCACCTCTACCGGACGCGCGATGGCGGAAAGACGTGGGCGGAGATCGTTGCCGGCATCGACTCGGGCGCGATCACGAACGTCATTCGCGAGGACCCGAAGGCGCGCGGGCTACTCTATGCCGGGAGCGATCGGCAGGTGTGGGTGTCGTTCGACGACGGCGATCATTGGCAGTCGCTGCGCCTGAACATGCCGGGCACGTCGATCCGTGATCTCGTCATCAAGGATGACGACGTGGTGATCGGGACGCATGGAAGATCGTTTTGGATTCTGGATAACGTGACGCCTCTCCGGGAACTGGGAACCGGGAACCGGGAACAGAGACTCCGTGAAGGAGACGTAGCATCGCGCGGAGCCACGGTTCCCGGTTCCCGGTTCCCGGTTCCCAGTTCCGCTCACCTCATCCGCCCGCAGGTAGCTACCAGAATTCGGTACAGCCAGTGGCCTGATACCCCA
This sequence comes from Gemmatimonadaceae bacterium, assembly GCA_036509075.1. Classification (GTDB taxonomy): domain Bacteria; phylum Gemmatimonadota; class Gemmatimonadetes; order Gemmatimonadales; family Gemmatimonadaceae; genus JAJKIV01. The sequence continues at coordinate 1,680 of DATCGG010000227.1, forward strand.
CTCCCTCCGGACGAGCCCGCGGCGGAGAATCCCCCGGATGGCGCGATGATCGACTACGTGATCGGCGCTAACGGCACCGGCGGCAAGCCGGTGACGCTCGAGATCCTCGACGGCACGAAACTCGTTAGGCGCTACGCGAGCACCGACACCGCCATGGCCCCCGCCGACGTCGGCAACACCCCGCGATACTGGATCCGTCCCACGCAGGTGCTGTCGACCGAACCGGGCATGCATCGGTTCGTCTGGGATCTACGCTACCCGGCGCCCGGAGTGCTCAACACGGAGTACCCGATTTCGGCCACACCTCGCAACACGGCGCGGGAGCCCCAAGGGCCATGGGTCGTGCCCGGCACCTACACAGTTCGTCTCACGGTGAACGGGCAGACCTTCACGCGACCGCTGACCGTGCGCATGGACCCGCGCGTCAAGGCGTCGGCGGCCACGCTCGCGCGCCAGTTTGCACTCTCGAAGGGTGTCTACGACGACATCAACCGCACGCGTGGCGTGCTGGATGAGCTTCGTGCGCTGCGCGCCAACCTCCGCGAGATTCGAGGGCGCTCGTCTGGTGAGGTGGGGGCAGCCGTCGATTCGGTCGACCGCGCCGCCGCCGCGCTCGAGGGTGGTGGAAGTGGATTCGGGGGCGGAGGAGGTCGTGCAGGCGAAGCACCGACCCTGACGGGAACCATCGGTGAGCTCGGCCAGCTGTACGGCGCCTTGCAGGACGCCGACGTGCAGCCGACCACGCAGCTCGTCGTGGCGGTGCAGGCAGCTCAGCGCAAGGTGCCGACGACGCTCGCGCGCTGGGACCCTCTACACGCTCGTGCGACCGCCAGATTCGGCGCGCAGCTCCGGCCCCTCGGCCCTCCGAGGTGAGCCCGGCGTTAGGCGATGCGCGGGCCGCTCGATGACGGCAGGTTTGACGCGGCGCTACTTCAACGATTCGCCGGGAGGCGATGACGATGGCACGGAAGCCAATGGCAGCGGCGGTAGTCGGGAGCCTTCTCTTGGTCGTGTGTGACGACGGATCGGTCTTCGAGCTCGACCCGAACGGTGTGTGGGTCGAGCGCGCCCCGGTGCCCGGCACGCCTGCGGCACATGCCGACGAGATCCGTCGACAGGAGCCGCGATTCGACTGAGCGCCGAGTGGGCCGGACATGGCCTCGCGCTGTCCCGGAACGTATAGTCATTCGTACCTATGCCGTGCCTGCTCGTCGTCCTCGCGCTCGCCACGCCGCGTCTCGTCATCGCGGTGCTGTACTTTTTCACCACGTGGTTCAAGGGCCAGTTCGATACGCCACTCTGGCCCATCCTCGGCTTCATCTTCCTGCCGACGAGCTTTCTCTGGTTCACCGCGGTGCAGCACTGGTTCGGCGGACAGTGGACGGTGTGGCCCATCGTGGGGCTCGTCATCGCGCTCATGATCGACATCTCGCCGGCGGGCGGGCGGCGAAAGAAGTCGTAAGCCAACCGCGTGACACATCACGCACATCTCTCAATGGGAAGACTATGAAATTCCGGCTGATTGGCGCGTGCGCAGGAGCCGTATGGGCGTTGCCCGTACTTGTCGTCGCTCAGGGCCAGGTCCTGCCCCCGGCGAAGCAGATCCAGGCGGCGATCGCCGCGGCGCCAGCGGAGATGCGCAATGGGGCGGGCGTGTGGGGATACAACGAGAGCAAGAAGCTCGTGAAGCTGCGCGAGGAGAAGAACGACATGATCTGCCTCGCGAGCAATCCGGACGGGAAGCAGTTCCACGTCGCGTGTTACCACAAGCTGCTCGAGCCATTCATGGCGCGCGGCCGCGAGCTGCGTGCGCAGGGCGTGAAAGACGACCAGGTGGACACCGTCCGGTTCAAGGAGATCACGAGCGGCAAGCTCATGATGCCTCGGACACCATCAGCGCTGTACACGCTGACGGGTCCGCCGAACAGCTTCGACGCGGCGACCGGCGCAGTGACGGGCGCGAAGTGGCTGTACGTCGTGTACATCCCGGGTGCGACGGAAAAGTCGACGGGGATCACGGAGACGCCGGCGCCGGGTGTGCCGTGGATCATGTACCCGGGGACGCCGAAGGCGCACATCATGTTCTTCACCGGCATGTGACGGGACCGCCTAACGTGTGACTCGACCGTGGGAGACACACCGCGGTCGGCTTCGCTTTGCCACGCCAGCCTCCTCTGTGTGCGAGGCATGCGCGCGTAAAATCTTCTGCTGTCGCCAGGCGCACAGTGCTCTTCACCGCACAGTGCTGCGCGTTCACCGACGACTGTTCGATCGACGCATTCCCCGTGATCGGCGGCGGCTCGTGAAATGCCGCCTCCTGCGATCGTAGTCTCGATCACGGAGGATCCTGATGAATCGAACCTCAACCGTACGTAGTGCTGCACTCGCGTTGGCCCTCGTTCCGATCGTGGCCTCGATCGGCGCGGCACAGTACCGAACGACCACCACACTCGCACGCGCAGGCACGACGACTCACGATACGTCCACGATTGCGCGCGATTCGAACGCGATCGCTCCCGCGTTCAAGCAGCCATCGGTGCGCGGACCGAGCACCTTTTACATCGGATTTGGCGCGGGGGCCAGCATGCCGAGCGGCCAGTTCCGCAATGTCTACAAGGATGGCTGGAGTGCGACCGTCCCGCTCGGGTGGCGACCAGCGAATGGCCCGTTAGGCATGCGGGCCGATATCGCCTACAGCAAATGGGGCGGCGAGACCGTGGACGGAGTGAAGTTGGGGAGCGCCGCGGTGTGGGACGGCATGCTGGACGCAACGGTCGACATGCCGTTCGGGACGAACAAGACGTCGTCGTTCTACCTGCTCGGCGGCGGTGGTGTGCATTACTTCCCGAAGTACGGTAGCGCGAGTAACTCGACTGCGACACCGGGCGACACGACGACTACGACGCCGCCACCGGGCGGATATCCGCAAGTGAACTACACCAGTACGGCAAGCGGTGACCGGAGTTCGACCACTCGACTCGGTCTGAACGGCGGTGCGGGTCTCTCGTTTGGGCTCCCGCAGGGCTCGGCTCTCTTCCTCGAGTCACGGTACGTGACGGTCTTCACGAAGAATCAGCGCACGAACTACTGGCCGCTTGTTGGCGGAATCAGGTGGACCATGCGGTAGGTTTGCGGGCGACGGGAGATGGAGAAGGGGAACGGGGAACCGGGAACAGTAGCTCCGAGAGGAGTCGCTGTTCTCGGTTCCCAGTTCCCGGTTCCCGCTATTCCCGATTCCCGCTGGAGACCGCCGGCTTCCGCGTCAGCTCCGCGTACGACGACATCGCGCCCGTCAGCGGATTATCGGTCGTCATCGCCGCTGCCCATCCGCGCAGCGTGTCACCCTGTAACAGCAGCGACACGCCCACGTTTTGCGGAAAGCGACGCGCCTCCTCACTCGGAATCGTCCCGGCAAATTCGCCGCCGAGCAGGTTGTTTTTGAACGTTGGCTCGTTGAGCACCGTCCAGAGGACGTCGGGGCCGGTCCCCAGCCTAACGTGGACGTCGTCCGACTTGACGAGGAGCGCGATCGGTGTGGTCGAGCCGTCGTACATGCGGATGGTGCCGGTCCACTCCCCCATCAGCTCCGCGGGGCTGGTGAAGGTCGCCACGGCATCGCCCGACCGATCGCGGGGGGCCGGCGCCTTGTAGCCCGGCACCAATGCCGCTGCGATGTCCACCGCGATACGGTGTGGCGCCGCGCCGCTGGTGTTGGCCAGGGCGACGATCGCCATGTTCTGCTGCGGGTATAGCTTGAGACTCGTCGCGACGCCCGGCATTCCACCGGTGTGGGAGACGACCCGCGTTCCCTGCTCGTTGCTGATCAACCAGCCGAGCCCGTAGCCGTTCGCCGTGTCACCGGGCGTTTCCCGGCGCTGCATGGCGTCGAGCGTGGCGTCCTTGAGGATCGGGCGCTGATCCGCGAGATGGTCCTTGAGATGGAACATGCCGAACCGCACGAGCTCGTGCGCGCTCGTATAGACCGCCGATGCGGCGCGATGGTCGAAGTCATAGAACGCGATCGGCTTCCAGTCCGGCGTGTACCGCACGGCCGAGTTGGCAATGCCCGCGCCGGTTCCGATCGTGGTTGTCGTCATGCCTAATGGCTTGAAGACCTCGTCCTGCATGAACGTCTCGTACGGTTTCCCCGACACCTTGGCGATGATCTCCTCCAACACCCCGTAGCCCAGGTTCGAGTAGTTGTAGACAGCACCCGGAGGGTAGACGACGATCGCATACCGGCTGATCGCCTCGTCCATCGACGGCCGCGTCACTGCGCCGCCCGCGTAGAAGAAGCGGTAATGGAGCGGCAGGCCTGCGGTATGCGACATCACGCGCCTAACGGTCGCCCCCGACGCCGGGCCGGCGAGCCCGGTAATCTTCGCCGAGCCGAGGTAGTCGTTCGCGGGACGATCGAGATCGACCTTCCCCTGTTCGACGAGCTTCATCAAGCCTGTCGCCGTGATCGGCTTCGAGATCGACGCCATGGAGTACAGCGTGGTGGGCGTCGCCGGTGTGTGGTGCTCGACATCGGCGAAGCCGAAGCCTTCTTCCCAGATGATTCGCCCACCTTTCGCCACCGCCACGGCGATCGACGGTGTCTTTGTCGAGTCCATCACATGCCGGATGCGGGCGCGGAGAGAGTCGAGCGTGGCGGGAGCGATCGCGGCGGACTGCTGCCTCCCGCGATTTCCCTGGGCGCGGAGTGAGGACGTGGGCGTCGTCGTCCCGACGAAAAGGGCGACGAGCGCGATGAGACGGGTAGCCCGGAAGCGCATGATCAATCGACGAGGAGACACGGCTGCTCGAGGGATGAGGGAAGGGGGATGAGGGATGAGGGTTAGGAGCGGAAAGCGTCGCGACGCTCAACTTGCGCAGAGCGGCATCCCGAGGGTTCTCGCTTTCTCCCCTCTTCCCTCATCCGTCATCCCCCTTCCCCCAATCATACGGTAGCGCACGCACGGCCACGAGGTCAGGCGTCGAGGAATTCCTCGGTGACCAGCACCAACTCATCAGGACGCTCCCAGATGAGCGCGTGGTCGGCACTATCGACGATGACGAGCCGTGAGCCAGCGATACCCTGGTGAAGCATCCTCGCATGGTGGAGTGGCACCGCCTGATCGTTCGACGCCGCAACGACGAGCGTGGGACACCGAATCCCGGCCAGGCGTCGCCTGCTGTCGAACGCCATAGCGTCCTTCCACGCTCCCACCATCGCCTTCCGATCCTGATCCGCGATGAGGCCAATGACCCAGTCGGCGCGGCGC
>DATCGG010000228.1:0-35986 GCA_036509075.1 Gemmatimonadaceae bacterium
CGAGGTCCGCGTCTTCGCATCCGCGGAGGAGTACGAAGCGCAGGGGGCGGAGGCGGACTGCCTCATCGTCGATCTGCGCCTCCCCGGACTGAACGGGTTCGAGCTGCGAGAGCGGCTGCGGCTGCGCGGCTGCTCAGTTCCGATCGTGTTCATCACCGGCGATGGCGGCCCTTCGCCGAGCGATGCAGCGGCTCACGCCGGTACGCCGACCGTCGCCAAGCCGTTCAGCGATGGCGATCTCATCGCTGCGATCGCGCGGGCTGTGTCCGCCGACGCGCATTTCCGCTGAGTCGCGTCGGCGCTTCGAGTCGCGTACGTTTCCAGCCAATAGGGCAACGAACGACCCACTTTCACGAGAGCGCCCGTGAATACAGATCGGCGGATGCCTGCGGCGACGAATCGGCAGCTCGCTGTGCGCCTGGCAGTGGGGCGCGCTCTCGGTCGAACCCGAGACCTGGACGATATCTACAGCGCTGCGCTGAACACGCTCGCCGAATGCCTCGACGTGTCGCGCGCGTCCGTCCTGCTGTTCGACGCCGATGGCGTGATGCGATTCAAGGCGTACCGCGGCCTCTCGGCTCAGTATCGCATCGCGGTGGAGGGGCACTCCCCGTGGACGCCCGATTCCGTAGACGCTGAGCCAATCCTCGTCCCCGACGTGTCGCGCGAACCGACGCTCGAGCGGTACCTGCCGGTCTTCACACGCGAACGAATCGTCGCCCTGGCTTTCATTCCCCTCGTCAGTCTCGGTCGCGTGATCGGGAAGTTCATGCTGTACTACGATGCGCCGCATGCGTTCGATAGCGAGGAGATCCAGCTTGCATCCGTCATCGCCGCATCGGTGGCATTCGCTATGGAGCGTGGGAAGGCCGACGACGTAGCTCGTCGCAGCGGCGCCCTGGCGGGATCCGAGCGGAGCGCGGTCGCCGGAGGAATTGCGCGCAACGATTCGGCGCTGTGGCAGACGGAAGCCTTTCAGGCCGGTCAGCGCCAGGTGCTCGAGCTGATCGCCACCGGCGCGCCGCTCGCTCAGGTCCTGACTCTCCTCGTGCACATCGTCGAGGATCAGTCCGAAGGCGCGTGCTCGGTGCTGCTGCTCGACGTGGACGGGGTTCATGTACGGGTTGGGGCCGCGCCGAGCTTTCCCGACGAATACTCCGAGCGGATCGATGGCCAGCCTCTCGGCCCGCACGTTGGTTCCAATGGCACCGCGATGCACGTCGGGCAGCCAATCATCGACACCGACATCGTCTGCCACTGCGATTCGCAATGGGACGTCCTGCGCGAAGCGGCCGTCGCCATCGGGCTGCGCGCTTGCTGGTCGACACCGATCCTGTCGCCTCACAAGAAGTTGCTCGGCTCGTTCGCGATGTATTGCGGCACGCCGCGGGGCCCGAGCCACGAGGAGCTCCGCCTCCTCGAGACCGCGGCGGATCTCGCCGGCGCCGCGATCGATCATCACCAGTCCCAGGAGGCGCTGCGCCAAAGCGAGGAACGCAACCGCGCCATTCTCCGCGCCATTCCGGATTGGATGTTCGTGATGAGCAGCGACGGCGTGTACCTCGACTATCACGTCAAGAACCCCGAAGCGCTCCTCGCGCCGCCCGAGGCTTTCCTCGGGAAGTCGATGCGTGAGTTCCTGCCATCGTGGCTCGCCGATGACTATGACCGCGCATTCGAGCGGGCGCTCGCCACCAACGAACCGGAGTTACTGGAGTACAGCCTCGAGGAGCATCACGAGCGGCGGTTCTACGAAGCACGCATCGTCCGCGCCGACAGTGACCGGTTGCTCTGCATCGTGCGGGACATCACCGACCGCAAGCGCGCCGAGCTCGATGCGGCCGCCCAGCGCCACGAGCTCGCGCATCTGAATCGTGTGATGATCCTGGCCGAACAATCCGGTGCGCTCGCCCACGAATTGAGTCAGCCGCTCGCCGCGATCCTCACGAACGCGCAGGCTGCGCGACGGCTCCTCGATCAGAGCCCGCTCGACCTGGCGGAGCTGCGCGCCGCGTTGGATGACGTGATCAAGAACGACAAGCGGGCTGGCACGGTCATCCACCGTCTGCGCGAGCTTCTGAAGAAGAGCAATGCCGTTCTTCAGCCCGTCGATCTGAACGAAGTCACACGCGAGGTCCTCGACCTCACCCACAGCGACCTCCTGCTGCGGCGAATGCCGATCAAGACGTCGCTGTCACCGGTAATTCCGCCGGTGCTGGGCGACCGCGTTCAGCTGCAGCAGGTCATCCTCAATCTCGTCCTCAACGCCTGCGACGCGATGAGCGCGATAGAGCCGGCCGAGCGCGAGATCACCCTAACGACGGTCGTGGACGACGGGTTCGTGGAGATCGCCGTCGCCGACCGCGGCGTCGGCATTCCCGACGATCTGCTCGACTCGGTGTTCGAGCCGTTCGTCACCCACCGCGCCCAGGGACTCGGCCTCGGCCTAACGATCAGTCGTTCGATCGTTCTCGCGCATCGCGGACGAATCCAGGCCGAGAACAATGCCGGCCGAGGCGCGACGTTCCGCTGCTTTCTTCCCGTCGCGAACGGGCAGGTCTGACCGGCCAGGGCAGGGGGATGAGGCGAACGGGGAACCGGGAACGGGGAACCGGGAACGGGGAACCGGAACAGCGACTCCGCGTGGAGCCTCGGTTCCCAGTTCCCAGTTCCCTCATCCCCCATCCCTCTTCCCTCCTTGGAACGTCGCCGTCAACACGACGAACAACATCTGCTGCCCGGTCGGCGCCTGCTCGTTACGGAAGACGAGATAGACGTCGTGCACTCCAGTCGTCGGAGTGAGGGACGCGTGTAGCTGGACCGGCGGCGCCGCGGAGTCGGCGGACGGTTTGATGACTTCCGTCTCACCGAGCAGCGGACCAGTCGCCGAGTCGACGCGAAACTCGACTTTCCCGCCTATGGCGCCGTATGGCGCCGGCGCCAACGCGGAGACCATCACGCCCGAGACGCCGGTCAGGTCGATCTTCTCCAGTTTGACCGAGCCGCCCGACCGGTTCACGATCGTGATCTCGACCGGCATTCCCTCGGGAGTCATCTTCTGCAGCCCATCGGAGAGTGTGCCGCTCGCAACCACCACCGTCGGTGCGCGCAGCACTACCGTCGTCTCGGCGGGGACGCCCAGGATTCCGTTCGCGCCGCGGTCAGTGTATGCGGCCCGCAGTACGACGACTCCCTTGTTCGCGCCGGCGGCGGAGTCAGACGGCGTGTATTCGCCACGCACCGGGAGCGACGCCGACTTCGCGTGCTCGCCCAGGCTCAGCACGTAGGCGACCATCTCCCTCGTTTGCGGCTCAGTGAGCTGCGGGTGGGCAGGCATGGTGTTCTTTCCCCACACACCGGTGCCACCGCTGCGGACCTTCCGTGCCAGGCGCATCAAGGCCGTCGTATCGTCGCGATAGCGCTCAGCCACCGCCATGTACGTGGGCCCGATCGACGTCCGGTCGACCTTGTGACACGCCAAACAGTCGCTGCTCTCGATCAACGCCTTCCCTTCGGCGTGCGGCAGGAGCGCCTCGGCACCGCCGCGCCCTGTGGCGGCCGCCGGCGGCGCATCCTTCAGAAAGTCGGCGGTGACGCGAACACGGTTGGTCGCAATGCGCCCGTTGGCGAGCGATCCGTCCTCGCGGTCGCTGACGCGCACGGCATAGTGGATCGGAACTCCGGGGAAGAAGAACGTCCGATTGCTCCCCTGCAGATCGACCGCGACCTTGGGCGGCTCGTTTCCGGCCGCCACCAGGACTTTTCCCTTGGAGCGTGCACGCTGGGCGTCGGTCACCGTTAGCGTCGCCGTGTAGGTCCCGGCCTGGCCGAGCGTCAGCGTCGCGTCCGGCCCCGTTAGGCGGCGCACCACGGTTCCGTTCTGGCGCGTCACCGTCCACTGGTACGTCAGCGAATCTCCGTCGGCGTCGGTCGTCCCCTCCGACGACAGCTTCACGCGCAGCGGCAGCGCGCCGGCCGGCTTGTCGACGCTCGCCACGACCACCGGCGCCCGATTCCCGCCGTTGTATTCGATGCGGACGAGCCGCGCGTCGTCGTTTCCCTGAAACCAGGCAGTCCCGTACTCCAGCATGTACAGGTCGCCGTTGGGACCGAACTCCATGTCCACCGGGTTGGAGAACTTGGAGCTCGGCATGAAGCGCTCCATGTCCGCGTAGTTCCCGGCCGAGTCCATGGTCACGGCCATGATCCAGCCGCGCATCCATTCATAGATGAAGAGCTTTCCGTCGTACCACTGCGGAAAGGGACGCGCCACTTTGGCGAAATCCTCTCGGTGGAAGACTGGGCCCGCCATCGCCGCGCGCCCACCGTTGCCGACGAGTGGGAACTCCGAGGAAGGTCCGTACGGATACCAGATGAACGCCTTCTGCGCCGGCGGAAGCTCGTTGAGTCCCGTGTTGTTAGGCGAGTCGTTCACGGGATGATCGGGATCGAACTTCGGACCGGGCGTCATCGTGGTGTAATCGAGATTGATGTACGCCTTGTTGTCGCCGACGAAGTACGGCCAGCCATAGTTCCCCGCGCGGGGCGCGCGATTGACCTCGTCCTGCCCCGCGGGGCCACGGTCCGCCGAATCCACCTGGGCGTCCGGGCCGACGTCGCCCCAGTACAGAACGCCCGTGTGTTTGTCTACCGAGATCCGGTACGGGTTACGATGGCCCATCGTGTAGATCTCGGGCCGCGTCTTCGGCGTTCCTGGCGGAAAGAGGTTGCCCTCCGGAATCGTGTACGAGCCGTCTGGTTCGGGGTGAATGCGGATGACTTTGCCGCGCAGGTCGTTCGTGTTGGCGGAGGACTTCTGTGCGTCCCACGGCGAGCGTCCGGGCCGTTCGTCGATCGGCGCGTAGCCGTTGGCGAACGGGTTCGAGTTGTCGCCAGTGGAGAGATAGAGGTTCCCGCGTCCGTCGAAGGCGATCGAGCCTCCCGTGTGACAGCACTTATCGCGCTGCGTCGCCACCTCAAGCATGACCTTGGCTGATGACATGTCGATAGAGTCGCCGCGCATCACGTACCGTGCGAGCACGTTCTTCGGCTCCGTACCCGCTGGCGAGTAGTACATGTAGACGAAGCCGTTCGTCGCGAAGCCCGGATCGAGCGCGAGACCGAGCAGACCGTCCTCGGCCTGGTCGCCGTCGTTGTACTTGAGGCTCACGGGGATGAAGCCGATCCGGTTCACCGCCTTGGACGCCGGCGTGTACAGCTTGATCGCCCCCCGGCGTTCGATGAACAGCACACGCTCGTCAGGCAGCACTGCCAGCTCAACCGGTTCTTCAAGCTTTTCGGCGAAGACGACCTTCGTGAAACGGTTCTCCTCGGGGCGCGAGCGTTTGTAGTCGAATGCCGCCTTCCCCATCGCGTAGCGGATGCCAGCCGTTAGGTGGCGAAGGAAGAGCGGGTCCGAGAACGTCTCGTCCGTGTGTCCCATGTTCGTGTACCACGCGCGCCCGCCGGAGAAATCGTGGTACCAGCTCATGGGGTGGCGGTCACCGTTCGTTCCACCCTCGTAGCTCTTTTCGTCGATATCGACGAGGACGTGCAGGTCCGGCTGGATGTTGCGGAAGTTGTAGAACTCGTCGGTGCGCTCCCACCGCTCCGGAAGTCCCTGCGTCGACGGGTCCGACTTGTCGACGACGCGGAACGTCCCCTTCCGCACGTTCGGGTTGTTCGGGTGCCCATTGAAGTAGGCGCCGGCGAGCTTGCCGTACCACGGCCACTCGTACTCCGTGTCGGTGGCCGAGTGGATTCCGACGTAGCCGCCACCCGCCTGGATGTAGCGCTCGAACGCTGCCTCCTGTGTCGGGTTGAGCACGTCGCCCGTCGTGCTGAGCCAGACTGCCGCGCGATAGCGCTTGAGGTTCGCGTCGGTGAAGGCGGTCGCGTCTTCCGTCGCATCGACGATGAACCCGTTGTCCTGGCCGAGCTTCTTGATCGCGGCGATGCCGGGCTCGATGGAGCTGTGTCGGAAGCCGGCGGTCTTGGAGAAGACGAGGACGCGGGGTCGCTGGCTCTGCTGCTGCGCGAGGGCGTCGTGGTTCGGCGCCCAGAGCAATGCGGCGGCTGCGAGTACGAGAGTCCCGATGCGCACGAGCATGTTTTTCTCGCGAGAGGCGACCGCCTAGGTGTACATCTTCAGGAGCCCCGCCGGCAAGGCGTGGGGGTACGCGAAGTCGAGCCAGGACGTCTCGGACCTCGGGTTCGCCTGCATAGTGACCGCAAATCGGCGAATGCAACGGGGACTAGGCCGATTCCCGTAGTGGCCCCGAAGCGTACAACCTTACCAGCGCGTCCTGCGCGCTAGATCATCCGTCAATTCCGGGAGCCCGACAATCGTGAGCACTCTCGCAAACCCCGCCTCTTGGAACTCTGGCAAGATCTGGTCGGCAGCGCACGGCCATTGGCACGACAGGTACGGGGCCGAAGTGCGTTACGCGATGGGTGGGCGTGCCAGACGGCGCGAGGGCTACGGGATGAGTCCGATCCGCTGAATCGGCGGCGACAGCCATTCCACGCCGCGCGCCGTGACTACAGCATCGTCCTCCAGAGGAATCCGCAGCTTCCTCCCCTGCCACTCGGGGATTGGCGTATACGCGAACAGCTCGATCGAGAACAGGTTCGTCGGACGCATCTCGTACGTTAGGCGGCCGGGATTGAAGAACGCCATCGATGGGCCGATTCCATGGCCCCAGTCGCCTACCGAGTGGCACCCGATGATGAACTCGATCGAGCTGTCAGCGCGCACCTCGTTGAATCCGCGCATGGCCGTGAAGCCCGCTGCCGCGACTGCCGCGTTCACTTCATTCATCATCGTCTGCGCCAGCTTCCCGGCCTTCGCGGTGCGACGGATTACCTCGCGCACACGAACGGCGTTGTCGAACGCGCGCTGATAGCTCGCCGGCAGCGCCGTCTCGCGCGGTTTGGCCACGTAGGCGATCCGCTTCTGGTCGGTCCACATATTCAGGTAGCCGACGCCGAAGTCGATCATCAGGAGATCGCCGCGCTGGATGATCCTGTCGTTCGACGTCGCCTCGATCCCGTTAGGTCCGGTGATGTAGATTGACGGCACCTCGAACGACGACCCGAGGCCTCTGCGCAGTTGCTCGTCCTGAATCCACCAGGCAACGTCTCGCAGAGTCGTTAGGCCCGGCGTGATGACGTCTTTCGACAGCGCCCGCTCCGCGATCTGGCGGCCGATCTCCGTTGCCTCACCGAACGCGACCAGCTCAGAGGCCACACGCCGCGAGCTGAAGTCAGAAATCAACTTCTCAGCTGACACGAGCCGCGTAGCGTATTGCGGCCCAACCTCCTTCACAATGTGGTTGTAGAGCGTGTGCGAGAGCCCGTCGGCAAGGCCCATCTCCTCTGACATGTTGAGCCCAATGCGGCGCGGCTTCCGCTCGGCCACAAACGCTCCTAACGCGGTGCTCGAATCGATGTCGTACGCGCCGCACGCGTCGCGGTTGTGATCGGTGATCCCAATGACGGCGCGCTCGATCCGATCGCCACCACGATCGGTGAAGATGTAGTACCCGATGGTCCCAACGTAGCCGCGCCCGAGCAGTTCCCAGAGCGGATCGTAGTGGCCTTCCTTCATCGCCACGATCCACATGTCGATCTGGTTCTCGCGCATTGCCTCGGGCAGGATGCGGTCGAACTTCTCACGTCGGATGGTGCAGAGGCGCTCCCACGCGGTTCGCGCTTCCCGCTGAGACTGCGCCCCAGCGTCGCGAGCCGCCAACACGAGGATAGTCGCCGCAAGGGCGCGCCTCACGACTGCGGGAATAGAAACTGGCATTTTGCGAGTTGTTGACTAGGTCACGTTGCCGTCAGTAGCCCTTCGCCAACCCGTATCCTCGCGGTTCCGTCACGCCGTGCCACTTCCCATCTTCGCGGTGGATGCTCTGCACGTTGGCGAGGGATCCCCACGGCGACAGTTTCACCGCGTGGCCAAGCGGTTTCATGAACGTCGCGGCACTGTCAGCCCATGGCACCTGCTCCACGAGGAGGGAATCAGGCACGTCCTGGTGATGGAATTGCGGCACGGCCATCGCCTCGCCCAGCGACCGGTGATAGTCGAAAAGCGACACGATCTGGTGCGCCACCGCCGTGATGATGTACGCCCCTCCCGCTGCGCCGGTCACGAGGAGCGGCGCGCCTGACGAGTCCAGCACGATCGTCGGCGTCATACTCGACAGCATGCGCTTGCCCGGCGCAATCGCGTTCGCCTCTCCCTGCACGAGCCCCATCGCGTTCACGGCTCCGACCTTGCCCGTGAAGTCGTCCATCTCGTCGTTGAGGAGGAACTGTCCGCCCGGCACGGTGAACGCGGCGCCGTAGCTCTCGTTGAGGGTCGTCGTGATGGCCACGGCGTTTCCGTGTGCGTCGACGATCGAGAAGTGCGTGGTGTGGCGCGGCTCCTTGGTCGCCGAACCGCCGCCGCCTCCGGACGACGTCGTGCCGATCTCTGCGAGCAATGCCGCCGCGGTGTCCGCGGACGTGAAGCTGGCAGCAGGAATCTTCACGAACGCAGGATCTCCCAACAGCGTATTCCGTCGCGCGAACGCCCGCCGCTCCGCTTCCGCCAGCAGGTGGATCGACGCGGGACTTCGCCATGCCAGCGAATCGATGTTGCTGCGTTCGAGTATCCCGAGGATCAACGCCAGGGTGAGCCCGCCTGACGAGACCGGAGGCATCGACACGACCGGATGGCCGCGATACGTGAACTCGATCGGCGTACGCCAGATCGCCTGGTATCCGGCGAGGTCCTCGCGCGAGATGATGCCGCCGCTCCGCTTCATGGCGCCGACGATCAGGTCCGCCGTCTCGCCCTTGTAGAATCCGTCTCGACCACGCTCCGCGATGCGCCGCAGCACGGCTGCCAACTCCGGCGCGCGCCACGTATCGCCGACGGGAACGAACTTTCCGTTGCGCAGGAACAGAGCGGCGCTCGCCGAGTCCTTCGCGAGGCGATCGGCGCCATTCTCATCATCATCCGTGAACGAGGTGTCGATGACGAAGCCTCGCTCGGCGAGATCCATGGCTGGGCGCACCAGCTCACTCCATGGCTTCGTCCCGTACTTCCGGTGGGCCTCGAAGAGACCGGCCACCGCCCCCGGAACACCGGCCGCCAGCGCACCTGTCACGCTGCGGTCGGTCATGTTCTTGGCGGAGTCGAGGTACATGTCGCGCGTGGCCGCGCGCGGTGCCACTTCGCGGAAGTCCAGCGCGACGTTCTTGCCGTTGATGCGCGCCACCATGAAACCTCCACCGCCGATGTTCCCGGCGGCGGGGTACGTCACGGCGAGCGTGAGCGCGACGGTGACGGCGGCGTCCACGGCATTGCCGCCATGTCGCAGCACGTCGAGTCCGGCGTTGGTCGCCAGCGCTGATGCCGATACGACCATGGCCGAATCGGCCGTTGCTACCCTCGCGGGGCGCAACGCCCGTCGCGATGGAGTCGGCGGGGTCGCGCCGGTAGTATCACCGGATGCGCTCTGCGATGGGCTGCAACCGGAGACGGCGGCAAGCGCTAGAGCGGCGAGGGCAATCGCGTGTCGCATGGCTATTGGCGTGATAGGCTCGAGTCTAGGCTCGTGACACGCTCCAAGCTCGATGTTGGCCACCGAGTTCGCCAGCCGGGCAAGCCTACCCCGTTCCCCTCGCTGCCACCTCCACGGCCCGCCGGAAGCTCGGCGGATCGAGCGCCGGATAGCGATAGAGTTCAGGCTCTACTTGCTCGAAATACGAGAGCAGCCGCGATCCGGTGACGAGACCGCGGCCAATCATCTCGCGGACATCGACGACATCCTGGCGATGCCCACGTTCCAGCTTCGCCAAGGCCTGCGCGTACAGGTCAAAGTGATGAAAGCTGACCCGTCCGATCCGGGCAATTAGTGGGCTTCTGTCCTCCCATCCCGGTGGAACGGGGATGAAGTCGAGAGGGGACGCCAACTCGACATTGACCCGCAGGCGTTCCTTGATCGCCGGGATCGCGCGCAGCAGCGCGTCATCCTCGGGGCTCATCACGAGGTCGACGTCGATGGTCGACGACCGCCACCCCATCAACACGGCCGTCGTCCCACCAACGAGATACACGCGCAGCTCGTGATCCGCGGCGCGGGCGAGCGCCTCCATGAGCTGGCGGATGCGACCCGCGTCGACCGGCGCTCGCACCCGTTAGGCGGCGGATTCGGCGGTCCGCTCGAAGCTCACGAGGAGCCGGATGAGCGCGTTGAACCGGGAGTGTGCGGCGTCGCCCTCGGTGCGGGCGAGCAGCGCGTAGAGCCGATGCTCAGGGTCCTGGGCAGTCTCCGGCACGGGGATGCCGAGGCGCCTCAGGCGCGGCGCGCCGATGGCGACGAGCAGCGCGGGCGCCGTCTCGCGGCCATTCTGCAGATCATCGAGCCCCTCCCGAACAAGGGCGCCGCCGGGCAGGTCATCCCAGGTCATGCGGACAACGCTACGCCAGCACGCGAACGGACGCCAGCTTCAGCGTATCCTCTGTCGCGCTGGACCAGCGCTCATTGTGAACGATTCGCGCGACCATCGCAGACCGCAGTCGTCTCAAGGGCTCGAGCTTCCGCAGCGCCAGTCGATGAGGATTGTCGGTGGTGATCGCTGCCTGCTCCTCGCTGAGCGCGAGTGGTGCGCGACGAAAATGCAGGAGCTGGAGATCCCGGTTCACCGCCTCGATCTCTTCACGGAACACATAGGTGGCAGCCGACGGCCCCGCGAGCATCTCGAGCACCGTGCTCACACCAACGGGCACGAGCAGGAACACGGCCCAGTTACTCGGCAACGGCTCGGCCGGCTGGAGCCTCTCACGGTCCGGATCGAGCAGCTGCACGAAGCCGATGCGTGCGTCGGCCGCTGCTGCGGAGAGCAGTGTGCGGGCGCACGGCACCCGTTCCGGCGCGGCGAACCCTTCGACCAGCCTGGTAAAGTCGCGAACCTCGGCCGGACCAAGGCCGCGGCCATCGGAGAATCCCGCCTCACCAGTCAGCTCGGCGAGCATCTGCCGCTGTGCCTCGCGGCGCTCCGTGATCGCCGCCAGGCACGCGTCGCGCTGCCGACCCAGCCGACCGAGTGTCGTTAGGCCCGCCGGTGTCACCAGTGTGATGCCCGGTGGCTCTCGCTCCTCTCGAACACTCGTGACCGCGCCAAGCGGAACCTGCCACGGGTCGTCGTCCTCAAGGACGACCGCGACGTGGGTGTCGTACACCTGGAGCTCCGCCGGTCGAGCGTCCGGAGCGAGGACGGCACCGTCGTAGACGTCGGGCATGGTGACGCCGTGCGCCAGCATGCCCGCGACTCGTGCCTGGTTGCGGACTCGTCGCAACTCGTGCGCGAAGGTGTCGAACCGTCGGCCCAGCTGGCGGAGCACCAGTCGACCCTCGGGCCAGAGGTGCAGCTCGATCTGGTAGTCCGCCGAGGTCAGTCGATCGGCGTCCAGCCACGAGATGGTGGCCGGGCCCACCGAGCGCATCATCCCCGATCACAGCCTCGCCGTCGCCTGCCTGCCTAACGCTTCCCGTCGCGTCGACCAGCTGGAAGGCGGCCGCGGCGCGCCTCGGCTCCGCGACCACGTCAGCTCCCGAACGGTTTCCCGCACTCCGGGCAGAACTTCGGTGAGCCGTCGGCCTCCGCCCCGCAGTTGCCGCACGTTCGCTTCTGGGCGAGGCTCGTGCCGCACTCGGGGCAGAACTTGCCACCTTGTGTCTTCGCCCCGCAGGTCGGGCACAGCGTGGAGACGACCTGCTCGAGGTTCCGTTGGCCGAGGTAGTCGACGGTTCGCGCCTTGGTCATCGCCTGGTCGCGAGCGGCCTGCGCCTGCGCGGCGGCGATCTCCTCGTCCATGTCCGGCGCGCACGTCTCGCAGAGGCCGGCCTTCTTGTTCCAGCAGATTGGCTCGCAGACCCAGCTTCCGCATCGCGAACACTGCTTGAAGATCGGGCTGATCTCGCGCACCGCCGCGTCGAGGGCCGAATCGTGCTGCGGGCCGGCGACCTGGCTCTGGATGGCGGCGGCTGACTGGGCTGCGCGGCCGAAGATCCCGCCGAAGATCGTCGCAGCGACGTTCGCGACGTTGGCGACGCCGCTCAGGGCGTTGGCCTGGAACGTCGACATGTACCCGTTCCCGCACTTCCGGCAGAAGAACTGGAACTGGTAGCCGCGCTGGTTCGAGAGGTCGGTGTAGTTGCTGGTGAAGGGAATGTTGGCCATGGGTCCGCTCCCGGTGATGACTGAGTATGGAATCCCCAACCAGCAGTAGCTAGAGCACAGATCTAACTGCCCAGCGCCCGAACTACGCAAGGAGCTTGATGATTGCTATGATCCCATCGGTCAACCGGAGGAACGATGAGCCGAGAACAGGGACGGACGGTGTGGACTGTCGTCGTCGTAGCGTTGCTCGCGTGCGGTGCCGCAATCGGCGCGTGCGCGCACACTTCGCCCGCGCCCTCAGCCGCGGTCGCGTCGCCGCCGAGCGTCGCGCCGGGTGACTGGCCGACGTTCAACCGGACGCTCGCCGGCGACCGATTTTCACCGCTCACCGAGATCGACCGGTCGAACGTCGCGCGACTCGCGGTCGTCTGTCGCTATCAGCTCCCCGAGGTCACGGCACTCCAGACGGGCCCGATCGTCATCGGCGGCGTCATGTACTTCACCACCGACACGATCTCCTACGCCATCGACGCGGCAACCTGCGCCGAGCGCTGGCACAGCGTTAGGCACAGCCCGACACCGAGTCGCCTGGCGGTGAACCGCGGCGCGGCTTACCTGAATGGCCGGCTCTTTCGGGGGACCTCGGATGCCCACGTGATCGCGCTCGACGCTGCCGATGGCCACGAGCTGTGGGACGTCACCCTCGACGCTGCAGGACGCGGCGTTACCGTGCCGATGGCGCCGACCGCATGGAATGGGCTGGTGTTCGTCGGCAACGCCGGCGGCGACCTCTCCGGCGTCATTGGCCACGTGTACGCGCTGGATGCGAAGGATGGTCGTGTCGTCTGGCGCTTCGATGTGGTGCCGTCCACCGGCCCGATTCCGCGCACGTGGCCGACGGCCGATCGCTATCCGATCTCCGGTGGCGCGTTCTGGACGGCGTTCACACTCGATGAGAAGGACGGCGTGCTCTACGTCTCGTCCGGCAACCCGGCGCCGGACTTCGACATCGCCGTGCGTGATGGCGAGAACCTGTACTCGAACTCACTCATCGCGCTCGAGGCGTCGAGCGGCAAGCTCCTCGCGTACAACCAGCTCGTCAAACACGACTTCCACGATTGGGACGTCGACAGTCCATCACCACTCGTCAGGACGCGCGCGGGTCGCGAGATCGCGGCGTCGGCGAACAAGGATGGACTGCTCTCGGTCGTCGATCGTTCGCGTGTTCGAGCCGGCGCCATGCCGCTGGTCTATCAAATGCCGACGACGACGCGTGCCAACGTCGAGACGCCGCTCTCGCGGGACACGAAAACGCGATTCTGTCCCGGGTACCTCGGTGGATCGGAGTGGAATGGCGCGGCGTTCCACGCGTCGCTCAACGCGCTCTACGTCGGCGCCGTCGACTGGTGCGCGACCGTGCAGCTCGTAGACGAATCCGCGCCGGTGCCACCGCAGGGCGCGGGCTGGTTCGGTGCGGCGTCGCTGCAATTGGATCCCGCAGACAGCGCGAGGGGATGGCTCACGGCGTTCGATGCGGACAACGGCGCGGTCCGATGGAAGTTTGCGGCGCCGCGCCCGGTGCTCGCGGGCGTCACGCCGACAGCGGGAGGGCTCGTCTTCGCGGCGGACCTCGGCGGGACGCTCTATGCGTTCGATGCCGAGAAGGGTGATGTGCTCTGGCGCCTAACGACGGAGCAGTCGATGGGAGGCGGGATCGTGAGCTATCTCGCGGGTGGAAGGCAGCGGATCGGTGTGGCGGCGGGGATGAAATCCCCAATCTGGCCGGGCGCGTCGGCGGCGAGTCAGATCGTAGTCTACGGGCTCCCGTGAAGAAGGGCGCGTGCGCCTTTACATGACGCCAACGCGTCCTTTGGCGCCTTCTCGAAGCTTCATGGAGTCGTATCCTACGCCGCTCTTAAAGACTGTCACGACGTTGTAGATGTCGTGTGGCGTCTGCACCGGATTGCCGCGGATGACGACCAGGTCCGCCATCTTGCCGGGTACGATCGAGCCGGTCTCCTTGTCCTTGCCCACGATGCGTGCGCCATTCAACGTCATGATCCGAACCGTCTCCGCGGCGGTGAACCCCGCTTCGATCAGCATCTCGTAATTTCGAAGATCGCCGAAGCCGGGCAGATAGCCGGTGCCCCATGGGTCGCAACCGGCACCCAGCAGTCCGCCGGCGCGAACGAAGGCGCGCTCCCATTCCATCATCTTCTTGAGGAGCCTGACGGGCACCGTGAAGCCGCTCTGCGCGAGACCCGCGTTGTTTGCCTGGACTTCTGCTCGGGCGGCGGGCGACAGCATCTCCATCGCCGCCGAATCGAGGTGCGCACGCTCCGGCACGAACGTCTCGTAGACGCCGAGCGTCGACGCCACCGCGGTGCCGTGAGACACGATCGCGCGAATGCTTGCCTGCACCTCCGGGGAATTCACGTCGACGTCCGCCTGCACCTTCATGTTCTCCGGCGGGCACACGTCGGGCTTCTTGCCAGGCACGTAGTCGCTGTTCGTGATGAAGCCATGCTGCAGGAGATCGATCCCGAGCTCCGATGCTTCTGTGAAGGTGATGGAGCACAGGTGTCCCGTGACCTTGAGCCCGCGCGCATGCGCTTCCTTGATGCCCGCGGCCAGCTCGGCGCGCGTTTCGCCGCCGAGGAACTTGAACCACGTCGCGCCCTCGCTCGCCCAATACGCGATGACTCGGCGCGTTTCCTCTGGCGTGGTCAGCAATCGGTCTCCACTCGCGGCGGAGGGCGGGCCGGCGGAGAGGTACGGTCCCGCGATCAGGAAGCGCGGCCCGGGTACGACGCCCGCATCGACGGCGCGTTGCAGGTTCAGCTCCTGGTAGGCGAACATGGTGCCCGCGGTCATCGCGGTGGTCACGCCAAGCCCCAAGTACAGGAGCGGTGCGGTGACGCTCATCGGCGTGCTCACTTGCATGCCGCCGAACCACGTGTGCTCGTGCAGGCCAACGAGCCCGGGAATGACCGTGGAGCCCGTGAGATCCAACACCTGTGCCCCGGCAGGGATCTTTGCGGCGCTCGCCGATCCGACTGCCTCGATCCTGCTGTCGCGAACGATGATGGTCTGGTCCTCGCGTGCCGGCGCGCCGGTGCCATCGACCACGCGCACGTGCGTGAGCGCGACGATAGGCGCGTTGACGGAGACGTAGCGCGCGACGTTAGGCGCGAGCGGTCGCGGCTGTGCAGAGATCACCGATACACACAGGAGGCCCAGGGCTCCTGACACGGTCCAAATGCGATTTGACATATCAGTAATTGAGGATCCAGAAGTGAAGCGTCGCCTGCCGCCTGCCGCCTGTCGCCTGTCGCCGGCCGCCTGCCGCCTCAGTGGCGACCTTCGAGCAGCCCCCACACGGCGTCATCCTCGGTGCCTAACACCCACACCGAGTACCCACGCAAATGGTACTGATTCACCAACTCGAGCTTCGCCATGAACGCACGAGCGTCCTCCAGCCACGCGTGACGAAAGACTCCATGGACCTCCCACTCCGCGTGCGGCGCCTTCTGAACGCTGTCCCAGACGGGCACGACGCCCGCACTGTCGAGAATCGCCTTGCCACGCACGTACGAGATATCGCCCCCTCGCAAGCGTGGACCGTGGCGCCTGTCGTACGTCGGATACCACCAATCCGAGTACGACGCGAGTCCTAGCGAGATCTTGCTCGGCGCTACGCCGAGCGACAGCACATAGCGAAGGCACTCCGTCATCCACGGATATCCCGCGACCGGCCCAGGAGGCGACTCGCCGGTGTGCTGCGCGTACGTCATGTACGAGATGAAGTCCAACGTGTCGGCGAGCGCCTTGAAGTCGTACGCGCCGCGCCAGTTGTCGTAGATCCAGCGATCGTAGCTGTTGGTCCCCGGGTTCTCGCTGAGCCGCGGGACCACGGCCGCGGAGAGCTGGCACCCCGCATGGTGTACGGAGTCGACTGCCTGACGAGTGAAGGCGGTGAAGGCATCCTTGTCGCGGATGTGAATGTTCTCGAAGTCGAACTGGATGCCATCGAACCGGTTGACCCTGCATAACGCGGCAAGCGAGCGCAGCGCCCGCGTGCGGGCGACACGGTTGGTCAGGACGCGATGGAACGCCCGCTGGTCGAAGCCGGGGTTCACGACAAGCGGCATGAGTTTAACGCCCTTCGCACGTGCCGTCTCGATGACACGCGGATCGACGTGGCCACGAATCCTGCCCGTCGAGTCCATGGCAAAGACCTGCGGCGCGGCGATCCTGATCTGATCAGCGTGAGCGATGAACGACTGGATGCTCCTTTCGCCGTCGAGGTACCACAAAGCTTCGCCCCGCTGTGCGGAGGCGATACTGGACCATCCGAACGCGCTGAGCGTCGCGAGGGCGAACTGGAGCCAAGGTCGCATCGGGGTCAGATCATGAGCGTTGCGCGCCCGCAGCGCCAGTCATTGCCAGCGCGCGCCGCCAGCAGAGAGTGACGGTCGTGATCCCCAGTGCCAGCGAGGCCACGTTGATGACCGCCTCGGTCACCATCGCTCCCGACGCGGGCAGCAACCGGTAGAGACCACGTTCGACGTTGAACGTGATGTCGATCGCGGCGAGATAGATGAGCGCGCTCCCACGACGCGCACGTCGCCAGCGACAACGTAGTTTATCCAGTATGCGATCGTGACAGCGGCACCGAGCAGGAGCAGCGCGCTCAGGATTCGGTCGGAGCGTTTCATTCGTCGAATATCTGGCCTTCAACAGGAGTCAGCGATGAACCGAACGTCTGCGGGAAAGTGGCAGCGCGCCTTCGTCCTCGGTATCGCACTGGTCGGTGCCGCCGGCGTCGGCGCCACGATGGACCGGCTCGCGTTCGCGCAGCAGCCGGGCATCAAGCGCACCATTCTCCTGCGGACTGACGAGCCGGGGAGCCAGACTCACGAAGCGGTGATGGGTGTCGCCGAGATCGCGCCGGGAGCAATGGCGGGAAAGCACCGGCATCCCGGCATCGAGATTGGATATATCCTCGAGGGCTCGGTGACGCTGGAGCACGAGGGGGAGCCGGCAAAGCAGCTCAAGGCTGGCGACGCGTTCAAGAATGAGCCTGGTGTGCATAACGCGCGGAACACAGGCACGGTTCCCGTGAAGATCCTCGCCATTTATCTCGTCGAGAAAGGAAAGCCGATCGCCGAACCGGTCCCGTAGGTCACCGTCGCCACTCCTTCGGTAGGCCCATGCGCTCCAGCAGCCGCTGATAGCGGGGCTCCTGCCGCATCGGCCGGAGCGATGGGATCGCATTGAGAAACCAGATCGCATCGGGATCCTTGGCGTCGATCGCACGCTCGAACATCACGTACATCGAATCGCGCTGCCCGAGTGTCGCGAAAACCACTGCCGAAGATCCCGGATGCGTGCCGCGACGCGTCGATCTTCATGCTATCGGTCACGATGCGCGTCCAGGTACCGTCGGCTGCATCGCTCGGTCACGATCGCGGCGCATCCGCTCCGCACATGCCGCCGATGATCTGCCACTTGCCGCCGACCTTGACCCACGTGTGCGTGAACTTCCGCCACAGCTCCGTTCGTCCGTCCACGCGGCCATCGGCGTACTTCCATATCATCGGCGTCTTGTAATAGACCACAACAACGCCGCCGACGTTCGACGCGCCTTCACGCGTGAGCGTGTAGTCGAACGTGATCTTCCCGTCTCTGATCTCGCGGACCCAGTCGCCGATTTCCGCCTTCGTCGCAGGGTGGTCGTTGTGGCACGGCCAGCCGCGGAAACCGTCGTTCCACAGCGTGCGGTACTTCTCCACGTCGCCGGCCTTCACATAACGCCAGTAGGTGTCTTCCATCGCCCACACCTCATCGACGTCGGACGCGCGTGATCGCGCAGTCGCCGCGGTAGCGAGCAAACCTCCGACGACTGTCACGACGAGCAGCGCAGACCGGTTCATGGTTCCTCCCTTGGTCGAGTTGCGAGAAGACGCCGCTACGGTTTCACCACGCGATACATCCACGCGTCGCCTCGGTACTCACGCCACATGATCGTCGCGCGCTCGAGATCATCGGACACGCTCACGATGTTCGAGACGTGGCCGAGCGGCCCGAGCGGCTTCTCCTGCGCCCGGCCCGCAAGCTGGTACATCGTCGCCGCGTCCGTGCTGCTCCAGACGGTGAACGCGATCGACCCGTCGGCGAGCCACCCGGCGAGCCCGTCCTCGGCGAAGTGTCGCGACCACTCGACTGGCGCGCCACCAGCCAGTGGCACCACGTCGAGGCGCAGGGTGTCGCTCGTCGCCGCATTCCACCCGAGGGTGAGCAGGCGCGAGTTGTCGGTCGAGACGTCGAGGTGGATCAATGACGCATAATAGTCCGACTTCCGGATCTCGCGACGCCTGCCGTTCTCCTCGATGACCACCCGATCCCGCGAGCCGGGGATCCATGCCCAGCCGTTAGGCAGGGCAACGGCATCGACGATCGCCGAGTCGCCGACCTGGACCGTCTGCGTGGAGGCGCCGTTGCGGATGTCGATTCGTGCGAGCTGCGCGCCCGCGCCGGTCATCGAGTAGATGGCGACCGTCACGGAGTCGACCCAGCGCGCGGATACCACGCGGCCCGTTGGGCTCACGGCGGTCTCGCTGCCACCGCCGAACGGTGCTACCGAGACGCGAACCTCGTCGCCGCCTTTGGGCGTCGGGACACTGCGCCGCATGAGCAGCCGCCCGCCGTCCGGCGACACGAGCGCGAGGACCCGGTTCGAGGCCTGCATGAGCGGTGGAGCGTTAGGCAGCGTGCCGTTCAGCACGTCGGTCAGGTTCGCCGCGATGACCGAAAACGAGTAGCTGCCGTCGTCGACGGTCATCTGCGTGCCGTCGGCGGTCACCGAGAGGTTCGTGAACCGTCCGCTGTAGATCGTGTCCTGATGGGTCGCGAACTTGCCGGTCGTCGAATCCAGCGCGACGCGCACGACCGCCTCGGCCGCCGTCGGACCCGCGCGCGTCATCCAGAGGGCGTCGCGCGACGCAACGCCGCCGCATGTGCACGAGTTGAGCAGCTTGTCAGTGATCTTGCCATTCCGCTCGAACACCTGCCAGAGTCCGTGCGGCGGTTGGATCACCATGGCGACAATGCGCGACGTTCCGGGCACCGACACGAGCGCTCCGATCTGGGTGCCGGGACCGGGCACGCGTACGCTGTCGCGCACGGTGCCGTCGAGTCCGGCGACCTTGACCGTGAATGCGCCGTTGGTCGGCACGAGCGATCCGATCAACAGCGAGTCACCGCCGGCATAGAACGTCGCCAAGCCGGAGGTGAGGTACCGCGGCGTACCACCTAACGCCGATACGAGGTAGGTGCCAAATCGGCCGGCGATGGTCCCGTTCACCATGAGGTTGCGACGGTCCGGGCTCCACTCGAGCGCGTACGCCGATGTCGCGCCCTCGAGCACGCGACGCGTGGTCGTGCTGCCCACGTCCTGGAGGTCGATCGCGTAGCGGCAATCGGCGCCGGTGCAGTCCTTCGTGAAGAACGCGAGCTGTTTGCCGTCCTGCGAAACCGTGGGCGCGGCGATCTTGCCGGAGAACGTCAGCTGGGTTCGGTCGCGGAGGGCCGCGGACGTGTCCTTCTCTCTGAACGCACCGTTCGCGACGAGGACCGCACCTGTCCCGGCGAGCGCGACCACGGCGGCCGCTACGCCGATCATCACCCGCCGCGACTTGGGCGCGGCCACCGGGACCGCGCCGGCGGCTGTCGCGCTCGATGCGCCGGATCTGGCGTCTGCGGGAGCCGCTTCGAGGGCCCGCACAAAGTCGGCGACGCTCGAGAATCGGTCGGCCGGGACCTTCGAGAGCGCTTTCGCGATTGCCGTGTCCACGGGCTCGGGCACCATGGGTCGCACGGTTCTCACGTGCATCGCGGGCTCCGTGAGCAGCTTGGCGATGACCGCCTGGACCGTCTTGCCCGTGATCGGCGGCTCGCCGACCAACATTTCGAAGAGCACCGACGCCAGCGAATAGAGGTCGCTGCGCGCGTCCACGTTGCGGTCGCCGGTGGCCTGCTCGGGGCTCATGTAGTGCGGTGTACCTAACGACAGACCGGTCTCGGTCAGGCGGCTGCCGCCCGATTCCTGCACCGCGAGCGCGATCCCGAAGTCCGCCAGCATGGCCTCGCCTTCCTGGAGGAGGATGTTCTCCGGCTTGATGTCGCGATGCACGACACCCTTGCGATGTGCGTAGTCGAGCGCGCTGCCGACCTGTTTCGTGATGGCGAGCGCCTGCTCGAGGCTCAGCTGCTGCTCGCGATTCAGCAGGTCGCGCAGCGACTCGCCGCGCACGTACGGCAGCACGTAGTAGAGCAGCCCGCCCGCGCTCCCGGAATCGATGAGCGTCAGGATGTGCGGGTGGTCGAGCCTTGCCGTGATCTTCACCTCGGCCAGGAACCGCTCGTTGCCTAACACGGCACCGAGCTCGGGGCGAAGGACCTTGAGCGCGACCTCGCGACCGAGCTTGAGGTCGTGCGCGAGGTAGACAGTCGCCATGCCACCTGCGCCGAGCTGGCGCTCGATGCGGTACCGGTCGGTGAGAATCGCTTCGAGGTCGGGGGACGACGGCGTGCCGGACATTGGGAAGCCTGTGTGAGGGCCGGGTTGCTTTCAGACGGGGGGTGACGAGGGCGAGAACAGGTACAACCGCGATTAGGAACCCTGATTCGACGTTTCGATCATCGAGACACGCCTCGCCAAACAGCGAATACCACGACCAGCACGAGCGCGACGGCGAGCACCACGCCGATCATCAGCAACAATCGCTCGGTGTGCGGTCGCGGTCCGGTCGTTGGCGCACTGGTTGTCGGCGGATTCACCGACGGTGGACTCACCGCCGGAAGCGCTGCGGCCGAGACGGGCGTGGATTCGGACGATCCCAGCGCATCGCCGAATTGCGACACGAGACCGAAACGGTCTCCGGGATTTTTCGCCAGCGCGCGCTCGAGCGCCGCGGACACCGACGCGGGTACCGTTGGCCGGAGATTGGCAACGGGCCTCGGCGGCGTGACCATGTGCTGCTTGATGATCGACGGGGCCGTGGGGCCCGTGAAGGGCGGCTGTCCGGAAAGCATCTCGTACAGCACGCACCCTAACGAGTAGAGGTCGGTTCGGCCGTCGACTTCGCGCTCACCGGCAGCCTGCTCAGGGCTCATGTAGGCCGGTGTGCCAAGGCTGATGCCTGCGCCCGTCAGCGACTCGGTCCCGGCCTCGCGGACCGCCCTCGCGATGCCGAAGTCCGTCACGACCGCATGCCCGCTCTCGAGCAGGATGTTCTCCGGCTTGATGTCGCGGTGCACGATGCCGCGCGCATGGGCATAGCTCAACGCGCCAGCCACCTCGCGCGCGATGCGAATGGCGTCGTCGAGCGGCAGCTGCCCCTCGCGCTTGAGCCGCTCGCGCAGCGATTCGCCTTCGACGAACGGCATGACGTAGTAGAGGGCCCCACGCACCTCGCCCGAATCGTAGAGCGGCAGGATGTGGGGGTGGCGCAGGTTCGCGGTCGTCTCGATCTCTCGAAGAAATCGCTCGGCGCCTAACGAAGCGCTCAGTTCCGGCTTGACGATCTTGACGGCGACCTGCCGCTTATGCTTGACATCCCGGCCGAGGAAGACCGTGGCCATCCCACCACTGCCGAGCTCCCGCTCGATGGTGTAACGGGCCGCCAGGGACCGCACCGAGTTGATCACGTCGCTCATCGCGGCCTGCTCGCGTTCGTGGGCAGTCCCATCGGCTGAATCAACTCGCCAACCCGTGGGTCTTGTTGCAGTGCATCAAACCTGGGTACGCGCGCGATCCCCCGTCTGGTCATGCGCTGAACTCCGCCACACGCCGCGCTGACTTCGCGAGCACCCGGTCGAACTCCGGTGTCCCACGCAGCGGTTCGAGGAACGGGCAGTGGATGGCGAAGAACTCGTACGGATAGAAGCTCTTGTCCACCGCCATCTCGAACAGCTCCATACCTCGCGCCGTGTCGCCCGCCATCGCGAACGACTCGGCCAGGTGGAACAGGTGGTGGCCATCCAGCACCCGTATGTCTACCGGCGTGATCAAGGCCAGCGCGTCGTTCGGCCGCCCCTCGGCCGCCGCGACGAGTGCCCGCATCTGTGCCGTGTACGGCAGCTGCGGCGCGTGCTCGTTGAGCCAATCGGCCTGCCGTGCTGCATCCGCCGTGCGACCGACGAGCAAATAGTGATATGCGAGCGTCCAGCGGTGGATGAAGCTCTCCGGCTCCAGCTCGAGCGATCGCTCCTGCGACTCCAGCCCTTCCATTGGCCGCCCCACGAACCACGTCGTGACGCCGGCCAGCATTCCGGCGAGCGGCGAGTGCGGGTCGGTACCGACCACGCGCTGGCTCAGGCGGTACGCCTCGTCGGGCTGACCGGCGGCTATGAGCGAGATTCCGAGGAAGAAGTGCACGTCGGCATCGGTGGGGTCCAGCTCCATCGCCGCTTTGAGCGATCGGACGCCTTCGCGTAGAGTGCCGCGCTCGTAGCCGATGAAGCCGAGCAGCGCGTGACCGTACGCGCGGTCCGGCGCCAGCGAGATCAGCGCGCGCGCCTCCGCCTCGGCGTCGTCGAGAAGCCGTGCTCCGCCGGTCATACCGCTGCGTACGCGGATGATGAGCGACAGGGCGCGGAGTGCGCGAAGCGCGGGCACCTCGCCCTCGATCGCGATTGCCCGTTCGAGGAACGGCATGGCCCGATCCACGTTGTAGTGGCGGAGCTCCTGGCGGGCCTGGAGGAAGAGCTCGAACGCCCGGGGATCGGTGATGGGGCGGTCGCTCAGGCGTGTGTTCTCTTCGGGCGACAGGGTGACCTGAAGCGCGTCCACGATCGCGCGCGACACGCGCTCCTGCAAGTCGAACACGTCGTCCATCGTCCCGCTGTACTTCTCGGCCCAGAGCTGGGCGTCGGTTTGCGCATCGATGAGCTGCGCGGCTATTCGCAGCGCGTTGCCGGCGCGCCTGACGCTGCCGGTGAGCACGTAGCGAACACCGAGCTCGCGTCCGATCTCGCGGGCACTCTTGGTGCTCCCTTTGTGCTGCATCGACGACGTCCGCGAGATCACGCGCAGCGCACGGACGCGGGACAGGTCGGTGATGAGCTCCTCGGTCAGGCCGTCGCTGAAGAACTCGTTGTCGGCGTCGGCGCTCATGTTCGTGAACGGCAGGACGGCGATCGACTTCTCGGCGGGCACCCGGGTTCGGCCCGGCGTGGCGACGCGGGGGCTGGACGTTGTTGCCGTTCGGAGGTCCGAGACGACCTGCGCCCCGGTCGCGTAGCGGGCGCCGGGCTCCTTCTCCAACAGTCGCGCGACCAGGTCGCTGACGTCCGCGGGAACGT
This sequence comes from Gemmatimonadaceae bacterium, assembly GCA_036509075.1. Taxonomy (GTDB): domain Bacteria; phylum Gemmatimonadota; class Gemmatimonadetes; order Gemmatimonadales; family Gemmatimonadaceae; genus JAJKIV01. Next base: position 23,545 of record DATCGG010000228.1, read on the forward strand.
CGCCGCGAGTGTCGGCCACCGCGGGCGGCGAGTAGATGAACCGGCGGGCAATCGTCGCCTGGGCGGACGCGCCCGTGAACGCGGCCTCGCCCGTGAGCATCTCGTACAGCACGCACCCTAACGCGAAGAGGTCGCTACGGCCGTCGAGCTCGTCGCCCGTCGCCTGCTCGGGGCTCATGTACGCCGGCGTTCCGACTGTGACGCCAATCTGCGTGAACGTCGAGGTCTCACTCGCGGCGGCCACGATCGCTTTGCCGATGCCGAAGTCCGCCACGACCGCGTGCCCCTCGTGCAGCAGAATGTTCTCGGGCTTGATGTCGCGGTGGACGACGTCGTGGCGGTGCGCGTAGTCGAGCGCGTCCGCGACCTCGGCGGCGATGCGCACAGCGTCGTCGACGGGGAGGGTGTGGTCAACCGTCAGCCGGTCGCGCAGCGTATGGCCCTGCATCACGGGCATGACGAAATACAGGAATCCGTCGCATTCGCCGGAGTCGTAGAGCGGGAGGATGTGCGGGTGGTTGAGCTTCGCCGCCATCCGGATTTCCCGTACGAACCGCTGCCGACCTAACGACTCAGCCAGTTCGGGGCTGAGTACCTTGACGGCGACATCCCGCTCGTGCCTAACGTCGCGCGCGAGGTACACGGTTGCCATGCCACCCCGCCCGAGCTCGCGCTCGATCCGGTAGCGGTCGGCGAGGGTGGTCGTCAGGCGCTCGGAGGGCTCGATCATGGTACGGCCCTCGCCTTCAGTTCCTCGAACCAATTCAGGACAACGTGTATCTCTCGAGGCGACGCGTCGGGATTTCGGGCGGGGTACAGAAACCGCCTGCCGTCGGCCGATACCGCGAACCCGTAGTCGAGCGTTGCCAGATCCGGTCTGGCGAACAGCGGGCGCGGCACCGTCCAGTCGAATCCGGTCCGAGTCGACACCGACGTCGCCATCACCGTGTCGCTCTTCAGGAAGAACAGCTCCCCGCTTCGCGCCGACCACTGCGGGAGCCGGCCGCCCGTCGTCGAGATTTGTTGCTTCCCGCTGAGCGCCGGAAAGGAAATGGCGTACACTTCCTCGCGTCCGGTCTCTTCCGTCGTGTAGGCCAGCCACCGACCGTCGGGCGAGAACTGCGCGTTCGTTCTTCCCCTGCTCACCGTGTCCACGCGCTGGCTCTCCAAGTCCAGGACGCGCAAGCCGCCGTCGTCAATCGCCAGCGCCGATCCGTCGGGCGACCAGTCGAGGGGAATGGCCGATCGTCCTTTGCCGGCCGCGTAGGTCTGCTCGACCGCACCTTGGCCGTCCGCGGACCGCGTCACAATGCGGGTGTCGTTGGCCGCTACAATGAGCCGGTACGTCACACGCCGCCCGTCACGGGACCACGTCGGATTGTCCTCGGTCTTCGTATCGAACGTCAGGCGACGCTGCTCCCCCGTCGCCACATCGAACCGCGCGATATCCGCACTCGGCGACGCCACATAGGTCACGGCGTAGCGTTCGTCGGGTGACAGGCGGATGCCCTCTACGGTGACCGGTTCGCCGACATGACCGATGACCTTCCCCTGTCGGTCCACCCACGTCAGCTGATGCAGCCGCCAGCTCGATCCGCGGATGTACGCGAACGTACCGGCATCGGAGATGGCAAAGGAGCCGGCGCCACCCCAGTAGCCGGTCTGAACGCCTTCCGCGACCGTGAAGGCAGGTCCCGTTAGGCGCCGCCGTCGGAGGTCGAACGGGACCGCCTCCATCGTCCCGTCGGCTCGGATGTAGACCACGTGACCCGTCGGGACGTATCGGCCGTCGGTGCCGCCGCTCACGACGGTGGTTCGCTCCCCGCTCGTCAGGTCCTCGAGCACGATCCGCGCGTCGTGCCACATCATGCTCGGCCCCATGATCGTGTAGAGCACCGACCGGCCACCTTCGAGCAGCTGCGGCCACATGTGCGCGGCCACGGCGCCTCCCGAATCCAGCTTCGTGATGACGGTCCACGTTGTGTCGCCGGCTCGTCGGCGGGAGAGACCGGGCAGCGACCATCCCCCCGTGACAATATCCTCCCCGATTGGACGAGCGGACACGTTCGCGACCGGTCCGCCGGAGAGTGACACTATCCGCCAGTCACGCCCGAAGCGGCCGGAATTGCCGACCAGCATGGATTGTCCGTCCTTCAGGAACTGCGCGCAACACCCCATCGCGAAGGCGCCGAGCGGCTCGGGTCCGTCGCGCTCGAGCCGTCGCCGGTACAGGATGCCGTCCTGGAAGTAGGCGAGGGAGCGGCCATCGGGCGCGATCGACAACATCGGGACAATACCCGCGACGTCGAGGCCGCCCGGGACCGGAATCGTGAAGTGCGTGACGGGCGCCGGCGCATCTGCCCTGTTTGTGTGCAGTCCCCAGCCGATGGCGCCGCCTCCCACGAGGAGTCCAAGCGCCACGGCCCATCGCGCGGCAGGCGTGGTGAGCGCCGTCCCCCGCTGCGCCACGGCTGGCCGGGCTCGATGCATGGTGACATGGGGGTCTCTCAGCGCTTCCGCGAACTTCGCGGCGCTCTCGAATCGGTCCGCGGGGAGCTTTTCGAGGCCCTGCGCTACGGCGGCCGCGATGTGCGCCGGTACCGCCTTGCGCCGCCGGGTCAGCGGCTGCACCTCCTCGGTGACGATCTTCATGATGATCTGCTGGGCGGAGCCGCCGCTGTGCGGCGGCTCGCCGGCGAGCATCTCGTAGAGCACGCTGGCGAGCGAGTAGATGTCCGACCGCGCCGTGATCGTTTCCGCGGTGGCCTGCTCGGGGCTCATGTAGTGGGGTGTGCCTAACGATAGTCCGCTCTCGGTGATCCGTCCGTCGGCGGCGGCGCTCACCGCCAGCGCGATCCCGAAGTCCGCGACCACCGGGCGGCCCTCGTGCAGCAGGATGTTCTCGGGCTTGATGTCGCGATGCACCACCCCGCGGCGATGGGCATAGTCCAGCGCGTCCGCAACGTCGATCGCGATCTTGATCCCGTCATCTATGCCGAGTTGCGTCTCGCGGTCGAGCTTCGCCCTGAGGGTCTCGCCGTCGATGAACGGCATGACGTAATAGAGAAACCCATCGACGCTCCCGGAATCGAACAGCGGGAGGATGTGCGGATGCTGGAGTGAGGCCGTGGTCTTGATCTCGACCACGAAGCGCTCGGCACCCAACACGGCGGCCAGCTCGGGCTTCAGAACCTTGAGCGCGACCTCCCGGTCGTGCCTAACGTCGCGGGCGAGGTAGACAGTCGCCATGCCGCCTTGGCCGAGCTCACGCTCGATCTGGTAGCGGTCGGCAAGTGCGGTAACGAGACGAGGCATGATCATCGGGCGGCCGTCCGCTGACGCAACTCCGTCAGGAAATTCTCCACCAACACCAGCGAGACCGGCATCGCCCCTGTCGCCGTACCAACGCGCAGCATCAGGAAGCGCTGTCCGTCCGGCGTCACGTCGTAGGCCTGTCCCCAGGGGGAGAGGAAGTAGCCGCTGGCGGAGAACAATCGCTCCTTGGACGCGATCCCGAAACTCGGACTGGTCGTCACGTGGGCCGATTGCATCTGGTTCGCAGCATCGAGGTAGAAGAGCTCGTTGCCTTGTGCACTCCAATGCGGCGACGATCCACCGTCGGTGGAAACCTGCCATTTCGCCGACTGGGCATCGGGAAACGGCCTAACGAATACCTCGAAGCGGCCCGTCTCGTCCGACGCATACGCCAACCACTTGCCGTCGGGAGACAAGGACGGGCTGCGCTCGCGGAACGAGGTCGCCACCACCGACTTCGGAACGCTGTCCACGCCGCGCTTCATCGCGAGGATGTCGCAACAGACGTCGTCGGCCGAGCGCAGCACCAGCCACTGACCGTCCCGAGACTCGAACCCTTCACCCAACCCGCGCGGATCCGACGCGACCTTCTGGGCCGGAGCACTGCCGTCGGCGCGCTGGCGATAGAGCGCGAGCGAGCCGCTTCGGTTGGAGATGAAGAAGACATCCCGGCCATCGCGCGACCAGCTCGGCCGTAGGTTGTTGGTCCCCTCGTACGTGAGACGCGAGAGCGGCCCGCCGTTGAGCCGCTTGATCCAGATATCGGGCACGCTGGTGTTGGACTTGACGTTGATGAACTCGACCGCCACCTGCGATCCGTCCGGAGAGAGCGCCACGGAATACGCCAAACCGTCGGGCCACTGCGCGTCCATGGTCGTGGCCACGCCGGCGCGCGTGAGCCACGTGGGCTCGGCGATCGTGGACTGGTAGTCGGTCGTGTAGAGCAGCGATCCCGTCGAGGAAAGCGCGAGGTCGACGACGCCGAAAGCGCCGATGCCGATCCCTCGCCAGAGCGGCACGGGCGATCCGATCATCTCGAGCCGGTCGGGGTCGAAACGGGACGCCATGAGCGACCCATCCGCCGTGACGAAGAGCAGATACCCGGGAGGGGAGTAGCGTGCCACCAATGCCTGGACGAGCGACTTTGTCTTTCTGGTGCGGAGGTCGGTGACCATGATGCGGAAGTCACCGATGTTGTCGCCGATGTGCCTAACGCGAAACAGCATCCCGGCGCCTCCCGGTAGGATCTCGGGCCAGGCAGCCCCTACCTCTCGCTGCAGCGTGTCGAGCCGGTACACCACTTCCCGGCCCGTGCCATCCGGCCTGACGCGCGACAGCGTCGTGAGTCCGTCGAAGTAGATGAAGCCGTCTTCGCTCCACACCGCTCCACCGCCAGACACGGCATCCCCGCCAACCACTCGCGTCGAGCCGCCGCCGGCTGGAGCGACCAGTCGTAGCTCGAACGGGTTCACGGTGAGGTATCCAATGCGAGTTCCGTCCGGTGACAGGAACGGACTCGACGCCCCTTCGGTGCCCGGGATCGGCACGGGCTCGAGGGCGTCGAGCGACCGACGCCACAGCTGCGTTCCGCCGTTGCCGGGTCCCACGTAGAGGAACGATCGCCCATCGACCGCCCAGGCGAGTCGCGTCCCGCCCGGCGCGGTCAGCCCCTTTGACGGGGGAAGCGCGAGGCTGATACGGGAAACCGGTGCTGGCGCCGCCTGCTGACGGCCCTTCACGGCCATGGCGATCGAGGCGATCGTGACGACGCCGAGGCCGGCAATGATCGCTGCGGCGTAACGATGCCAGCCCTGCGGCGACGCGGTGCCGGCGGCAGTCGTCATCCCGGACGTCGTGAACGCCGGATTGCCTAACGCGTCGGCGAAGCCCTTCGCGGTTTCGAAGCGGTCGGCGGGCAGCTTCTCCAGCGCGACGGCCAGCGCCGCCGACACGTTCGGTGGTACGGCTTTCCGGTACCGCGTCACCGGTTCCACCGGCTCGGCGATGATCTTCATGATGATCTGCTGCGCCGACCCGCCGAGGTGCGGGGGCTGGCCGGCGAGCATCTCGTAGAGTACCGACGCCAGCGAGTAGATGTCGGACCGCGCCGACAGGTCCTTGTCCGCGGTGGCCTGCTCTGGCGACATGTAGTGCGGCGTGCCTAACGACAACCCGGTTTCGGTCATGCGCCCACCGGCGGCGGCACTCACGGCGAGCGCGATCCCGAAGTCCGCCACCACCGGCCGCCCGTCGTGCAGCAGAATGTTCTCGGGCTTGATGTCGCGATGGATGACGCCGTGCCGGTGTGCGTAGTCGAGCGCATCGGCCACGTCGCGTGTGATGCGCACGGCCTCGTCCACGCCGAGCTGCGTCTCCCGATCGAGCCGGGCGCGCAGCGTCTCGCCGTCGATGAACGGCATGACGTAGTACAGGAATCCATCCGCTTCCCCCGAGTCGAACAGTGGCAGGATGTGCGGATGCTGCAGCGCCGCCGTCGTCTTGATCTCGACCACGAACCGCTCGGCGCCCAGCACGGCGGCGAGCTCCGGCTTCAGAACCTTGACCGCCACCTTGCGATCGTGCTTGAGGTCCTGCGCGAGGTAGACGGTCGCCATGCCGCCCTGACCGAGCTCGCGCTCGATGCGGTAGCGATCCGCGAGCGCCGCAGCGAGTCGGTCCACGGTGGTCGTCATGCGCGCCTAACGGGTCGCCGCCGCGGTGCGGCGGAATTCGTCGAGCCAGTTCATGAGCACGATGATCCGCGCACCCGCCGTCCCCACCGCCTGGGTCAGCACCATGCGGCCCGATCGACGATCGACGTCCCATGCCTCGCCAAGCTGGGGAATCGTCGCGACGACCTCGCTCGAACCGACGGTGAACGGCGGGCCCGGGTTCACGTGCACCGCGTCGATCGTCGCGAGGTCGGTGCCCAGGTAGAAGATCGTCCGACCATCCCCGGACCAGCGCGCGTGCTGACCGCCCTTGGTCGAGATCCGCCACTGGCCGCCCGTGCCTGACGGGAAGGGACGCACGTAGATCTCCGACGTTCCATTCTCGTTCGCCGTGAACGATACGTAATGACCGTCGGGCGAGACGATCGGGTTGTTCACGCCCTCCTGGGACTCGAGGAACATCCGCGGCGTCGCATTCGGCGACCGTGGGTCGGTGATGGCGATGCTGCCGCCCGTGAAGCCCGCGCCGCGCAAGCCTCTGGGAATCGCATTCGACGCGAATACGAACACCGAATCCGCCGGCCACGACCAGCCGTGCTGATCGTTAGGCATGCGCACGATCCGGACGGGTTTCGTGCTCCGGTCCACCGGCTGCACGAAGATGTCCTCGGCGTCCGAGCCTTCGGCTTCCGCCGTGAATGCGAGACGCGTTCCGTCGGGCGACCACACCGGCGAGTGGCCACCTCCCTCCAGCGTGAACCGCGTCAACGTGCCGAGGCCCAGGTCGTAGATCGCGGTGTGTCGATTGGTGCCACGCGCTGCGCCGAACGTCAGTGCGAGCGAACGACCGTCGGGGGAAAACCGTGCATAGCTCGTGATCTTTGGAGCGATCGGCAGCGTGTCGATCTTCCCCCGTGGATCGCGCATGAGCAGGCGGTACTCCGGCTCGACGCCGGACCGGTACACGAGCGTTCCGTTTCGCGCGATCACGAACGGCGCGACATTCCCCGACATTTGGGCGTCGGGCACGACCGGGATCGGCGTGCCCGACACGGTGTGGCGCCTAACGTCGAAGCGCACGGCAAAGAGGCCGCCGTTCGGGTGGCCGTACACGATGTGCCCCGTCGGCACGTACTGTCCTTCGGTCGCCTCCTCGAGCACCGTGAACGCCGAGTCCGATGCGAGGTCGTAGTACGCGAGCTGCGACCCGCGCTGCGTGTCCACATACAGCACGCCGCGACCGTCTGGTGTGACCCGAGGAGAGCCGGCAAAGCGCGCGCCCTTGAGCAGGCGTGGCGGGCCGCCGGCAGGCGGAATGAGGTAGACGCGATTCCCGCTCTCGAAAACGATGCTGCCGTCCTCGCCCCAGCTCAACCGTCCGGCCAGGAGTGAATCGCCTGGAACCAACGCGAGCGCCGAGCCACCCGCGACCGCAATCTTCCGGAGGTGGCCGTTCGACTGGAATGCAATCCACTCCCCGTCGGGCGAGAACGACGGCGACTCGGCCTCCTGCGTCCCGGGGAACAGGCGATACTCGCGCTGGCCGGCGTCGCGAACCACGAGGCCTTCCGAGGTGGCGAACGCGAAGCGCGCGCCGTCAGGCGACACGGCGAATCGCCCGAGGTCAGGGTTCGCGGTCGGTACCTCGAGCATGAGCGCCACGAGTCGTCGCGGCTCGGCAGCCCGGCCTTGTCGCCACGACCAGATGCCGGCGGCGATGCCTAACAGCGCGAGCGCCGCCCCGCCAACCAGCGCGGCTCGGCCCAATCCCGACGTGTCGCGCCTCGAGTCTGCTGCCGGTGCCGGAATGGCTGGCGCGGCCCAGGTGAACGTCGGGTTCTGCAGCGCACTGGCGAGCTCGCGAGCACTCGACGGTCGATCGGCCGGCAGCTTCGAGAGCGCCTGGGCGATCGCGGCGTCGACGTGGGGCGGGACCGAGTCACGGAGCCGCGCGAGCGGCGACGGTTTCTCCGTGATCACCTTCGCGACGATGGCCTGCGCCGTGGGACCTGTAAATGGCGGCTCGCCAGCGAGCATCTCGTACGTCACCGCGCCTAACGCGTAGATGTCGGCACGGGCGTCGACGTTCCTGTCGCCCATGGCCTGTTCGGGCGCCATGTACTGCGGGGTGCCGAGCGAGAGGCCGGTCTGGGTCATGCGCTGGCCGCCGGCCTGCTGCACGGCCAGCGCGATGCCGAAGTCGGCAACGAGTGCGTGTCCGCCCTGCAGGAGAACGTTCTCCGGCTTGATGTCGCGGTGGACGACGCCGCGCTCGTGAGCGTACTGCAGTGCGTCGGCCACTTCACGAGCGATCGCGAGCGCGTCCGCGACGGGCAGCTGCTTCTCCCGTTCGAGCCGGCTTCGGAGCGGTTCACCGTCGACGAACGGCATCACATAGAACAATTGGCCATCGGCCGAGCCCGAGTCGAACAGCGGCAGGATGTGCGGATGCTGGAGGCTCGCGGTGAGCTCGATCTCCTTGAGAAACCGCTCCGGGCCGAGCACGGCGGAGAGCTCGGGGTGCAGGACCTTGAGCGCCACCTTGCGCCGGTGCCTGACGTCCTCGGCGAGGTAGACCGTCGCCATGCCGCCCTGACCCAATTCCCGGTCGATCCGGTATCGGTCAGCGAGCGCGGCGACAAAACGGTCGGCGGTCGAGCTCATGGTGCCACCTCGTCGACCGCGCGTTTCATTCGCTCGACCCAGTTCGGAATCACGCGCAGGTACCGCACCGGTACATCCGGCGCGCCCTGCAGGTAGACCACACGTCCATCGGTCGTGGGCATGGACGATGGTCCGGCGGTTCCCACCATGCCCGGTGCGTCGATCCAATGCCGTCGCTCGACGATCGGATTCGCGGCGTTGGGGTCCAGCCTAACGCGCTCGAACCCCATCGATGGATCGTACGCGGTGTAGAACAGCTCCGTCGGCGAGAGCCAGTGCGGCTCTTCGCGATTGCCGGACGCGACCTCCCAGCGTTTACCCGTCCGCGGAAACGGCTCGAGCCAGATTCGCGTGAGATCCCAGTTGTTGTAGGCGATCCACCGCCCGTCGGGCGAGACGCGCACGAACGCCGCGTCGCCGAACAGCGAGTCGATCGTTGCCGGGCGGCGATCGAGATGCTGGACCTCGGCCCGCCGGCGCTTCCACGAGACGCCCACGAGGCGGTCGTCAGGGAGCCAGTTGTAGACTTCCCATTCGCCCCCGACGAACGCCGGTGCCGGAGGACTGGCGTCATCGGGATCGCCGACGAACACCGTATCACGCGTCGCGAACGCGATTCGTCCGCCGCTCGGACTCCAGGCGGGCGCCGTCATGAACGGACGTCGCACCCACAAGACCGACTTCCCGCTGACGAGATCGTAGATGCGGAGCTCCTGTCCTTCGCGGCCGTCGACGACCGCCGCGAGGCGCCGACCACCCGGCTCCATCGTGAACGTGATATAGGCCTCGGGCGGAACAGGGAGCGTGTCCATCCCACGGTCCGATGCCCTGACGAGCGAGCCCACCGCGTGCACACGGCCCTCGGCGTAAACCAGCGTGCCTGACGCGGACAGGGCATATGTGCCGGCCTGGTAGTACGCCGATTGGCCGATCCCCGATAGCATGCGCACCGGCCGTCCGATACGGCCCGTCGCGGCGTCGAACGACGCGGCCATGAGGTCGCCCTGCAGCATGTACGTCACATAGCGACTGTCGACGATCCGAAAGTCGGTGCCGAAGACGAGCGATGAGTCATTCCCAGCGCGCCGAAGCGTCTGCCCGTGTTCGCCGATGTCGCCGGCGCCGGGCTTGGTGACATCGTCCGATGGGTCGACTCGATAGGCGGCGTTCTGCGCTCCGCCTCCGCACAGGAATGCAGTCGTACGGGGTATCGACGACGGGAGCACACAGTAGGTGATCGCGGAGGTTGTCGACGCACCGCTCGACGGGTCGAGCCATCGAGCACGCGTGCCGTCGCCTTCCGACACCAGGATGCGTCCGTCGGCGAGCCACTGCAGCGTCGCGCCCGAGTTGCCCCGGCCGAGCGTTGTGGCGTTGCCGCCCGATACGGGGACGACGTCTACGGTCCATTCGCGGCCGCGGACACGCAAGAAGGCGAGTCGGTTCCCGTCCGGCGAGACGGCCGGCTGCGTTCCGTCGGTCGTGGCCTCGATGAGTCGTGTCGTCGCGTCGCGGAGGCTTCTGTACCAGAGCTCCGCGTGGCCGTTGCGCGTGGTCTGGTAGACGGCGAAGTCTCCGTCGGGCGAGACGGCAAGGCCGATGGGCGCTTGAGCGAATCCCACGACGAGGAGCCCGCGGAAAGCGGCGCTGTCCGGGAGGCCCACGTCGTACTCCGTGGGGCCCGCGGCGCCCGTCTGCCGGATGAGCGTCCAGCCTAACGCGGCGAGCGTGACGACGGCGACGCCGGCGGCGCCGAGCCCGATGGCGCGCCACGGTCTTGTCGCCGCACCGGCGTGAACGGCAGTCGTCGACCGCCTGCGCGGCGCGTCGCTGGCCAACGCTGCCGCGAGCTCCGCCGCGCTCGCGAAGCGATCCGCCGGGAGCTTGGCGAGCGCGGTGAGCACTGCGTCCTCGACGTGCGGCGGAATCGATTTCCGCACGAGCGTCGGGCGCTCGGGCTCGGCGCTCATCACCTTGGCGACGATGGCCTGGACGGTTGGCCCGGTGAACGGTGGTTCGCCGACGAGCATTTCGTACGTCACGGCGCCTAACGCGTAGACGTCGCTGCGGGCGTCGATCACCCGCTCGCCCATGGCCTGCTCGGGACTCATGTACTGGGGCGTCCCCAACGACAGCCCCGTCTGCGTCATCCGCTGCCCGCCGGCATGCTGGACCGCCAGCGCAATGCCGAAGTCGGCCACGAGCGCGTGACCACCCTGCAGCAGAATGTTCTCCGGCTTGATGTCGCGATGGACGATGCCAAGCGCGTGCGCGGCGCCAAGCGCGTCGGCGACCTCACGCGCGATCAGGAGCGCATCGTCGATCCGGAGCTGCCCTTCGCGCTCGAGGCGTGCGCGCAACGTCTCGCCCGTGACGTAGGGCATCACGTAGTACAGCAGCCCGTCCGCAGCCCCACTGTCGAGGAGCGGCAAAATGTGTGGGTGCTGAAGCCGTGCCGTCGTACGGATCTCGGCCAGGAACCGGTCGCTGCCCAACGCGGCACCGAGCTCCGGGTGCAGCACCTTGATGGCGACGTCGCGGTCGTGGCGGAGGTCGGTGGCGAGGTACACGGTGGCCATCCCGCCCGCGCCGAGCTCGCGCTCGACGCGATACCGACCGTCGAGCGCGGCCCGAAGCTGGACGAGTACGTTAGGCGGGGCCGCGGTCATCGAGCGAGCCCCGGCACTCGAGCGAGGTACACGTCGCCGCGAAAATCCCGCGTCTGGCACGCACCGCGCCGCGCGCTGGCCGCGATCGTCACGGCCTCCACGACGCACCCATCCGGGAGTGTCATCACGCGCTCCGGCGCTGCAATCGGCCCACCGCCCTCGGTCTTCACACGCGCGAGCACAGGCCGCCGTGCAGTACTGTCCCAGCGTGCGAAGTACAGGTAGCCATCGACCGCCCACGTCACGGTGGCGATGCGCGGCGCGCCGGACTCGCGCAGCAGCGCGCGAAACTGCCAGCTCGTGAGCGGCGTCGTCCCGATGTACGCTGCGTTAGGCCCAGCGACCACCATCGCCACCGATCGGCCGTCCGGGCTCGCGGCCACACTGAGCAGCCGAAACGAATCCGGGGCGGCCACCAGGCGAACCGCCGCGCGCGCGGAGTCGATCACGAGGAGCGAGCGGCTGTCCGCTGTCACGTCGACGACGCCGCTGCCTCCAATCGGAATGGGGCTCAGCCCCCACTCCCGCGTGCTGAACCCATCGCGCACCGTCGTGGTGCGCCCGGCAATATCCACCTCGTGAAGGCGTATCGCGTTTCGCTCATTGCGAATGAACAGGACGCGCCGACCATCTGGCGAGACCGCCTCCAGCCCGCCAACGGAATTGCCGCCGCCGGTGCTGATGGCCTCCTCGGCCGCTACCGAATCGTCCAGACCGAGACGATAGAGGTTGTCGCCGGCGGCGTTGCCGCGCATGTAGAACAGCGCGCGTCCGTCAGGCGTCATGGTGGGATTCCCGTACCACGACGTGCCGTTGGTAACCTCGCGCCCCGTTGGCGCGGTACGCGGTATGATGTCGAAGACGCGCGTGTTCGAGAGCGCGTCGCCGGAGATGAATGCCAGAAGTCCCGTCAGGCGAGCGAGATCGAATTCGCCGCGGTACAGGGCCTGGCCTCGCGGCAGGAGTGGCACAGGCGCGCCGGCGAACTTGCCGCCCCGGCCGACGGCGATGCGTATGAAATCGTCGTCCCGGCCGGGCGCAGGAAGGAACGCCACGATCGCGTCCCCGGCGGGCGTCCAGCGAAGGTCGGGACGCGTCTCGACCGACGTCGAATCGACGACA
>DATCGG010000229.1:0-31685 GCA_036509075.1 Gemmatimonadaceae bacterium
CCCCGTTGAGTTGCGTGGATTCGTAAGCGGCACATTGATTCGCGATCGGGTCATGGTGACCGCCGGCCACTTCACCGCTCCGGCAAAGGCGCTCGGCACACTCCCGCCGTCCATCCGCATCGTCGCCAGCTTCAGCCCGACCAATGCCAAGGATCCGCAGACGTGGATCCCGGTCGCCCGACTAGCGACGCATCCCTCGATGCCTCATTGTCCGCCGCCGCCACAGTGCGACCCGACCGATGAGATTCTCGTTGCCCCGCTGGAGCCGGGGATCGCGGATGTCGGACTCGTCTTTCTCGCGCAGACTCCGCGCGGAGTCACGCCAGCGCGTTTCGCGGACTACGATGCCCTCGGCAAGTCCGAAGGAGGGCCAACGACAATCGTGGGATACGGCACGACGACACCAAGGATGCGGGATCTCCCGCCGGACACCGCGTTATGGGATGGAAAGCGACGCTTCAGGACATCGATCTTGCGACGCGTCGTCGATGACACCTGGGCACTCTGGTCCATACCGAGCTACGTGTGCTCCGGCGACTCCGGGGGCGGGATTTTCTTACACAGTCCCCGCCCGGTCGGAACCGCCGGCGAGCTGCTCGCCGCGAACGTGAGCGATGGGGGACAGGACTGCCGCCGCCACAACAACAACAATCGCCTGGATACCCGCAAGATTCAGGACTGGATCAACGAGACGATACGGCAGTCGGCCACGCGGTCACTCGTCAATCCGCGCGCAACGCCACGTTAGGATCCACGCGAGCCGCTCGCAGGGCAGGGGCGAGACTGGCCACGATGGCCACCACGAGTAGAATCCCGACCACACCGGCATACGTCACCGGGTCCTTCGCAGACACCTGATAGAGGAGGGGCGACACCCTGCTCGCCAGCGCCAGAGCGACAGCCGCTCCAACCGCGAGCCCGATAATGACCACACGCACCCCTTCACCCACGACGAGCCGCAGCACCGCCCCTGCGCTCGCTCCGAGGGCGACACGCACGCCCAGCTCCCGCGTGCGCTGCGAAACGTCGTACGCCACGACGCTGTACAGGCCGATCGCCGCGACCACGAGCGCGAGCAGGCCGAAGATCGTGAACATCGTCGCACCCAGCCGCCACGAGCGCATCTGCGGCGCCACAATGCCGTCGAGCGTGCGCGTGCTCACGTACGCGAACCCTGGCACCACCTGCTGGAGCGCTCGGCGCACGGCTTCGGTCTGTCGCGCTGCATCACCGCGGGTGCGGATGAAGAGCCGCGAGTCCGGCGCCGATTCCTGCGCCGACGAGAGGTACACGTGCCGGCCAGGCCCTTCCTCGAAGCTGCCCCGGATGTCGCCCGCAATCCCCACGATGACTCGGCACGGACCAGTGGCGTCCAGCTTCACGCACTTGCCTAACGGGTCCTCCGACGGCCAGATCCTCCGGGCGGTGGCCTGGCTCACGATGGCGACCGGCTGCGCACCGGCGCGGTCGGCATCCGTGATCTGGCGACCACGAATGATCGGCGTGCCCATAGTCTCGAAATACCCAGGACTCACCGGATCGATGTAGAAGAGATCGCGAAGCGCCGCGCTGTCGATTCCTGGCACCACGAGGTACTGGTTCCACTCGATGCTGAACGGAATCGTGAGCGTGTGCGCGGCGTGCTGCACGCCTGGTACGGTGAGCGAACGCTCGCGAAGTCGCTCCATGATCTCGATGCGTCGGGCGGAATCGATCGGCGTCCCGCGGGCCGACAGCTCCGCGACGATCACGTGCTCCGGCTGGAAGCCGAGGTCGAGCGAACGCACGTTGTGGAAGCTGCGCACGAACAGCCCGGCACCGACGAGCAGCACGACCGAGATCGCGCCCTGGAGCACGAGGAGCGCGCGACGCATCCGCGAGCCGCGAAGACTCACGCCGCGTCCGCCGGTGCGGAGATCGGACACCACATCCGTTCTCGCGAGCTGCCGCATGGGCGCGAGACCCGTGATGATACCGGCCGCGAGCGCGAGCAGCACCGTCACCCCAATGACGCGCGGATCGAGCGCCGCGGCGGTCCATTCCACATCGGGCAGCAGGAAGCCGCGAAGCAGTCCGCCGCCCCATTGCGCGACGAGCACGCCGACAGCGCCGCCGAAGATCGCGAGCAGTGTGCTCTCCGAGAGCAACTGCGTGAGCAGCCGCCCGCGCGAAACGCCAACGGCGAGGCGCACCGCGATCTCGCGCCGACGACGGATCGCCCGCGCGACGAGCAGGTTCGCGACGTTCGCACAGGCCATGAGTAGCACGAGCACGGAAACGCCAACAAGCCACACGGCAACGGTCGCTTCCTGGCTACGTCGCGGACCACGGTCCTCGATGATCGACGCGAGCTCCGCCCGCGCACGCAGCGAATCAGGCCCGGGGAGCCGACCGGGCGGTTCCGTCGGACGCTGTGCCTCGAGGCTCAGTCGGTACGCGTTCGTGAAATCCGCCGATGCGGCCGCGACAGTGACGTTAGGCTTGCGCCGCACGAGCGTCTGCAGCCAGCCGACGCGGTACGATTCGCGCCAGCGATCGCCGACGCCCATCTCCGTGAAGACGTCCGCGCCACCCGCGGTGAGCGGGATGAACGCGGCAATCGATCGGAGGGAAATTCCACTGAACCCTCGCGGTGCCACACCAATGATGGTGTAGTCGGAGCGTCCGATCCGGATCGGTTTGCCCAGCACGTCGCGGGCGCCGGCGAAATGCGACTGCCAGTAGCCGTATCCCAGGACGGCGACGGGCGTGCCTTGCGGCAACTGGTCTTCCGTCGGGGTGAAGAATCTGCCGAGCGCCGGCTGGACGCCGAACAGCGGCCAGTAGCTCGCGGTGACGAACCCAGTGCGCTCCTCGTGGGCGGCCTCGCCGCTGCCGAACACGAGCTCCGTCTCGTACTGCGCCGCGATCTGGGATGCACTGCGCGCGTTCTGGATCAGGTCCTGGTACCGACGATACGACTGGTTCGTGCCGATCATCGTGCCGAAGTTGTCGCCGTTTGCCGTGAGGTACACGCGGTGCACCTCGTCAGGCGACCGCAGGTACGCGGGCGGCTGCAGGAGCAGCCGATCGACGACGCCGAACATCGTAGCGTTCGCGCCGGTCCCGAGCGCGAGCGTGAGGACGACTGCTGCGGTGAAGCCAGGATTCTTTCGCATGCCGCGAGCGGCATAGCGAAAATCCTGCGCCCAGTTGCCAAGGAATTCGCGGAGCTCCATACGTGTCTCTCGGCGGGACGCCGAGCTCGTTAGGGTCTGACGTGCCAGCTCGACGTTTCCGAAGCGTCGGTGGGCTTCGGATCGGGCGGCGTCCGGCGACATGCCGCGCGAGGTGAGCTGCGCCACGCGCGCCTCGAGATGGAACGCGATCTCCGCATCCACATCCTGCTCGGTCAGAGCCGGACGGTGAATCGCGAGGCGGAAGAATCGGCGGGCGCGGGAGGGAAGCATCGAGGGAGTCTGCCGGTAGCGCGGCTCGGCGTTAGCGCCGCGTCACGCTGGACGTGCGGTTGCGGTTCGGGACGCGGCGGTGAGAATGCCGCTCACCATCTCCGAGTAGCGCAGCCATCGCGCGGTCTCGGCCCGGAGATGCGCGCGGCCGGCCGACGTGACGCCGTAGTACCGGGCGCGCCGGTTGTTCTCGGTGACGCCCCATTCGGCGGTGATGAGCCGGCGCTCTTCCATCCGGTGAAGGGCGTGATAGAGGGCACTGTCGTCGACGTCCAGCGCGCCGCCGGAGCTATCCTCGAGCCACGTGGTGATCTCGAAGCCGTGCATGGGTCCCCAGGACAACGCTTTGAGGACGAGCACGTCCAGCGTGCCCTTGACGAGCGCGAGCTGCTCGGCGGTAGGTGACACCTTAGAGTTTCCCCTGAAAGTCTAGGGGGAAGATGCGGGGCGGGCGGGCGGTGGTCAAGCCCGATCGACCGCCCTTACCGTTGAGCGGCCTTCCGTTTAGCTCGGTGACCTACCGCGAACCGTCCGATGTCGATGCAACGTGACCGTTGCGGTCCGGCGGCTCGACGCCCATCAGGTTGTGCACGAAGAAGTCGTTGCGCTTTCGCTCGCCGTACGGGCCGCCGCTCGTGTGACCCGCGCCGGGAATGACCAGCAGGTCGAACGCCTTGTTCGCCTTGATGAGGGCGTTCACTACCTGATACGTGGACGCGGGGTCGACGTTCGTGTCCATCTCGCCGACCACGAGCAGCAGCTTGCCCTGGAGCTTGCCCGCGTTGTCCACGTTCGACGACGCCGCGTAGTGGGGACCGAGCTCTCCCATCCACTGCTCGTTCCACCAGATCTTGTCCATGCGGTTGTCGTGGCAGCCGGCGGCGGACACCCCAACCTTATAGAACTCCGGGTGAAACAGGAGCGCGCCCATCGAGTTCTGCCCTCCCGCGGAGGTCCCGTATATCCCCACCCGGCTGATGTCGTAGTAGCGGTACTTCGCCGCCACCGCCTTGTGCCACAGGATCCGGTCGGGGAAGCCGGCGTCGCCCAGGTTCTTCCAGGCCACGTCGTGGAACGCCTTCGACCGGTTCGACGTGCCCATCCCATCCATCTGCACGACGATGAACCCGAGCTCGGCCAGCGACTGCATGGCGAGCTGGTTGCTGAACGTTTTGGGCACGAAGGAGCCCTGCGGACCGGCGTAGATGTTCTCGACGACGGGATACGTTCTGGTCGAGTCGAAGTTCATGGGCCGGATGATGACGCCCCAGATTTCCGTCTTCCCATCTCGGCCTAACGCGGTGAAGACTTCCGGTGGCTTCCACCCCGTTGCGAGCAGCGCGCTCGCGTCGGCGTGCTCCAGCTCCGACACGACCTTGCCATCGCTCGCCTGCCGCAGCTGCATGACCGGCGGCAGGTCGACGCGCGAGTACAGATCCACGAAGTAGCGATGGTCCGGCGAGTAGCTGACCGCGTGATTCGCGTCGAGCGCCGGATCGGTGAGCGGCGTTAGGCCCGATCCGTCGAAGTTGATGCGATACGCGTTCACGAAGTATGGGTCCTTGCCCGCGTACATGCCGCTCGCGGTGAAGTAGATCTGCCGCTTGGTCGTGTCGACCCAATCGACGCCGCGCACGACCCACGCGCCCTTCGTGATCTGCTTCTTCACCTTGCCCGTCACGCCGTCGTACAGGTAGAGGTGATTCCACCCGTCGCGCTCGGACATCCAGATGGTCTCCTTCCCATCGGCCAGGTCGAACCGGTATTTCTTGGCCGAGTACTCGAAGAACGTCGGCATCTGCTCGTCGATGACGGCTCGGGTTTTCCCGGTCGCGGCGTCGATCTCGATGACGCGATAGACCTGATGCCCGCGCTGGTTATACTCGAACGTCACGGCGCGATTGTCCTTGCGCCACTCGAGGCCGGTGACTGCATACGCGTTCGGAAAGAGCGTGCGATCGACCACGGTCTCGGCGCGCGTCGTGACGTCGAACAGTGCTGGTGTACCCTGATCGAGGACATCGCCGGGTTTGTTGTACAGGAGCGTCGAGTGCTTCGGTTGGAGCTGATCCTCCGGCGAGGACTGGACGTAGTAAACCTCGCGGCGATAGCCTGGGCGAACCCGATACGCCGCGATGTGTTTCGAGTCCGGTGACCAGACAATGGACTGCGGGTCGTACGCGTCACCCTCCGAGCCATCGGTGCTGAGCTGCGTGACCTCCGGACTTCCGGCGGCACGGATCGCGACGTTGTAGTTCTGGACGAACGCCTCGAGCTTGCGGTCGGGTGAGACGCGCGGCCGCGCATCGGGTGCCGGCGGCGTGCCGAACAGCCCTCCGCCCACCTGACGGCGCGCGCGGAAGCTGGAATCCGGTCGCGCACGGCCGCACGTGTAGTCCGCGAGCGTGCAGCGCCAGCGCGTCGTGTCGGGTTGGGTCTCGCCTGGCCGAGGGGTGAGCGTGAACTCGATGGCGCGGCCCGAGTCGACGAACGCGAGCCTGCCTAACGGGAGCGACTTGCCGGTGACGGCTGGGCCGCCGGGGCGCTTCACTGCCGCCGCGATCGACGCCGCAAGCCGATCGTGGTCGAAGGCGGGCCGCTTCTCGAGTGTCGCCGCGTCGACGAGCATGAACGCGGAGCCGCCCTGAACCGATTTCCGGTAGACGAACTGATTGCTCGGCGCCCCGATCCAGATGGGCGCTTCGGCGGCGTCGATGACGACGCTGTCGATTCGCGCACGCAGTCCCTCGGAGCGCGCATAGTCGCCGGCGGTGCCCTGCGCGGCGGCCGGTGTGGGTAACAGCGTGAGTCCGGATGCGAGTAATGTGGAGCTCAGCACTCGAGCGAGCGCCATTCCTTGACGCAGGTGGGCGTTTGGCCGCGAAGATCGCATTCCGGTTTCGATCCCTCGATTCGTATGAGACTGTCCATCGATCTCTCCGCCAACACTTCCAATTCTGGCGGCATCTACGATGGCACACTTTGGCGCTCCGCACGACTGGCATCCAGAACGGAGGGGTCGACCGCATGAGCAGCATAGTGGGCATTGATCCAGAACGCTCATAACTCCTCGTGCAGCGAGCGGAATGAAAGGGGAACTGCTTTTCGGGATGCTAGCGTCCCGAGCGGCGGTTCCCCAGGATGTAAAGCATGTTGCTCATGTCGCTCATGCGGTCGGGCCCTCTGTTCTGGATGCCGGGTCGCACACGGAGAGTCTCCATGATTCGATGCTTCGCCGCCTTGATCGCGGCATTGGTGTGCGGTCCCACCGCCGGGCTCGCCCAAGGCTCCGTGGTCATCCGGGACGTCACGGTGATTCCGATGACGGGCGCGGGGCCCGTAGCGCGCCAGTCAGTGGTGATCCGAAATGGCCGGATTGCCGAGATGGGACCGTCCGCGCAGATCCGCATACCCGCCGAAGCGAGCATCGTCGACGGTACGGGCAAGTATCTCATTCCCGGCCTCTTCGAGATGCACGCCCACACGTCGAAGACCCGGGCGTCCGCGTTAGGTCTGTACATCGTATACGGCGTCACCACGATCCGAGACCAGGGGAGTGAGCACGCCGAGGTGCTGCGCTGGCGCCGTGAGATCCGCGACGGCTCACGTGTGGGCCCGCGGATGTTCATCGCGGGGCCATACCTGGAATCGCTCCGGAACATCCAGCGCATGCGCCGCGACCCGCCGGAGTCGCGCGTGGAGCCGTTCGAGCGCGCGCGCATTCCCATCGGCTCGCCGGCGGACGCCCGCCGCGTCATCGACTCGCTCTCCGCGCTGGAGCTCGACCACTTCAAGGTCCGCACGGTGCAGGACAGCGCCACGTATCTCGCGTTGGCGCGTGCCGCGCACGCGCACGGCAAACGGCTGGTCGGGCACTACGTCGCCGCATCGCCCGCGCTCTTCCTCGAGGCAGGGCAGGACGGCGTGGAGCACGGGTTCCCGCTCTCCTTCGACTCGCTCCCGCGCGATCGGCGGCTGGCGTTCTGGCGTGAGCTCGTGAAACGCGACGTCGGTGTGGTGCCGACGCTCGTCACGGTGGTCGAGTCGGGGTTCCGGCCGCAGAGCTACTTTCAGGCGCTCGTCGCGGACACGACGGGCGCCACGCATCCGCTCCGGCCATACCTCTCGAAATTCATGATTCTCGACTGGCGCGAGCAGGTGGAGGAAGCGACCCCGGAGCGTCGTGCTTTCCTCGAGCGCGCCTGGCCCATCGGGCTCAGGCAGGTTCGCGAGCTGCGCGAGGCCGGCGTGCGGATCATGGCCGGCTCCGACGTGGCCGTCCTGAACGTCTTTCCCGGTCTTTCGCTTCACGAGGAGCTGCGGCTCTTCGTCGATTCGGTCGGCATGACCCCGATGGAGGCGCTCGCGAGCGCGACGCGAAAGCCCGCCGAGTGGCTCGGCTTGGCGGACTCGGTCGGGACGATCGGGCCGGGCAAGGTGGCCGACCTCGTTCTGCTCGATGCCGACCCACTCGCCGACATCAAGAACACGCAGCGGATCTCGGCGGTCGTGTTGCGTGGGAAGCTCTTCCGGCGGGGCGACCTCGACGCGCTGCGAGAGGCCGTGCGCGCCATGCCTGACATCCGAACGAACGACTGGGTGCGGTAGCGGACGGCGCCTAACGAGGGCGGTCGGCTGTTCTGCCGCCCAGCCACAGCAGGGCGTCGATGATCAGCCGATCCTGGACCGGATTGCCGAGCGTGTACGACAATGTCTTGTTGGTCGAGTCGTATTTGTGCTCATAGTCGATGTCGTTGTGGCCCATGTTGAAGTAGATCATGCGGTACTTCTTGTTGGTCCACACGACGGGATAGTAGCCGCTGTGCCAGATCTCGTGCGGCTTGGGACCGGTCCCCAGCGGAAAGCTGGTCGAGTCGATCGAGAGCAGAATGTCGATGTCGGGATTTTGCCGCAGGTCTTTCTCCCAGCGGTACCACTCACTCGGTGAGGATCGGAAGGTCTCTGGCAGGTGACGCGTCGCCGGATGCGCACGGTCTTCGACTCTGAGAACCGCCGACACCGGACGCCACGTGTTACTCACGTATTGGCCGGCGCCCAGAAACGTGTCGTGGTACCAACTCCAGTTCGCCGGGTACGCGGACGGTGTCAACGCGAAGCCAGCGAAGTGAAAGCCCATCCAGGCGCCGCCGTGCTCCATGTACTGCTGGAAGGCGGCTCGTTGTGCGGGGCCTTCGGGACGCGTGTCGAGGAAGACCACGACCTGATATTTGGATAGGAACGTCGAATCGAGATTGCTCCAGTTCGACGTGGTGTCGTAGTCGAAATGGTATTGCGCGGCGATCTTCGGAAACCAGGGCATCGCTTCCCGCACGAAGCTGATGTGCGCGTCGTCCTTCTTCGCGGTAAAGAACGCGATCACGCGAAACGCACGCGTGCTGTCCTGAGCGGTGGAGACCCGCGGCGAAACGAAGAGCGTCGCGACGACCGACGCGCCCAGGGCGAAGCGAGTGGCGATACTCGTCATGCTGGTCAAGCTGCAGCGAGACAACGGACGCGTCCAGCGCTTCGGCTTTCGGGGCCGCTGCCGGCGCAGTCCTCGGCACTCTGATCGGGTGGACTGTCTACCTCGTTCGAATTAGCCCTCCCCCGCCTTGAATCACGGCCGATCAATGTGAGCGCATGCGAATGGGCTTGCGGTCGCGACTCGAAAAAGAGGAGGTATGTCGTAACGTCACCGAGACGACGTACCGCGGCACCCCCGCGGGCCATTCCTCGATCTCGACGTCGGCCGCCGGGTCCCTCAGCAGCTTCCCGACGCGCTTCCACTCGAGTTGGTCGATGAACGCGATTTGCTTGAATTCCTTCCGGTCGCCGTTAGGCGCCTGAATCTCGACCTCGCTGAGCATGCGGCCGATGTCGATGATCTTTTGACCCGCCGGGTTCGTATCGAACAGCTGGTCGATCTCGGCCCTCTCCATGTCGTCCAGCGACAGGCCGTTCTCGCGGAGGTGTGTCTCGAGCGCATGACCGGCGGAGAGGATCCCGGTCAGGCGCGGAAAGATGTCCAGGCCATAGGGTGTGGGCCGAAAGACCCCGGCCCGTTGGCGCTTGCTGCGGACATCTTCGAGTTTGGATTCGCCGATGAGGACACCGGCGTGATAGAAGGTGTATGGCATGGCGGCACGGTATGGCCTCGCCATGCCGAATGCGTCATCGAAACACAGCGCCTCACATCAAAAGGACGCGCGTCCGTCAGCGTGACCAGAGGACGCCCGACCGATCAGCTGCTGGAAAGCCGGACTCCCGCGCAGCGGATCCCACATCGGATCGAAGCGCAGGAGGTTCACCGAGACGTCCGAGGGAATCGACATCAGGAAGGCCAGCCGCTTTACCGCGGAGTCGGTCTCACCGACCAGCGTCTCGACGAACGCGTAGTCCTGCTGCAGGTCCGCGCCGTCGTTCCCGTCGCGGGACACCGGCAGGATCTCCGCCGCGCGAGCCGCTTCGCGCAGCGCGTCGTCTTTGCGACCCAGCACGGCGTACGTGATCGCGAGCTGCATACGCGTCCCCGCTTCGTTGGGTTCTGCCGCGACATGTCGCTCGAGGATCGTGCGCGCGGAGTCGCCGTACGCTCGCGCGCGTTCCGATTGGCCGTGCCGACGAGCCCAATCCGCGGTCCATACCATGAACTGCGCCGTGTCCCCGCGGAACAGATCAGGCGTTAGGCTGCGCAGGACGGCGCTGTCTCGCGCGGTGTACCCGATGAACAACGCCGCCCCGAACCGAAGCCGGTCGATGATCTTGCCGGCGTCAGGCAACGCCATACCGTCCGTCAGCGAACGGCGGGCCGCTGCCACATCCCCTGTCCCACTCAACATGAACGTGGCGCGGTCTGCGTAGATGCCTGCCCATCGCGGGTTCAGCGCAAGGGTGCGGTCGAGATAGCGAACCGCGTCGGGGTAGTGACGCATCGCGCCGTGGATGTTGGCGATGTTGAAGGCGAGCTGCGGCGTGCGCGGGTCGAGCTCCAATGCGCGCTCGAGGTTCGCGACTGCCTCCGGGAGGCGCCCTGAACGTCGCAGGATCGCGCCGCGGAACGCGAAGATCTCGCCATTGCCGGGCTGACGCTCGGCCGCTGTCGAGAGCTCGGCTAGCGCGCGACCGAAGTCGCGGAGTCCCCGGAAGTAGTAGATGGCTAGCGCAATGTGCGCTTCGGGGAGCTCGGGATCGAGACGCACGGCCGAGTCCGCGGCGGTTTTCACGAGCGCAAGACGCCTGGCCGTCCGATCCGTGTTTGCCCAGTAGATGTCAGCGTGCGTTTTCGCGAGCCGCGCGAACGCGAGCGCGAACTTTGGATCGAGTGCGACGGCTCGCTGAAACATCTCGACGGCACGCGGCGAGTTGTTGAGGGCGTCCTCCTCCGCGGTGCGGAGTGCTTCTCCGCGCAGGAAATACGAGTAGGCCTCGAAGTTCTCCGTCGGTCGCGCCGAGATGGTCTTTCGCTCACGCGCGCCAAGCGCGATCTCGAGCGCCGTGGCCACACGCTCGCCGATCTGGCCCTCCACGTCGAACAGGTCGGCCGTCCTGGCGTCGTAATGATCAGCCCACACGGAGCTGCCGTCGCGCATCCGTACCAGCTCTACCGTCACGCGCACGCGGCGCGCTGCCGTGTCCGAGCGATCCCATCGGACGCGTCCGTCGAGCAGGTAGTCGACACCGAGCTCGCGGCCGATCTGATCGCGCGGCTTCGTCGTGTTGCGGTATTGTCGCGTGCTGCCGGGCGACATCACGCGCACCGCGGCCACGCTGGTCAGGCGGCTCGCGAGCTCGTCACTCACGCCCGTGGCGAAGTACGCATCGTCGGCCGCACCGACGTTCTCGAACGGCAGGACCGCCAACGTCGGTCCGGATGCGGGGAACGGCATCGCGCTGCCGGAGAGCTCGCCGGTTGCCGATCGGCGGAGCGCCACCACGCCGGCCGCGACGCTCACGGCTCCCAGTACCGCCGCCGCCGCGACCCACGGACGGCGCCACGCGGGCCGACGTGGGGAACGTGCCAGACCACCGGAGCCTAACGCTGGCGCGGCGGCGTTGCTCAACGCCTGAGCGAGCGCCGTCGTGCTCTGAAACCGGTCGTCAGGCCGTCGCGCGAGCGCGCGGGCCACTACGGCGTCGATCGCCGCGGGCAGGTCGGGACAGACCGCGCTCGGCGCCGGTGCGCTGCCGCGGCCTGCGACCGCGTCGAGGGATTGATCGGGAAACGGCAGCTGCCCCGTGAGCATCTCGAACGTCATGCAGCCGAGACTGTAGACATCGCTGCGCGCGTCGACGCCATCGGCGCGGGCCTGCTCTGGACTCATGTACGCGGGCGTGCCAAGCACGAATCCCGCCATGGTGAGTCCCGCGGGGAGACCCGTCACTCCCGTTAGGCGCTCGCCTCGATCCGGCTCGCCGCGGGCCGCCGCGATCGCCTTTGCCACGCCGAAGTCGGCGACCACGGCGTGTCGACCATCAATGAGCACGTTGGCGGGCTTCACGTCGCGGTGGACGACACCGTTGGCGTGCGCATAGGCGAGCGCGTCGGCGACCTCGCTGACCAGTGAGACCACGTCGGCCAACGGCAGCCGGCCCTCGCGGTCGAGCCGGCGCTGGAGCGACTCGCCTTCGATGAACGGCATCGTGAAGTACACGAGCCCGTCCGGCGATTCGCCCGCGGTCATCACCGGCACGATGTGCGGGTGGCGGAGCGATGCGGCCAGTCGCGTCTCCTGGTGGAAGCGCTCGCTGCTCAATCCTGCCCGCAACTCGGGCGGGAGCACCTTCACCACGACCCGTCGGCCGAGCCGGGTCTCCTCGGCCACGAACACGCGGCTCATCCCGCCGCCGACGAGCTCGCGCTCGATGCGGTAAGCGGTGCCTAACGCTGCCTGGAGGCGTTCGGCCAGGTCCGGGCCATCGTCGCCGGCGGCAACCGCGGGCGTCTCGAGGAAATCGCCATCGCCTTCGTACGCCGCGAGGAGCGACTCCACTTCCGCGCGAAGGTCCGCATCGGTGCCGCAGGCGTTGGCGATGAAGGCTGGCCGCTCGTCCGAGGGGCGTTCGACGGCGTCCGCAAAAATCGCGTCGATGGCGCGCCAACGTTCGGCGCTGACCGGCGCGGCCGGACGTCGGGCGGTCACGTTACGCGGTCGTGAGCTCTCGGCGGAGCCAGGCGCGAGCGGTCGTCCATTCGCGCTTCACGGTCGCCGGGGACGCATCCAGCGCCTTCGCCGTCTCCTCGATGCTCAGTCCCACGAAATAGCGGAGCTCCACCACGCGAGCCTTTCGCGCGTCCTGGGCGGCGAGGCGGTCGAGCGCCGCGTCCAGCGCGACGACGTCCACCGTCTCCTCGACGGCGGCCACCCGGTCGGCGGCACCGAGCGACAACGGTGCGGCGTTTCCGCCGCGCTTCGCTCGTTGACGCGCGCGTGCGTGGTCGACGAGCACGGACCGCATCACCATCGCGGCGACGGCCAGAAAATGCGAGCGGCTCTCGGACCCGGCACCGGGCTGGTTGACCAGCCGGACGTACGCCTCGTTGATGAGCGCCGTGGGTTGCAGCGTGTACTCGTGGCGCTGATCCCGTAAGGCCTGCCGGGCCTGCTGATGCAGGATCGAGTAGACCTCGGGCACGAGCGCGTCGAGGGCCGCGCGGTCGCCGCGCCCCCAGGCATCGAGCAACTGGCTGATGGACCGAGGTGAATCGGATGCCATCGTGCGGAGCGCCGCGGAAAACCGGCGCCGCAAGACCGCGGTAGGCGCATTGGCCGCGTGCGGCGGGATTCGGCGGGCTCACACCGGCGTGAGCCGATTTCCCACCGAACGTCGACTAACCAAGATAGGAAGCGACCAATCGGCCACAACCCCCGACTCTGCAACACGTCGGCAGGCGCGTGCCTTCAACAATCCAATGGTATCGTCCAATGACGACCGAATTCCCTCAAATCGTTCCTGCCGGTGTAGTTACGCAAGAGTTCCGGACAGTCGAATCGGTTCGCAAAGGCATCCTCGCCGGCGTCGTCGGCAACATGCTCGAATGGTATGACTTCGCCCTGTTCGGTTTCTTCGCCCCGCAGATCGGCGCGCACTTCTTCCCGGCGACCAATCCCACCGCCTCGCTGCTTGCGGCGTATGGGACGTTTGCCGCCGGATTCCTCATGCGGCCGATTGGCGGCGCCTTCTTCGGCTATATCGGTGACAAGTACGGCCGCAAACAGGCACTGCTCTGGTCAGTCCTGGCGATGGCCCTCCCGTCGTTCTGCATTGGGCTCTTGCCAAGCGAAGCGACCATCGGCCTTGCCGCACCGGTGCTGCTGCTCGTGTTCCGATTGCTGCAAGGACTCGCGGTCGGCGGCGAGTACATGGCGTCATCGGTGTTCCTCGTCGAAGGCGCTCTGCCAGGCAAGCGGGGTTTGATGGGTGCGTGGAGCCCGTTCGGCTGCTTTGCAGGGACGCTGCTTGGTTCCGCTGCTGGTCTGATCGTGAATACGGTCCTTCCGCCAACTGCCGTGATGGCGTACGGCTGGCGCATCCCCTTCCTGTTCGGGATTCTCGTCGCTCTTGGCGGCATCATCATTCGGCGCAACTTCGTCGAGAAAGTTCCGCATCAGCCGCCGGCGAAGTCGCCTATTGGCGAAGCGTTCCGGCTGCACTGGCGCACGATTCTGCACCTGATTCTGCTCGTCGCCGGGCTGAGTGTCGGGTTCTACACGACCTTCGTGTACTCGGCCACGTGGCTGAAGCAGGTCGCGGGTGTCTCGGCGAAGACGGGGTTCGAGATCAACACGATCGCGATGGCGTTGTCCCTCGGCGCCGTTCTCCTGGCCGGCGGATTGAGCGATCGATTCGGGCGGCGGGCTGTGGTCGCGGTGATCACCGGCCTGCTCATGGTGGTCTCGTATCCGCTCATGGCGTGGAT
Source organism: Gemmatimonadaceae bacterium (assembly GCA_036509075.1). Classification (GTDB taxonomy): domain Bacteria; phylum Gemmatimonadota; class Gemmatimonadetes; order Gemmatimonadales; family Gemmatimonadaceae; genus JAJKIV01. Next base: position 14,368 of record DATCGG010000229.1, read on the forward strand.
GGCTGGCGGCCAGTGGATCGCCGTTTTCGTAGGGCAGGTGGTCCTCTCGCTGCTCGTGTCCGCAGCCGCCGGAGTGCTGGCCTCGACGATGGCGGAGCTCGCGCCGTGGCGAGTGCGCTGCACGGTCCTCTCCATCTCGTACAACTTCGGCGTTGCCTTGCTCGGTGGGACGACGCCGCTGGTCGCCGCATGGCTCGTGTCGAGGACCGGGTTCTCGCTCGCGCCTGCCGTGTACCTGGCGATCTCCGGCGCACTGTCGTTCATCGGCGCCCTCGCGCTCCCGAGAACGATGCCCCATCGCCTCACGACCGAATTCCAGTCCGTCCGGGCGCGAACGGCTGCCCGGCCAGTCGCCTGACCATCGCCTAACGGTTGCCAATCGGCATAGAGGATACCATGACCACGCGCAGCAATCCCTACGACGTCGGGCTCGACAGGAATCCGGCGAACTACGCTCCGCTGACGCCGATCGACTTCATTGCCTGGAGCGCTCGGGTGTGTCCCAATCGCGTCGCTGTCATTCACGGCGAGCGGCGATTCTCCTGGGCCGAGACATATGCGCGATCTCGTCGACTCGCCTCGGCGCTGGTTGGAGTGGGCATAACGGGTGGCGACACCGTCGCCGCCCTGCTCTCGAACACGCCGGAGCATTACGAGGCACACTTCGGTGTACCGATGACCGGCGCGGTGCTCAACGCGCTCAATACCCGGCTCGACGCGCGCGCGATCGCGTTCATGCTCGACCATGGGGAGGCGAAAGTCCTGTTGGTCGACCGCGAGTTCTCGGCGCTCGCCACCGCGGCGTTAGGCCTGATCGAGCGGGCGCCGCTCGTGATCGGCGTCGATGATCCCGTGTACGACGGCGATGGCGACCTCCTGGGCGTGGAGTACGAGGCATTCCTGAGCCGCGGCGATCCGGAGTATGCGTGGGAGCGGCCGTCCGATGAATGGAACGCCATCGCCCTGAGCTACACATCCGGAACGACCGGCGACCCGAAGGGCGTCGTCACGCACCACCGCGGTGCCTATCTCAATGCGATTGGCAACGTGCTCGCGTGGAACATGCAGCGGTATCCGGTCTATCTCTGGACCCTGCCCATGTTCCACTGCAATGGCTGGTGTTTCCCATGGAGCATCGCCGCGCAGTCCGGCACGAACGTGTGTCTGAGAAAGGTGGAACCGGCCGCGATCTTCCGGCTGATGAAGGAGCATCGGGTGACGCACTACTGCGGCGCTCCGGTCGTTCACAACACGTTGGTGTCGGCACCCGCGGAACTGCGGGAAGGCCTCACGCACCACATGCACGCGATGGTGGCTGGCGCATCGCCTCCGGCACCCATGATCGAAGGTCTCGAGCGCATCAACATCGAGCTCACCCACACCTACGGTCTCACCGAAGTGTACGGGCCGAGCGCGGCGTGCACGAAGCAGGAGGAGTGGGAATCCCTCGAACCTAACGAGATAGCAAAGCGGAACGGACGCCAGGGCGTGCCCTACGTGCTCCAGGGCGATGCCGCCGTGCTCGATCCGATCCGGATGGAACGCGTCCCCGCCGACGGCGAAACGATGGGCGAGATCATGTTCCGCGGGAACATTGTCATGAAGGGCTACCTGAAGAACCCCGCGGCGACGCAGAAGGCGTTCGCCGGCGGCTGGTTCCATTCGGGCGACCTCGCGGTCACGCACACCGACGGCTACATGAAGATCAAGGACCGCGCGAAGGACATCATCATTTCGGGTGGCGAGAACATCTCGTCGCTCGAAGTCGAGGAGGCGCTGTTTCGGCACCCGGGCGTGTTCGCGGCCGCCGTGGTCGCGCAGCCGCACGAGAAGTGGGGCGAAACGCCGATCGCGTTCGTCGAGCTCAGGCCGGGCAAGTCCGTGTCGGAAGACGAGCTGATCGCCCACTGCTATGAACAGCTCGCGCACTTCAAGGCGCCGAAGACGATCGTGTTCGGGCCGTTGCCGAGGACGTCGACGGGCAAGGTCCAGAAGTTCATTCTGCGGGAGAGGGCCAAGTCCGTCGAGGCGATCGTCTGAATGGCACGGCTCTAACGGCGCAACCGCCTAACGGCGCGAAATCCCGAACACCGCCAATCCCGAACACCGCCAGTCCCGAACACCGCCAGTCCCGAACACCGCCAATCCCAGAAGGCGCCGATCCCGAACGGCGAAACGCCGAAAAACGACGAGCGCTCTTTCGCCGTCGGCAGTTGCGGCCGTCGGGATCGGCGCTCTTTGGGATCGGCGAGTTTCGGGATTGGCGCCCTTGGGGATTGGCGCCCTTCGGGATTTCGCGCCGTTTCGGATTTCGCGCTGTTTCGGTCTGCGTGGTTCGGGCCCGACACGTCTTGCCGGGTTGGGGCTCGGTGCGGATCTTCGGCCCATGACAATCACTCGCTCGCTGTCCATCGCCGTCGCGTTCGCATGCGCAGCCCCTCCCCTCGCGCTCGCACAGCAGCAGTTCACGCTCGACCAGGTCCTCGGCGCGCCGTTCGCCAGCGACCTGGTCGCTGCGCATCAGGGGAGCTCCGTTGCCTGGATCGTGAGCCAGCGCGGCGCCCGCAACATCTGGGTCGCCGCCGGGCCATCATGGCAGCCGCGTCAGGTGACGCGATACCAGGACGATGACGGCCAGGAGATCGAGAGCCTAACGTTCACTCCAGACGGCCGATCGGTGGTGTACGTCCGCGGCGGATCATCGAACGGCACGGGCGATCGACCGAATCCGGCGCTCATTCGCGGCGGTGTCGATCAGGCAATCTGGATCGCGTCCGTCGAGCAGGGCACCCCTCGCAAGATCGCCGAGGGCTCGTCGCCAGAGCTGTCGCCGTCGGGGGACTCGCTTGCGTTCACACGCGGCGGACAGGTCTGGATCGTCCGCACGTCAGGCGACAGCGCGAAGGAGCTCACGAAGCTCCGCGGCGGGGCGTCCAATCTGCGCTGGTCGCCGGACGGCAAGCGATTGGCGTTCGTGAGCAATCGCGAGCGCCACAGCTTCGTCGGCGTCTGGGACTTCGCCGCGAGCACGCTTCGCTACATCGATCCGAGCACGGACCAGGACGGAGCGGAGATCTGGTCTCCCGACTCGAAGTCGCTCGCGTTCATCCGCACGCCATCGCAGGTGTCCGACCTCATCTTCGTGCCGGAGCGCGAGAGTCCAATTCCGTGGTCGATACGTGTCGCTGACGCGAGCGCCGGGACGTCGCGTGAGGTGTGGCGTGCCAAGCCGGGGAAGGGCAGCGTCTTCCGGGAGATCGTCGCGGACGATCAGCTGTTCTGGTCGCCTAACGCGGACCGCATCGTGTTCCCGTGGGAGTCGGACGGCTGGACGCATCTGTACAGCGTGGCGCTGAGCGGTGGCCCGCCGGCGCTGCTCACACCCGGCGGGTTCGAGGTCGAGCACGTGACGGCGACGACGGACGGCCGATCGCTCGTCTACTCCTCGAATGAGGGTGACATCGACCGGCGACACATCTGGCGCGTGGCGGTGGATGGCTCGTCAAAAGCCGCGGCGCTGACGAGCGGCAAGGGGCTCGAGTGGGGCGCGGTCGTAACGAGTGATGCAACGCTGGTGCTCCGCTCGGACGCGCGCCTGCCCGCCCGGGTGGCACGGTTGGACGGAGGCGGGCTGCGCGACCTCGAGAATGGCGGGATGCCGAACGACTTTCCAGCCGCCGCGCTGGTCGTGCCGACGCAGGTGATCCTCCGCGCCGCCGACGGCACGCCGGTGCATGCGCAGCTCTTCCTGCCGCCTAACGCCAAGGCCGGCGAGCGTCACCCGGCCGCCATCTTCTTCCACGGCGGCTCGCGGCGTCAGATGCTGCTCGGCTGGCACTACATGTATTACTACTCGAACGCGTACGCCATGAACCAGTACCTGGCGAACCGCGGGTACGTGGTGCTGTCCGTGAACTACCGCAGCGGCATCGGCTACGGGCTCGACTTCCGCGAGGCCCTCGAGTATGGCGCGGCCGGCGCGAGCGAGTATCAGGACGTCGTGGCGGCGGGGAAATACATGCGCGCCCGCGCCGACGTGGATCCGTCGCGCGTTGCGTTATGGGGTGGGTCGTACGGCGGATATCTCACCGCCATGGGGCTCGCGCGCAACTCCGACCTGTTCGCCGCGGGCGTCGATCTCCACGGCGTGCATGACTGGAACTCGGAGATCCCGAACTTCGTTCCGGCGTACGACTCACTGCACTACGCAAAGGAGTCCGCGCTGGCGTACCGCTCGTCACCGATCTCGGCGATCTCCGGGTGGCGCTCGCCCGTGCTGTTGATTCACGGCGACGATGATCGGAACGTCCCGTTCACGGAGTCGATCACGCTTGCCTACGAGCTGCGGAAGCGCGGTGTTCCGGTCGAGGAGCTCATCTTCCCGGACGAGGTGCACGACTTCCTGTTGTGGCGAAACTGGGTCAGCGCGTACCGCGCCGCGGACGAGTTCCTCGGGCGACGCCTCAAAGCCCGCGCGACCGCATCGAACACGCCCCCAGTTCCATGACAGTGATGGCGACGGCGCTCATCGCGGCGCTGGCGTGCATGCCGCTCCGGTTGTTCGGCCAGGGCTCGGCGATGACGCGGAACGACGGGCCCCCGACCCGCGACCCCTTCACCCCGGGCTTCGTCCCCAAGAAGGAGCTCCCGGACGGTCGCGTTCCGTCGCCTAACGAAGACGGCAACTTCGTCATCGGGCCGACGCATCCTCCCGCACCCGAGATGACCGTGCAGGACGGTGCGCCGCGCGGTGTGGTGCACACCTTCACCATGCGCTCGGAGGACAGCCGGATTTATCCCGGCATCGCCCGGGACTCCGGGACGTTTGGCACCGTCAGCCCCACCGACCCGGCGACGTTGATCGTGACGACGAGCCGTCCGGCTCGGTACACGCGAACGGTCGCCGTCTATGTCCCCGCGCAATATGTACCCGGCAAGGTCGCGCCGTTCATCGTCGGCGCAGACGGGCCTGACAGCGCGCTGTTCAGGGCGCTCGACAATCTCATTGCGCAGAAGCGAGTGCCGGTGATGATCGCCATCTCGATCGGCAACGGCGGCGGGGACGCGCAGGGGAGCCAGCGCGGACTGGAATACGACACCATGTCGGGTCGCTACGCCGAGTTCGTCGAGACCGAGGTGCTACCGCTGGTCGAGCGCCAATACGGCGTGCGCCTAACGAAGAATCCCGAGGGCCGCGCGACGATGGGCGGCAGCTCCGGAGGCTCCGCGGCCTTCATCATGGCGTGGTACCACCCGGAGCTCTACCATCGAGTGCTCGCCTATTCGATCACGGCGATCAACCAGCAGTGGCCGCACTCGGACGACACGCCGCACGGCGCGTGGGAGCTCCACGAGCGGCTGATCCCGACCAGCCCCGTCAAGCCGATTCGCGTCTGGCTGGCGGTCGGCGACCGGGACTTTCTCAACCCCAACGTCATGCGCGACGGGATGCACGACTGGGTGCTCGCGAGTGAGAACATGGCTCGCGTGCTGGCCGCGAAGGGGTATCGCTACCAGTACGTCTTTGCGCGCAATGCCGGGCACGTCGATCGCGCTATGCGGAACCAGACGCTTCCAGGTGCACTGGAGTGGCTCTGGCGCGGCTACGCTCAATAAGGGTCACCACGATGCAAATCATCTCTTTCGCCACGCAGGAAACGGAGTGGAAGACTCCCAGGATGGGGATCATCCTCCACACCAATGGGCAGGACAGCGGGCACCGCCTCGACTGCGAGAAGCTGTTCATGCCCGCCGAGCGTCCGTCGAGTCCCCTGGCGTGGTTCGACATGGATGGCCCGTGGTTTCAGCGAGCCCGCGACACCGCCGTGCGGCTCGAGCGCGACTCGACCGCGCTCGCGGAAGCGCACAAGAGCGGATGGCTGGTACCGAGCCGCGATGCATATTGGTTCGCTCCGGTCCCGCGACCGGGGAAGATCGTCTGCGTCGGACTGAACTACCGTGACCACGCAGCAGAGAGCGGTCTCGCGGTGCCGAAGACGCCGGTGATCTTCTCGAAGTTCTCGAGCTGCGTGATCGCGCCGGGGGAACCGGTCGTGATTCCTCCATCCAGTGCGAAGGTCGACTACGAGGCGGAGCTCGCAGTGGTGATCGGTCGCTGTGCCTGGCAAGTGACCGCCGACCGCGCGTACGATTACGTGCTCGGCTACACGGCGCTCAACGACGTGACGGCGCGCGACTTCCAGTTCGGCGATGGACAGTGGCAGCGTGGCAAGTCGTGTGACACGTTCGCCCCGATGGGCCAGACGATCGTCACGACGGACGAGATCCCCGATCCGCATTCGCTGCGCATCTCGCTCACCGTCAACGGCACCGTCATGCAGGACTCGAACACGAGTCAGCTGATCTTTGGCGTGCCGGAGCTGATCGCGTTCATCACCGACAGCATCACGCTGGAGCCGGGGGACGTGATCGCGACCGGGACGCCTGCCGGTGTCGGCTTCGCGCGGAAGCCTCCGGTGTTTCTCCAACCGGGGGACCGGATGGAGGTCAGCATCGACCGCATCGGCGGGCTGGAGAATCCTGTCGTCGCATCGGCGGCGTCGCGGGAGCAAACGCCGCAGGCGGTCGGCCTTTCGGGCGAGACGATTCCGTTCGCATGACCGATTCGCCTGCTAACGACGAACGAATGACACACGCAGACATCGCCGCGCGCGCTCCATTCTCGGGCGACGCCTTCATCGACTGGCTCCTCGATAGCGACCCGTCGATCCGCTGGCAGGTGAAGCGCGACCTCACCGACACGCCGGCGCAGGTCATCGCGGCCGAGCGGGCGCGCGTTGCGTCGGAGGGCTGGGGCCTGACGCTGCTCGAGCAGCAGCGCCCCGATGGTCAATGGGGGGACGGTGTCGTCCACCCGTTCTGGTGGACGAACATGTACTCGTTGCTGTTCCTGCGCGACCTGGGAGTCGATCCTGCAAACGCGCGCGCGCGGTCGGCGATCGATCTCGTGAGGGACAATGTCACGTGGGGCCCCGAGTTCGGTAACTCCCCCTTCTTCGAGGGCGAGGTCGAGCCGTGCATCAACGGTCGAGTGGTGGCGTTAGGCGCCTATTTTGGAGTGCGGAGCGACCGGCTCGTCGATCGGCTGCTGGGCGAGGAGCTCGCGGATGGCGGGTGGAACTGCGAGGCCGAGCGAGGATCGGTGCGCTCGTCGTTCCACACGACGATCTGTGTGCTCGAGGGGCTGCTCGCGTATGAAGAAGCGTTCGGTGCGACGTCGGCGGTGACCGATGCGCGGCGGCGTGGCGAGGAGTATCTCCTCGAGCGGCGTCTGCTTCGAAGGTTGTCGACGGGCGAGATCATCAAGCCGGAGTGGACGCAGCTCGCGTTTCCGACGCTCTGGCATTACGACGTCCTGCGCGGGCTCGATTACTTCCGCGCGGCGCGCCGGCAGCCGGATGCGCGGCTCGATGAGGCCTTCGCGATCGTGCGAGAGAGACGACAGAGTGACGGCCGCTGGCTGCTCGATGTGCGACACAAGCACACACTCTACGAGGAAATGGCCGGCGAAGTCGGCGAGATCAATCGGTGGGTCACGCTGCGGGCTCGGCGGGTGCTCGATGCGCGTGCCGCGGCGCAATGAGCTGCAGATAGCTGCCGGAGACGCCAGCGTCTAACGCGGGCTCGCCCCGAGCCTGTTCACAGCGCCCGCATCGGCGGCTTCGTGCCGAGCGACAGGCAAGCGCACGCGAAACACCGTGTGTCCCGGATGCGAGCTGAAATCGAGATCGCCTTCGTGGAGGTTGACAAAGCGACGCGCGATGTCGAGTCCGAGGCCGGTGCCAAGGCCGACCGGCTTCGTGGTGAAGAACGGATCGAAGATCCGGGCGCGGTGTTCCTCCGGAATGCCAGGGCCGTCGTCCATCACTCTCACGACGACAAAATCTCCGCGCCTCGTCGCCGTCAGCGTCACAGTCCCTCCTGAGGGCGCGGCGTCGATCGCGTTGTCGATCAGTTTCTCCCACACCTGATTGAGCTGGCTGCCGACGCCATACACCGTGGGCAGGTCGCCCGACGTCTCGATCTGCACGCGCACGGACTTCGAGTGCGACTTGTTCTCCAGCATCGCAACCGTGTCGGTAAGGCCGCGCGCGACATCGATATGGTCGGGCACGCCCTCCCGGTCCATGAAGGTGAACCCTTTCACGGCGCCAACCAATGAGTGGATGCGCCCCGTCGCGGCCGTGATGTGCGCCGTGGCGTGGCGCGCGGCGGCGTCGCTTGCTGCCCAGCCGATGGCAATACCCAGCGTTTTCGCCGGTAGCATGGCGGCGATTCCGTCGAGTGCGGCGAGACTCAGGTTGGTGGCCGCCAGGGTCGACGCCGCCGCCGGATCGATGTCATGCGCAAGCAGCCAGTCGGCGAATTCGTCTTCCCGGTCCGCTGCCTCGAGCGGGCTCTTCGGAGCGCATGCGTCGTAACACATCCTCCGGACCGCATCGACGGCATCGATCTGCTCGTCGGTCAGACGTGCGCGCGCAAGCGCCCTCGACGCCGCGTTCAGGTCGTCGAGTAGTGCGGCAAGTGATCGCGCGTGGCTCGACGCTCCCGATGCCGGGTTGTTCAGCTCGTGCGCGAAGCCGGCCGCCAGGCGACCTAACGACTGCATTCGCTCGTCGTGAATCTGCGCCGCCCGGTAATCGCGCGCGCGGTCGAGCATGTGGTGTACGAACGCCGAGGCGAGGTCCGGGCACTCCCGCACGAGGTCTGTAAAGTGCGAGCGGCTCAGCACGAACAGCGTCGTGTCATCCTCGGCGACGGCCCTGCTGGGCATGGTTCGCATGCGCGAGTACGGCATGGTGCCAAGGACGTAGCCCGGTCCGACTTCCTCGAACTTGCGCAAGCTGCCTGCTGCGGGAACGTGCCCCGCAACACGTCCATCGAGTAGGATCCACATGTCGTCGGCAGGTGTCCCACTTTCAGCGATGGGCGTGCCGGCCGTGAACCGCTGCACATGTCCGCGCGCACTCAGCCACTCGAGCTGCGTTTGCGGCACGGACTTGAACAACGGGAACGACGCCAACGTGCCGACGACGTCGCGATCAGGGACCGTGACGGTGGTGGGCGGTGGTGAAGAGCCCATGCTGCATCTTGCCGATGTCGCTTCGAGAAGCGCAAGGACTTCGGTGCCGACGAGCTGCCGACCGTAGGTAGAGCATTGGAGCCGATGCGAGCTCGCCCCGAGCCCGCTTTACGAGCCCAGCACCAGCGCCTTCGTTCCGGCAACGGGCAAGCGCACACGAAACACGGTGTGCCCCGGCTGCGACGTGAAATCGAGATCGCCATTATTGCGGTCGACAAAGCGACGCGCGATGTCGAGTCCGAGCCCGGTGCCAAGGCCGACCGGCTTGGTGGTGAAGAACGGATCGAAGATTCGGGCGTGGTGCTCGCCTGGAATGCCAGCGCCGTCATCCATCACTCGCACGACGACGAAATCGCCACGCCTCGTCGCCGTCAGCGTTATGTTCCCGCCCATTGGCGCGGCGTCGATCGCGTTGTCGATCAGCTTTTCCCACACCTGATTGAGCTCGCTGCCGAACGCGAAGACAGTGGGCAGGTCTTCCGCCGTCTCGATCCGGACCCGCAGCGACTTCGAGCGCACCTTGCTCTCCAGCATGGCAACCGTGTCGGTGAGACCGCGCGCGATGTCTACGTCGTCGGGGACGTCTTCCCGGTCCATGAACGTGAACCCTTTGACCGCGGCGACCAGAGCGTGAATCCGCGCGGTCGCGGCCGCGATGTGCGCCGTGGCCTGACGGGCGGCCGCATCGCTTGCGGCCCAGCCGATGGCGACACCCACCATCTCCGCCGGCAGCACATGGACGAGCCGCTCGAGTGCGGCCAGGCTCGCGTTGGCGCCCGCCAGTGTCGACGCCGCCGCCGGATCGATGTCATGTGCAAGCAGCCACTCGGAGAACTCCTCCTCGCGGTCCGCCAACTCCAGCGGGCTCCTCGGCGCGCACACGTCGTTACACATCCGCCGGACCGCGTCGACGGCGTCGAGTTGCTCGCGGGTCAGGCCGGCGCGCGCCAGCGCCGTCGATGCCGCGTGCAGGCCGTCCAGCAGCGGGGCGAGCGATCGCGCATGGCTCGCCGCCCCCGCTGCCGGGTTGTTCAGCTCGTGCGCGAGGCCCGCCGCCAAACGGCCTAACGACTTCATCCGCTCGTCGTGAATCTGCGCGGTTCGGTAGTCGCGCGAACGGTCGAGCATGTGGTGCACGAGAGCCGACGTGAGCTCGGGGCATTCACGAACGAGCTCCGCAAAGTGCGAGCGGCTCAGCGCGAACAGCGTCGTGTCGTCCTCGGCGACGACCCTTACAGGCACTGTCCGCAAGCGTGAGAACGGCATCGTGCCACCGACCCAGCCGGGTCCGGCTTCCTGATACTTGCGCGCCGTGCCTGCGATGGGCGTGTGAGCCGCCACGCGTCCGGCGAGCACGATCCACATCTCATCGACGGGCGACCCGCTTTCGGAGATGACGGCGCCCGCCGCGAAACGCTTCGCGTGGCCGCGCGCGCCCAGCCAGTCGAGCTCCGCGCGAGGCACGGACTCGAACAGCGGCAACGACGCCATCGCGTCCACGTTGTTGTCCGCCGTCTTCACGATGTCACTCGGCTGTGCAGGGACCATGCGTGGATGTTGCCGCTGCCGATTCGAGGAGCGCAAGGCTCCCGATCATCGTCGCCAGCGCTTTCTCGAGCTCGGTGTCGCTAGGCCATCCGGAGCGGCGGTGGTGCGCTCGCCAACCCCTTCTGCATCTCGGTGGCAACCAGGGAGTAGGCGCGCACCCACGCGGCGCGGACCGTTGGCGTGAACTGCTGGCCTAACGTGTCGACGAAAGCCTGAAGGAGTGCCGCGCCCACGCTGTCGAAGTGATGATGCAGGACACCATACCGCGTGTGCCGGCGGCCGAGCGCCGCGACGGCCGGCAGCAGCGCGTCGAGGTCATCGAGCGCCTGGACGACGACCCCGAGCGTCTGGGCGAGCTTCCACCGCTGGATCGTCATGTCGACGCCGTTGAAGAGCTGCGCCGCGCCGGCGTCGATGACGAACAGGTGGTCGTAGAACCGGGCCGAGAAGGCGTCGGAGCGCTCGGCGATCATCGACCAGGACGATCGAACGAGTCGGATCTCTTCGGGGGTCATGGAGGCGGGTCTCCGCGAACGAACGACGTCGGTCGTATCTCCTCCCTGAAGAACGCATTCGTCCGATGGAGCCGGTCATACCTCTAGCCCTTTGCCTTCCAGGCGGCGAGCACCTCCGCCTCCTTCACCGGCGAGATGCCGGCAATGGCGCCTTCGAGCGTCGCCTTCTGCTCGTCCTCCGGCCGGGTCTTGTGCCACGCCAGCGTGTCCTTCGCCGTGAGCGAGAGCGGGCGGAACGTCAGGCCAGCCGCGACGGCCTTCGCGTTGCTGCGTCGCAGGAAGCCGCCCGTCGGGCCGGTCGGCGGAAGCCAGCACGGCATGTGACGCCAGCCGCGAACGCCGTTCGCGTTCAGGAAATCGGCGGGCACCCAGGTGAACGTCGCGTTCGATCCGATGGCCGTCTTGATGCCGTTCAGCATGTCGCCGATCGGCATCACGTTGCCGCAGGCGTTGAACGTCCCGGTCACCTTCTGTTCCGCCAACCGGATCATGAACTCCGCCAGGTCCCGCGAATCGATGATCTGCGTGGGGTCGTTAGGCGCATCCGGCGAGAGCACCTCGCCGCCGCGATCGATGCGCACCGGCCAGTATGTGAACCGATCTGACTTGTCGAGCGGACCGACGATCAGCCCCGGCCGGATGATCGTGTATGCTTTGCCGTAGTGCTTCGCGACTTCCTGCTCGGAGAACGTCTTGAGCGCGCCGTAGTACTTCCCGGCATTTTCGCGCACCGTCGTATAGGGATCGACCCCGTCCGGCATCGGCGTGGTGCCGTCGCTCTCGTCCTTGTTCGGGACGCTATTGTCGTTGTAGACGGACATCGTCGAGATGAAGAAGTAGTGCCCGACGTTGCCTTCGAGATATTGCGCGGCGTTCCGCACCCAGTACGGGAACGTCGTCGGGTTGTCGAGCACGACGTCGAACTTCTTGTCTTTGAGCGCGCTCGCGTCTGCCCCGAGGTCGCCGATGAGCTGGTCGACCTTGCCCTTGAACATGTCGGGGCGCGTCTGATTGCGATTGAACAACGTCACCTTGTGCCCGCGCGCGAGCGCGTAGTTCACCTGTTCCGGTCCGGTAAACCCGGTGCCGCCCAGGATGAGAATGTTGAGCGGGGCGGCGGACTTCCCCGGTACGTCGCCACGCGAGTCTGGACGAATCAACGACGCCGCGAGGGAGCTGCGCGTGTCGGTGAGCAGAAACGCGCCGCTCGTGACGGCAGCGACCTTGAGGAACTTGCGACGATCGGTTGGCATGATGCTCCGGGTTTTAGGGCCGGTCCAAATCTGTCGTCGTTACCAGCCGACATCGAGTGGAAGGCTCAGCCCAGCCGCCGGCTGTCGAACGCACTGTTGACCTTGTGCGGTCCGTCCGCTTCTTTTGGCATCCAGCAAGCGAACTGAACCATTAGGGACGGCCCGCCTTGCGGGCGGTGTCAATTGGTCTCAGCTTGGGGCGAAGCGTTCCGTTAGTCCTCTGATTGCCTAACGCCAATCGCGCGCGGAGGCGCGTATTCGAAGGGCGGGCGACCGCCTGCTGCCGACCCTGCCGGCTCCGCTCGGGGACGATTCATCACCGACAGCCCAATTCGTTATGCACAGCGTTGTGATGATCACACGACGCGCGTTGGTCGTCGCGTTTGCCGCTGTTCTTGGCAGCGGGACGGCTCTCGCGCAAGGCAACCAAGTCCGACTCACCGGGAAAATCACGGACAAAGAATCCGGACAACCCATCCCGTTCGCGCAGATTCAGATCGTCGGAACAAACCTCGGCACACAGACGAACCAGCAAGGCGTCTACCTCGTGCGCGGTCTGCCCACGGGTGGGCACACGGTGCGAGTGATCGCGCTCGGCTATCAGTCCAGCCAGCAAGGCGTGTTTCTCAACGCCGGGCAGGAGACAACCCTGGATTTCGTGCTCGCCAAGGCCGCGTTCCAACTCGAGGCGGTCGTCACGACCGCGACGGGAAACCAGCTCACGCGCGAGCTCGGAAACTCGATCGCGAAGATCGAGACCGCGAAGCTCGTGCAGCAAACGCCGATCACGGCGATGCAGGATGTGCTGAATGGGCGCACCGCCGGCGTCACGTTGATCCAATCGAACGGCACCGTGGGTGGTGGATCGCGCGTTCGAGTTCGTGGCATCAGTTCCGCTTCGCTGTCCAACGATCCACTGGTGATCGTCGACGGCGCGCGCGTCGAGAACGGAAGTCCCAGCATCAATCCTTCGACCGTTGGGCAGACGGGCATCGGCGGTGGACGCCCGAGCTTTCTCAACAACCTCAATCCGGAAGAGATCGAGAACATCGAGATCGTGAAGGGTCCGTCTGCGGCAACGCTCTACGGCACGCAGTCAGCGAATGGTGTGATCGTCATTACGACCAAGCGTGGAAAAACCGGTGCCCCGCGGTGGGACCTGTTCGCCGCGCTGGGCACGAGCGTCGATCCCTACGACTACCCGGGTCAGTACTACAACCTGGGTCAAACCACGGACGGCACCAACAAGACGATCGACTGTGTGAGCTGGCGTGAGGTGCAGGGGCTCTGCACGGTGCAGCAGCGCTACACCAAGAATCTCCTCGAGGACAAGGCGACGACGCCGTTCGGCACTGGGAATCGCCAGCAGTATGGCGCCCAGGTATCCGGTGGCTCGGACCAGCTTCGCTACTTCGTCTCGGGGACGTGGGAAAACGAAATCGGCGTGCTGAAGATGCCGGACAGCGAGCTGGATTCGCTGTACCGCATTCGCAACACGACGTCCATCCCGCGGGATCAGCGCTTACCGAACCAGCTGACGAGAACGGGGATTCGCGGGAACTTCAACGTCGCCATGACCCCGCAGGCCGACCTTGCGATCTCCAGCGGCGTCAATGTGATGAGCAACCTGCTGCCGCAAACGGGTGACAATCTGCAGGGCGTGGTCGGCTCGGCGTTGTTCGGAACGGCGAATCCAGCGGCGCCCCAGCAGTGGGGGTTTGCCCCGCCACGTCAGGGCTTCTCGAAGTCAGTCACGCGCTCTCAGAACCAGTTCACGAACTCGGCGAACGCCAACTGGCGACCGGTCGACTGGATCCAGACGCGGGCAACCGTGGGTATGGACTACATCAAGTGGAACGACGATGCGAAAGTGCGGGCCGGCGAGGGATGCCAGATCTGCGGCATCGAGTGGCTGGGCCTTCGCGGCATCAGCAAGTACGACAACGCAAAGTACTCCGTCGATCTCGGTGCCACGGCCAACAAGAACATCAATAACGACCTGACGTCGAAGACATCGATCGGCGCTCAGTACGGCCGCGAAAACCGCGCGGTGGTGTTCAACGATGCGCGCATTCTTCCGCCGGGCGGCTCGACACTCGACGCGGGCGCGCAGAAACAGTCCAGCGAACAAACCGTCCAATCCGTCACCTTCGGCGTGTATCTCGAGCAGCAATTCGGATGGCACGACCGGCTCTTCGTGACCGGTGCCGTTAGGCGCGACGAGAACAGCGCGTTCGGCGCCGACTTCGGCGCGGCGATCTATCCCAAAGCGACAGTGTCCTGGGTCGCCGTGGAGAACGGCGGGGCACGGTGGCTCAACAACCTTCGTCTGCGTGGCGCGTTCGGCGAATCGGGGCAGCAACCGGACGTCAATGCGGCGTTCACGTACGTTGCTCCCGTAACGTCAACGATCCTGACCGGCGCCGTGCCCGCCGTCACGTTCGGGCAGTTCGGCGGCCGACTTGGCAACACGGATCTGAAACCCGAGCGATCGCGTGAGATCGAGTTGGGCTTCGACTTCACGACGCTCAACAGTCGGATCAATCTGCAGACGACGTACTACGACAAGAAGACGACCGACGCGATCGTGCAGCGCGATCTCGCGCCGTCGCAGACCGCCGGGGTCAACTTCTTCGACAACGTCGGCACAGTGTCGAACAAAGGCCTCGAGGCGTCGCTCAACGCGCGAGTGCTCGACTTCAAGTCGGTCCGCTACGACTTGCAGGTCGAAGCCGCGTGGAACAAGAACCGCCTCGAGTCACTGGCGTCGGGCGTTTCACCCTTCGGTGGCTTCGGGTATCGCAACCAGCCAGGCCAGCCGCTGTTCGCCGCATATTGGCCCACCATGACCGGCTACGCGGACGCGAACGGCAACGGCGTCATCGAGCCTAACGAGGTGCAGGTGTCGAGCGGGTCCGTCTTCGGCGGTAGCACGATTCCGACGCGGACAATCGGGGTCGTCAACACGATCGGCCTGTTCAACGATCGCCTTCGTCTCTCGGCCCTCGCCGACTACCGCGGCGGCTTTACGACGCACGAGATCAGCACCGGTTTCGCGTGCGGGCTCGGCCCGAACAACTGCCGCGAGATTCACGACCCGAAAGCCCCACTGCTCGACCAGGCGCGGGCGATGGCGGTCGGTCGTGCGCTCGGCGCGTACTGGGAGAAGGGCGATTTCATTCGGGTGCGTGAGCTCGCGGCCGTCTATGACCTCCCGCAGTCGGTCACGCACCTCGTGCGCTCGCGCTCCGCGACCATCGTGTTGAGCGCTCGCAACATGGGGTTGTGGACGAAAGAGTTCACCGGATGGGATCCGGAGAACCTCACACAGGGTCAGGACGCGAACCCGTACAACTTCGTGCAGCAGGGACAGCCGAGGACGTTCCTCATCCGGTTCAACCTGGGCTACTGACATGCGACTCGACACGACAACGAGACGACTGGAGCCATACATGACCCTCACCGCGAAACGCGCGCTGGTGATCGCAGCGATCGCGCTCACCGGGTGCTCCACGGACAAGATCCTCCAGGTCGACCGGCCCGACATCATCGACCCGAATGGCCTGGGCAACCCCGCGGGCGTCACCGCGCTGCACGCCGGTGTAATCGGTGACCTCGCGGCGTACATGGACGCCGCGGTTGGCATCAACGCTGCTGTCGGGTTGTTCACCGACGAGATCCGGTTCGGCGCCACGCCGCCGGAGATCAAGCAATTCGATACCCGGTCGCTCATCGAGCAGAACACACAGCTCTGGGCGAACTATCGCAACATTCAACAGCTGCGCGGGCAGGCCAATCGCGCGGCTGAAGCCCTCGGAAAGGTCAACGCATCGGACACCCGCATCGGCGAGATGAACGCGATCTCCGGGTTTTCGTACATCCTGCTTGCCGAGTTGTTCTGTTCCGGCATTCCGATCGGCGACATCGGAGAGGATGCGGAGCCGCTCGCGACCACCGACGTGTACCAGGGTGGCATCGCGAAGCTGGACGCGGCCGCTGCCGCCGCGGGGACCGACGCGCGGATCCAGAATCTCGCGGCCGTTCTCAAGGGCCGCGCGCTTCTCGACCTCGGTCAGTTCGATGCCGCGGCGACGGCCGTTGCATCGGTTCCGACCGACTTCAAGTACACGACGTTCCATTCGGCGACGACGCCGTATCAGCAGAACGGGTACTGGAACTACATGTTCAACAGCGACGGCCTGCTGGTGTCGGATAAGGAAGGCACGAACGGTCTGAACTTCGCCACGGCGACCGACCCCCGTGTCCCGATCACGGGCACCGGCTCGCCATCGCGATTCGACGCCGTGACGCCGCGTTGGTATTACGCCGCGCTCACCGGGTTCGATTCACCGTCGACGGTCGCGAGTGGTGCCGAAGCGCGACTGATCGAGGCCGAGGCCCAGCTTCAGAAGGGGAACACCGCCGGCTTCCTGCAGATCATCAACGATCTCCGGACGTTCCAGAACCTGGGCCCGGTGGCCGATGCGGGCTCGCAGGACGGCAACGTCGATCTGCTATTTCACGAGCGAGCATTCTCGCTGTTTGCCACGTCGCACCGGCTTGGCGATATGCGACGGCTCGTGCGCCAGTACGGACGCGACGCCGAGTCGGTGTTCCCGACGGGCAACTATCACAAGGATGGTCTCAAGTTCGGAACGGACGTGAACTTCCTCGTTCCGGCGCCCGAGCGAAACAATCCGAAGTTTACGGGTTGTCTCGATCGCAACGCCTAACGCGAGCGAGGGGCGAGACACGAGCCTCGACCCTCGAGGAACACAACCCCGGGATGCGCGGTGACCCGACGCATCCCGGGGTTCTTCACGCGCACTCGGGCCTTCCCCCCACCCGTCCCGAATGCAGTTTAAGGACGCCCACGCCTCACGTCGCTGGCCGAACGTG
>DATCGG010000230.1:0-5954 GCA_036509075.1 Gemmatimonadaceae bacterium
GTCATCGACCACGGCCTGCGTCCGCTATTCGCCAGCGTCGGGGCCGTCACGACCCCCACCGGCGTCTACGGCACCGATTCGGCGTTCGAGAACGGTGTTCCTCACGCATCCCTGATCGCGCGGCTCGACGCCGCCGTCGCCGAAGCCATCACACTCAGTGAACGGATTCACGCTTCGACCGATTCATCGTCGACCACCTTCGTAGAGAGTTGATCCATGCCGAACGCAACGCTCCCCATCGCCGTCTTCCATGAGCATCCGGATTGGTTCCGACCGCTCTTCAATGAGTTCGAGCGGCGTGAAATTCCATACGTCAGACTCGACGCCGCCTCGCATCGGTTCGATCCGTCGGAACGCGAGGTTCCGTATTCGCTCGTCGTGAATCGCGCGAGCCCGTCGGCGTACCTCCGCGCGCATGGGCAAACGACCTTCTACACGCTGCATTGGCTCAAGCACCTCGAGCGCCTCGGCGTCCCGGTCGTGAACGGGTCGCCCGTGTACGGCCTCGAGATCTCCAAGGCGACGCAGCTCGATCTGCTCACGGAGCTTGGGCTACCGTTCCCGCGCGCGGTCGTGATCAACGATGCCTCGCAGGCGCCCGCCGCGGCGAAGGGCCTGCGGTTTCCGGTGCTCGTGAAGGCCAACGTTGGCGGCAGCGGCGCGGGGATCACGCGGTATGACACGCCGGAGACGCTGGCCGCGGAGGTTGCCGCGGGGCGGGTGACGTTAGGGGTGGACGGGACGGCGCTCGTTCAGGAATCGGCACCGCTCCGCAACGGTCACATCACGCGCGTCGAGACGTTAGGCGGCAAATACCTGTACGCGATCAACGTCTATCCGGCCGTGGGGTCGTTCGACCTTTGTCCGGCCGACGCCTGCCAGACGACGAGTGGGGTGGAGCTCGTCGGCGGCGCCTGCGCGGTGGATGCGCCGAAAACGGGTCTCAAGGTGGAGGCCGCGCATCCGCCGGCGGAGATCATTGCCCAGGTGGAACGGATCGCCCAGGCCGCACACCTCGACGTCGGTGGCATCGAGTACCTGATCGATGACCGCGACGGCAAGCACTACTTCTACGACGTCAACGCGCTCTCGAACTTCGTCGCCGATCCGGTGAACGTGCTTGGGTTCGATCCATGGCCGAGATTCGTAGACTATCTCGAAGATCGGGCGACAGAGGGAACAGGGAACGGGGAACCGGGAACAGAGGCTCCTCGGAGGTCCGGTTCCCGGTTCCCTGTTCCCGGTTCCCGCATTCCCGCGGAGGTCTAGCCATGCGATACGGATACTGGCTTCCAGTCTTCGGCGGTTGGCTCCGCAACGTTCCCGACGAGCAGATGGAAACCTCGTGGGCGTACGTGAGCCGCCTCGCTCAGCGCAGTGAGGAGATCGGGTTCGACCTCACGCTCATCGCCGAGCTGTTCCTGAACGACATCAAGGGCATCGATGCGCCGGCGCTCGACGCCTGGTCGACCGCCGCGGCGCTCGCGGCGGTGACGAAGCGCCTCGAGCTCATGGTCGCCGTTCGGCCGACGTTCCATCAGCCCGCGATTCTCGCCAAGCACGCCGCGAACATCGACCACATCAGCAACGGCCGGCTGGCGCTCAACGTCGTGAGCTCGTGGTGGTCAGACGAAGCGCGCCGCTACGGCGTCCAGTTCGATCAGCATGACGATCGGTATGCACGCACGGCCGAGTGGCTCGACGTGATCGATGGCGCATGGAAGCAGCCGAAATTCGACTACAAGGGCACGTACTATCAGGTGAGCGACCTGATCGTCGAGCCGAAGCCCGTTAGGCGTCCGCGTCCGACCATTTACGCCGGCGGCGAATCCGACGCGGCGAAAGCCCTCATCTCACGCGCGTGTGACGCCTACGTCATGCACGGCGATCCGCCGGAGCGCGTTGCGCCGAAGATCGCCGACATGGCGGCGCGCCGAGAGCAGCTCGGGCTGGAGCCGATGAGCTACGGTGTCGCCGGCTACGTGATTGTCCGGGACTCCGAGGCCGAGGCACAACGCGAGCTGGAGCGAATCACTAACGTGAGCCCGGGCTCGCCCGGCTACGCGAACTATCAGGATTGGATCTCGAACACGAAGCTCGAGCAGCAGGTGAGCCTGCAGGACTACTCGGTCTCGAACCGCGGATTGCGCGCGGGGCTTGTCGGAACGCCGGAGCAGGTTGCCGAGCGGATCATCGAGCTCGAGAACGTCGGAGTGAACCTCCTCCTGCTGCAGTGCAGTCCGCAGCTCGAGGAAATGGAGCGGTTCTCCGAGACCGTGATCCCGCTCGTCAAGGAAGGAAGGCACGCAGCCGTTGCGTGAAACGGCGCAACTGCCATAGGTAATTGGTCAATGGAACTGGTTATCAGTGATTTGAACCCCCGGGCCGCTCATCTCGCTTTAGAGAGGCATCCCGGGGGTGCAAATAACCAATAACCCGTACCAGTAACCTGTAACCTGTTGCTGTTGGTTAGTCTGCCCGCAATGCTTGTACGGGGTCTACCCGAGTTGCGTGTCGTGCGGGTACGTACGCAGCGATCAGCGCGACGATCAGCAGAAGCACTGCGGACCCGATCAGGGAGATCGGGTCGGCCGGGCTGATCTCGAACAGCAGCTTCGTGAGCAGCCTGGACGCCGCCAGCGCAACCACGAGCCCAACCACCGCGCCCGTGCCCGTGACCACGAGCGCCTCGGTCAGCACTCCACGGCGCAGCCGCTCGGGCGAGGCACCTAACGCCGCCCGCACCCCCAGCTCGCGCATGCTGCCGCGCACCGACGACGCCATCACGCCGTAGAGGCCAATCGCGGCAAGCAACATCGAGACGAACGCGAAACCGGCCAGCAGCACCGCGCTCATGCGCGGCTGCGCCAACGGCTTCGCGATCAGGTCATCCATCGGATCCGCCTGCCAAAGCGTCAACGCGGGATTCACCTCCGCCGTCGCTCGTCGCAGGGCAGGGAGCACCGATGCCAGCTTGCCGTTCGTCCGAATCGCGAAGGACCCCTGCCAGTAGGACTGCTTCCACGGCAGGTAGATCTCCGCCGTGGACTCCCGCAACGAACGGTAGTGGATGTCGCCCGCGATGCCGACCACCGTGCGGAGCGTCGTGGAATCGGCGCTCCAGAAGTGAATCCGTTTGCCGATCGGGTCCTCGTTAGGCCAGAGCTTCTGCGCCGCGGACTGGCTGACGACGGCGACGTTCTCGGCCTTCTCATCGTCGGCCTCCGTGAACGCTCGGCCGCGCAGGATCGGGATGCCGTACACGCGGAAGTAGTCCGCGCCCCCGGCTTCCACCGGATAGGCCGGGTTACTCTTCATCTCCTCCGGCGTCTGGCCCTCACGATCGAGCCGGCCAATGAAGATCCCGGTGCCCATGAAAGGCGGCACGAGCATCTGCGTCACAGCCCTCACGCCAGGAACCGCGCGATACACCGGCGCGAGCTGATCGCCCAGCGCATTGAGGCGCTTCTGGTCGATCTGTCCGGCCGAGTCGCCGTACAAACTGGGAGGAAATGCGATGGAGATCAGCGACAGGTGGTTCGGATCGTATCCGAGCGAGAGGCCCTGGAGGCGCTCGAGGCTTCGCCCAAGGAGCGCCGCGCCAGCAAGCATGACCAGGGCGAGCGAAACCTGCGACGCAACGAGCGACTGCCTCATGCGGCGGCGTGCGCGTGTCTCCGTGCCTGCGCGCGAATCGTAACGCAGTGGCGAGGCGAGCTCGCCACGCGATGCGATCAGAGCGGGCAGCACGCCGAACACGAGAACCGCTGCGAGCGTGACGCCGATGGCGATGAGGACCGGCGCGCCCGCGACACCGATCACGTCGACACGCGGGAGCTGCGGCGGCGCATAGGCGATGAGGAGCTTGATGAGACCCCCGGCGACAGCGAGGCCTAGGAGGCCCCCCGCGAGCCCGAGTAACCCGCTTTCGACCACGAGCTGCCGCACGACGTCGCCGTACGTAGCGCCAAGCGCACGCCGGACCGACAGCTCCCGCGCACGGCCAGCCGCGCGGAGGAGCAGGAGATTGCCCACGTTGACGCACGCGATGAGCAGCAATAGGCCCACCGCCGCGACGAGCACCAGGAGGATCGGCTGGACATCGCCAACCACCGCGTGCGAGAACGTCTCGACGTGCGCGCCGTCGTAATCCCGGGGTTCCTGGCTGGTGGAGAGAGCCTTCATGAGCTGCAGAAACTCGCTCTGGGCCATGCGCGACGTCGCGTTAGGCGCGAGCCGGGCGACTCCGATGACCGACAGCTGGTCCGCCGGCTGCCACACCGGCATCCAAACGTCGACTGCCGCCGGGTACTCGAGGCCTGGTGGCGCGACCCCGATCACGCGGTATGCCTTGCGGCCGTATGGTTCGATCAGTCGGCGGCCAACGATGCTCTGGTCGCCGCCGAAATACTTGCGCCAGGCGCCGTAGCTCAGCACGAGCACGAGATCTGCCCCTGGTGCCTCGTCGCTTGGCTGCACGAGCCGGCCCAGCAGCGGCCGTGTGCCTAACACGTTGAAGAAGTTGCCCGTGACAAGCGTGCGATTCAGGACGAGCGGGCGGTCGCCATCCACCAGCGGTGCGGGCGGCGCACCCCAGTGCGCGATGCCGGCGACGTCCCGCATCGTCTTGCTCTCCGCGGCGACTTTCTTGAGGTCCGCGCGCAGGACGTAATAGTCGGTATTGGGATCGCCCTTGTACGTGAACAGCTCGACGACGCGGTCCGGATTGGTCACGGGCAGCGGACGGATGACGACCGCATCGAAGACCGTGAACATCGCGACGGCCATCCCGATCCCGATGGCGAGGATGAGAACGGCCGTGATGGTAAACGACGGAGCGCGGCGGAAACCGCGCAGCGCGATTCTGAGATCGTGAGTCACTGGTCCGCCACCTCGCAGTACACCTTGATCGCGTCTTTTCCGCTGACGAGCGCGTCCATCAGCGCGCGGTAGTTCTCGAGCCCCTTGACCTTATGCGTGAGCAGCTTGTCCAACCAGTCCGGGTGCGCAAGCTCCGCTTGCGCAAGATCGCTTACGCCCACCATGTAATCGGCCCGGCTCGCATTCACGCTGCCGACCACGACCTTGTTGCCGAGCACAAAGCCCTGATTGATGCGATCGGCCGGAATCTCGATGCGACGATCGCCGCCCGTCACGCTGAGCAGGACGAGCACTCCGTTCTTGGCCAGCGACTCCATGGCCTCGAACACGAGCGGCGAGTAGCCCGTACCCTCGATGATCAGGTCGAAGGGCCCGTGCATCCGCGACGCTTCGGCGATGCTGAGGTCCTTCGTGGACAGGTAGCGCCCGCGGATTTGCTCGAGCAGATCCGCATTCAGATATGGCCGGGCGGTGTTCCCCATGGCCAGGACCTCAAGACCACGCAGGCGCAGGATCATCGATGCGAGCAAGCCTAACGTTCCGGTCCCGAGCACCAGGGCACGCTTGGGCTGCCAGACCCGGACCCGGCGCTGGATCTCGAACGCCTGGCCGATTGCTTTCTCTACCACGCTCACCGGCTCCATCAGCACGCCGACCGAGCGCAGCACCGTCGGCACCTTCACGAGAAAGTCGGCGCTCTCCGCGTAGTACTCGGCGAGGAAGCCGTGGAGAAGGTTGATGCCGCGCTCGTAGTACGTGTCGTCGGTCGTCATGTCCTGCAGTCCGATCGCGTCGTACGGACTCGACCCCGGCCTCCGAACGGTCGCGACGACACATTCGCCCGGCACCAGCTCGGTGACGCCCGGGGCGACGGCTTCCACGACGCCGAAGCTCTCGTGGCCCATGATGAGATAGTCGTCTCCGGGGGGAGCCTTTCCGTACTCCGCGGCGTTGATCTCCTTGTCGGTGCCGTCCACCCCGACCCGGAGCACCTTGACCAGGACGCCCCGGCCGCCGGGGACGTCGTCCACCGAGGGCTTGGGCAGCTGGCCGAGATGCATGGAGTTGGGCTT
>DATCGG010000231.1:0-19208 GCA_036509075.1 Gemmatimonadaceae bacterium
GCGCCAATCGCCATGCGCACGGCCATCTCTCGGCTGCGAGCGACGGCTCGTGCGACCAGCAGGTTGCCGACGTTCGCGCAGACGATGAGCAGGACGAGCGTGACGCCGACCATCATCGTCACGAGCGGCGTCGCGAAGTCCTCGCGCACCACGGAAAAGCCGGTTGCCGCTGGCCCAGCCGCGATCTCGAGATCGCGCGGCATCTGTACGTTCGCTGGATCAGCGAGTACCGCTTCCTCCAGTACCTGTCGGATCACCGCTTTCGAGCGTTCCACCGCCTGCGCTATCGTCACGCCCGGTTTCACGCGGCCGAAGAGCTGCAGCCAGTAGAGACGCCGGTCGTCGAGGCGCGCCTCGGATGGCATCATGGCCGGCTGCATGGTCAGCGGAATCCAGAGATCCGGCGCCTCGCCAACGATCTCACCGAAAAACCCTTCGCGCGCGACGCCGATGATCGTGAACGTCACGCGGTCGACCGTCATGGGCTGACCGATCACCGACGAGTCAGCTGCGAACCGTCGCGTCCAGTACCCGTGGCTCAGCACGACAACCGGGGAGGCGCCGACGGTCGCGTCCTCCGAGCCGTCGAACGTTCGGCCGAGCGCCGCGGGAACGCCAAGGACCCGAAAGTAGTTGCCCGATACGAAGCGCCCGCTCGGGTGTTCGGGCTCTCTCGCCTGCGCGTTAGGCACGACGTCGAGCCGGCCGGTGATGCCGGACGCCACGAGTCCGGTGAGCCAGGGCGTCCGTTGGTGCAACTCCCGATAGCTGGCGTACGTGAAGACCGTGCCGAACACCGTCGATGAGGAGCCGATCCCGCCCGTCATCGAGTTGCTGCCGAGCATGACGAGCTGTTCCGGTTGCGGTACGGGCAACGGTCGGAGTCTGACGGCGTTGATCAACGAGAAGATGGCGGCGTTCGAGCCGATGCCGAGGGCGAGTATCGCGACAATCACGCCGGTGAAGGCCGGGTGGCGCCGGAAATCACGCAGCGCGTAGTGTGCGTCCTGAACGACGTCTCGCCACCAATCGGCCCACGCGCGACGCCCGGCCGCACGTTCATCGAGAGCAGTGAGCTCGTCACTCGCTTCAGCGACGTCCCCGAACTCCCGGACCGCCTGCGCGCGAGCTTCGTCGAGCGAGCCATACTGGCCTGAGCGCCACAATGCCTCGGCACGCATCTCGATGTGGAAGCGGACCTCGTCATCGACCGCGCGACGCGCGGTTCGACGCGAGCGGATCGTCAGGATGCGACGGATCATACGATTCCGTTCCCCGGAATGGTTCCGGGGAGCAACATGCCATCGTGCGCAACGCCGGGTCAAGCTCGCGACCCGGACCGACTTCGATCCTCGCCCTGGTAGAGCCTGCCGCGGCCCCAGATGGGTACGCGGTCTCCGAACGTCAGGAGACTGAAGGAGATTCCAGGCCCCCTCGTGACCGAGCGGAATCGGTTACATATTCGCGCCGTCCCCCGCATCGCCCGACGCGCGCCTGGCAGCCGTCGGACGGCAGCGGGGCGGGGAAGCGTCCCTCAACGACGAGTGAGGAGAGCGATGCAATCGGTAGAATACGATGCGATTGTCGTGGGGTCCGGTATCTCGGGAGGATGGGCGGCGAAGGAGCTCACCGAGAAGGGGTTGCGTGTCTTGCTGCTCGAGCGCGGCAAGAACATCGAGCACATCAAGGACTACGTGAACGCGACGAAGGGGCCGTGGCAGTATCCCCATCGCGGCGGACGCACGAAGGCGATGGAAGCCGACTATCCGGTGCTCAAGCGCGACTACCCGCTCAACGAGAAGAATCTCGACTGGTGGGCGAACGACAAGGAATCGCCGTACACCGAGGTGAAGCGATTCGACTGGTATCGCGGCTACCACGTCGGCGGCCGATCGCTCATGTGGGGCCGACAGAGCTACCGCTGGAGCGACCTGGACTTCGAGGCCAACGCCAAGGAAGGTGTCGCCGTCGACTGGCCGATTCGTTATGCGGACGTCGCGCAGTGGTACGATTACGTCGAGAAGCACGCCGGCATCGCCGGCTCCATCGAGAAGATGCCGCAGCTTCCGGACGGCCAGTTCCAGCCGGCGATGCCGCTCAACTGCGGCGAGGAGCTCATCGCGGGACGCCTAACGAAGCTGTTCGACGGCAAGCGCCGCATCATCCCGGGCCGCACGGCGAACGCGACCCAGGCGCTCCCCGGCCGCAGCGCCTGCCAGTACCGCAACGCCTGCTGGCTCGGCTGTCCGTTCGGCGGCTACTTCAGCACCCAGTCCTCCACGCTCCCGGCCGCGATGAAGACGGGTAAGCTCACACTCAAGCCGTGGGCGATCGTCAGCGAGGTGCTGTACGACAAGAACACGAAGCGCGCGACCGGTGTCCGCGTCATGGACGGCCTGACCAATCAAGTCACCGACTATAAGGCGAAGATCATCTTCCTCTGCGCGTCGACGCTGAACTCCACGTGGCTGCTCATGCGTTCAGCCACAGACGTGTGGCCCGGCGGACTCGGCTCGAGCTCGGGTGAGCTTGGCCACAATCTCATGGACCATCACTTCCGCGTTGGCGCGAGCGGCGATCTCGAGGGGATGGACGACAAGTACTACTTCGGCCGGCGGCCCACGGGCTTCTACATCCCGCGCTACCGGAACCTCTTTGGCGAGAAGCGCCCGTACCTGCGGGGCTTCGGTTACCAGGGTAGCGCGAGCCGCGACGGCTGGTCGAACGCGGTGGCGGAGCTCGGCGTGGGCGGCGCGTTCAAGGACAAGGCGGCGCAGCCCGGACGCTGGGGGATCGGCGCGACGGCGTTCGGCGAGATGCTCCCGAACCACAAGAACATGATCTCGATCGATGAGACCAAGAAGGACAAGTGGGGGATGCCGGTCCTCAAGTTCGACTGCGCGACGGGCGAAAACGAGCGGCTCATGCGCAAGGACATGATGAACGACATGGCCGAGACGCTCGAGGCCTGCGGCGTGAAGAATGTGGAGACGTACGACAACGAATACTTCCCGGGCATGGGCATTCACGAGATGGGCACGGCGCGGATGGGCAAGGACCCCAAGACGTCGGTGCTCAACTCGCACAATCAGGTGTGGGACGCGCCTAACGTGTTCGTCACGGATGGCTCCTGCATGGTGTCGACTGCGTGTCCGAACCCGTCGCTGACGTACATGGCGTTGACGGCGCGGGCCGCCGACTTCGCCGTGAACGAGCTCAATCGCCGCAACCTTTGACCGGAGCGCCGACCATGACCAACGACGAGATCATCAACCGAATCAATCGGCGCGAAGCAATTCAGCGGGTCACCGCCATGCTCGGCGGCCTCACACTGATCGGCGGCTCGAGCCTCATCACCGCGTGCGAAAAGGCGCAGGAGCGCGCGGCCGACACGGCGAAAGCCGCTGCGGCCCCGCAGCAGGCCATCGGCGAGTTCAGCGTGCAGGACATCGCGTACCTCGACGAGATCGCCGACACGATCCTGCCGACGACGCAGGCATCGCCGGGCGCCAAGGCCGCCAAGACTGGCGCCTTCATGGCGCTCATGGTGACGGACACGTACGACCCGGACGACCAGAAAACCTTCCGGGCGGGCATGCAGACGCTCGATGAGGCGAGCAAGAAGGCGAACAACGGCGCCGGCTTCATGGCCGCGACGCCGGAGCAGCGCCTAACGCTTCTCACCCAGATCGACAAGGAAGCGAAAGCGCACATGGACGCCCGGGACGCGGCGAAAAAGGCGAAGGGGAAGGGCAAGACGGAGGCTGAGAAGAAGGCAGCCAAGGTCCTTCCAGATCAACGGAAGGAGGCCGCGCCGGGCGCTGATGTGGGCGCTGCCTCGGCCATCACGGCTGATACGCCACCGCACTACTTCCGCCAGATGAAGGAACTCGCGATGCTCGGCTTCTTCACGTCGGAGATCGGCTGCAAGCAGGCGCAGCGCTACGCCGAGTCGCCGGGGCGGTTCGATCCGTGCGTGCCCTACCAGCCGGGGGAGAAGGCCTGGGCTCCGCATGCCTGAGGAGTCGTCGAAGAACAGCGAGAGCGTAACGCGCGTTTCCACGCTCGAGCTGTTCTTCGACCTCGTGTTCGTCTTCGCCATCACACAGGTCTCGCACCTGTTCGGCGAGGCCCACCGCGCGCTCGATCTCGTGCGCGCGGTTCTCGTTCTGGCCGTCGTGTGGTGGATGTACGCCGGCTACGCGTGGC
The DNA here is from genome assembly GCA_036509075.1 of Gemmatimonadaceae bacterium. Classification (GTDB taxonomy): domain Bacteria; phylum Gemmatimonadota; class Gemmatimonadetes; order Gemmatimonadales; family Gemmatimonadaceae; genus JAJKIV01. The sequence goes on from DATCGG010000231.1 coordinate 4,210, forward strand.
TCACGAGCAACGTGGGCACCGAGCGCTTCGTCGTACGCGTGCTCCTCGTCTGTGCGATGGCGGCCTTCCTGATCATCGCGCTTCGCATTCCGACCGTGGCCGACCATCACGGCGTCGTGTTCGGAATTGCGTACCTCGCGGTCGTGCTCATTCACACGGCGCTTTTCATGCGCGCGCCGAACTCCTCTGCGCGAGCGATCCTCGGTGTCCTGCCGTTCAACCTCCTGCTCGGGATCGCAGTGCTCGCGTCAGGGATCGTCAATGAAACGTGGAACTGGATTCCGTGGGCCATCGCGGGGCTCGCGATCCTCGTCGCGACGTGGGCAAGGCGCGAGAGCGAGTTCCAGCTGAGTCCCAGTCACTTCGTAGAGCGCCATGGGCTCATCGTCCTCATTGCACTCGGCGAATCCGTGGTCGCCATAGGAACCGTCGCGACGGACATTCCCGTTGGGTGGTGGCTCGTTGCGTGGGTAGTCATCGGTGTGGCGCTCGCGGCGACACTGTGGTGGAGCTATTTCGCCGGCGACGACGAACGCGCCGAGCACGCGATGCGACACGCGAGCGGCGCGGATCGCAATCGCCTCGCGATCCAGGCGTACTACTATGCCCATCTCTTGATGATCGCCGGGATCATCATGGCGGCCGCCGGAGTACACGAGGCGGTTGGCAATCTCGAGCAGGCGGAACATGCGAGCGCGTGGCTGATCTCCGTGGGTGTCGCGGTGTACCTCCTCGGCGCGGGTGCGTTTCGCTGGTTGCTCCAGATTGGACCTGCCTGGCAGCGCTTCGTGGCCGGCGCGGTCGCGTTAGGCGCCATGCCGGTCGGTGAATGGTGGGGCAGCTTTCCGCAGATGGCGGTCGTGGTCCTCGTGCTCGTGGGGATGCTGGTGGTCGAGCATCGGCTCGTCCCTGTGCCCAGCGACATCCGCGGCAAGGTACACAGCGAAACCGTGACCTAGCGCCTAGCCAAGGGCCGCACCTACGGCCATCCTTAACTGGAGAGGTACGTCACCGAAATTCCCCGACGTTACCTCCGCCCGGCCGATCACGTCACGGCTCGGGCAGCTCGACTTCAACCTCTCGTCTCATCATGCGTTCCGCCAATCCTGCGCTCAAGGAAAAGACATTCTCCGGCATTCGTGCCGCGATCAACGAGCCCGCGATGACCTTGCAGGGCACGTCGACCAAGTCGCTCGTGCTCGTGCTGCTCACGGTATTCTCGGCAAGCTTCACCTGGACGGCCGTGGCCGGCGGGAACGTCGCCATCCTTGGTCCGGCCGCGCTCATCGGCGGGATTGGCGGATTCATCGTCGCGCTGATCACGATCTTCAAGCCGAACGTGTCGCCGTACACCGCGCCGATCTACGCGGCGCTCGAGGGGCTGCTGCTCGGCGCGCTGTCGTCGCTGTACAACGCGCGGTTCGCGGGCCTGCCTCTGCAGGCGGTGCTCCTGACGTTCGGCGTGTTCATGGTGATGATGCTGGTCTACCGCCTTGGCATCATTCGCGCGACGGAGCGGTTCCGAATCGGCATCGTCGCGGCGACCGGCGGCATCGCGGTCATGTATCTCCTGAGCTTCGTCCTCAGCTTCTTTGGTGTTCAGATGTCGTTCCTCCACGACTCGAGCCCCTTGTCGATCGGGATCAGTCTCGTGATCGTGGGTGTCGCGGCGCTGAATCTGATTCTCGACTTCGACTTCATCGAGCGTGGCGTCGCCAACCGCGCCCCGAAGTACATGGAGTGGTACGGCGCGTTCGGCCTGCTCGTGACGCTGGTCTGGCTCTATCTGGAGATGCTGCGGCTGTTGGCGAAGCTGCAGGGGCGTCGGAACTGATCTCTTTCGGGCATTCAAGCTTTCGGAGCGGCGAGCTTGAGCAAGCGTAATCGCGGACCCACGCGGATGGTTAACTAACGCGGACACACGCGGATCGCTCCCAGCGCCGCGAACGGCTCCTCGCCCAACGAGCCCTGTTCTGTGATGATGAACTGCCCCGGGACGCTAACAACCAGAGCGTCCCGGGGCTGTTCACAAAGAAATCCGGCCGCTCGAGCGAGGGGCCTTACTCCCTAGCGGAGGGATCCGTGTTTCTCCGCGTCGCGCGCGTCAGCGCCGCGCTCCCGCGTGCATCCGCGCTGACGGCTTTTCGAGACATGGCGATCAAGCATACGTCGTCGAGTTGGCGCTTACTCGTTGAGTGCCGACATCGGACTCACGCGAGCCGCCCGGCGAGCCGGGATCAGTGTCGCCACGAGCGCCACGCCGGCCAGCACGATCGCCACGAGCGCGATCACCATCGGATCCGCCGGCTGCACGCCGTAGAGCATCCCGCGAATGACGCGTGTCAGCCCGACGAGGCCCACGAGCCCCACCGCCAGGCCGATGCCCGTTATCTGCATCCCGTCACGCACCACGAGGCCGAGGATGCTCCGCGTCGAGCTGCCTAACGCCATGCGGATGCCGATCTCCCGACGCCGCTGCGAGACCTGGTACGCGAGCACGCCATAGATCCCGACCGCGGCGAGGAAGAGCGCCACGATCCCGAACACCAGACCGATCAGCATCGGCACACGGCGCGGCACGAGCGCCGAGTCCATGCGGTCGTTCATCGTCTGGACGCTGAAGACCGGAATCTCCCGGTCCACTTCGGTGATCGAGTTCCGCACGGCGCCCGCCAACGACTCGACGTCACGGTCGGCTCGCACCGTCAGCACGAGAAGGCGTTCCGCGCCCTGCGCGTATGGGTAGTAGTACACGCCCACCGGAGCGTCCTGAGGGGTCAGACCGGTGAGCCGGACGTCCCGTACCACGCCAACGACCGTCAGGAACTTCGTGTTCGGCGTGATCTTGTCGAGATCATTCGCGCTTGTGGGTCTATACATCCGGCGGCCGATCGGATCCTGGTTCGGCCAGAAGTGCTGGGCCAACCGCTCGTCGACGATGACCACGGGCGGCGACGACGGCGTGTCGCGCTGGTCGAAGAGACGTCCCCGCGCGAGCCGCATGCGCATGGACTCGAAATACCCGGTCGTCACAGTGACCGAGTTCGGCGACACGAACGACTCGCCCTTCTTCGGCTGATAACCCTCGGCGAAGATCACGCCGCTGCTATAATCGCCGCCGAGTGGTATGGAGCTCGTGAAGCCGGCGGACGCCACACCGGGGAGGGAGCGGACGCGGTCGAGAATTCGGTTCGTGACGTCGATCAGAGCATTGTCATCGGTGTAACGGAAACCCGGCACGCTGACGGTTGCGGTCACGACCCCTGACGATTGAAAGCCGGGATCGATGCGCAGAACCGCTCGGAAGCTGGCCAACAGGAGGCCGGCGCCGATCAACAGCACGAACGCGAGCGCCACCTGAACCGTTGCCAGCGCGCGTCGCAGCCGACCTGCCGCACTGCCCGCCGTCCCACCGCGGCCACCTTCACGAAGCGTTTCGCCAAGGTTCGTGCGAGGGAGCTGTGAGACGGGCACGAAGCCGGCGAGGATGCCGACCACTATGGCGAGCACGATCATCACAACGACGGTCTGCCAGTCGAGACCGATCTCGTCGCCCCGCGGCAGCAGCTCGAGGTGGAGGGCGCCGACCGAGCGAAGCATCCACCACCCGGCCAGTATCCCCAACACGCCGCCCGTGAGGGTAAGCACCGTGGTCTCCGTCAGTAACTGACGCGCCAGCCGCGTGACTTCGGCGCCTAACGCGTGGCGCGTGGCCATCTCGCGCGCGCGGCCAGCTGAGCGAACGAGCGTCAGGTTCGCGAGGTTGACGCCGCCGACGAGCAGCACGAGCAGCACGCCGCCCCACAGCAGGTAGAGCGTCGGCCGCACGTCGCGCGTCATATCGTCGGCCAACCGCGTCACGACGGTGCGGAAACCAGCGTCGCGGAGGATGGGGGCGAATTGCGGTAAACGCTCGGCGTTGCGCGCGTTCAGCGCGTCGAGCTGCTGCTGCGCCTGCTCCATCGTCGCGCCGGCCTTGAGGCGCGCGATGTTCGTCCAGTTGTTGCTGTGCCGGTACGCATCGCTCTTCACCTCGGCCGAGAACGTGAGCGGAACCCACAGGTCGATGTTCCACACGTACCGGAAATCCTGAGCGAGGACGCCTACGACTCGGCGCGGAGTTCCGTCGACGCGAACGTCCTTACCAATGATCGACGGGTCGCCGCCGAACTGTCGCTGCCAGAAGCTATACGAAAGGATGACCGGAGCGGTCGGTCCGACTTCGCCCTCTTCCGGCAGGAACGTTCGCCCGAGGCGGGTGCGCGCTCGAAGCAGCGGAAAGAACGACGGCGTCACGGCAATGGCCGGCACCCGCTGTGCACCGTCCTGCAGGCCAAGCGTCGGGTTCGTGCGAACGTATAGCGCCTGGCTCTCGTATACGGTCATCTCCCGGAGCCGATCGAAGTAATCCGGCACGCCCGCCGTGAAGGTACCGGGACCAGTCACCGAGTACCCGGCCTTCGGGTAGATGTTGGACATGAGCACGATGCGCTCTGGCTCCGGGAACGGCAGCGGCTTGAGCACCACCGAGCGCACGATGCTGAAGATCGCGGCGTTCGCCGCGAGACAGACGACGAGCGTGAGGAGTGCCGTCGCCGTGAAGGTCCGGTCGCGCGACAGGCTGCGTGCGGCTACGCGCGCGTCCCGTCCCACATCCGCCAGTCGGGTCGCGAGGGATGAACGGTTCATCGAAGTCTCCGAAGCAAACGGTCCGAAGTAGCGGGGGACGGCCGCCAGAGCGACATTACCTCATACGGGTGCCGTCCCGATCCCGTTTCAGCGGCCAAGACGTTAGGCACCATACACTTATCGAACAGCCAGCACGTGACCCATGCGGGTAGCGGCTCTCTACGACATTCACGGTAACCTTCCCGCGCTCGAGGCCGTCTTGGAGGACGTGTACACCTCCGCGGTCGATCTGATCATCGTCGGCGGTGATGCCGTCCTCGGGCCGATGCCGCGCGAGACGCTCGAGTACCTGCTGGCCGCCCAGATCCCGGTGCAGTTCATTCAGGGGAACTGCGAGCGAGAGATGCTCACGCAGCTGGCCGGGGGCGTTCCGTCGAGTGTGCCCCCAACCTTTCGCCAGATCATGCAGTGGGCTGGCGATCAGCTCAGCGCCGAGCAGCGGCATCTGATCGCCTCGTGGCCGGTGGGCGTCCAGCTCGAGATTCCGGGGCTCGGCGACGTGATGTTCGTTCACGCGACGCCGCGGAGTGACACCGAGACGTTCACGCGGCAGACGCCCGAAGAGCTCCTGGTGCCGGTGTTCAGCGGCATCGACGTGGCGATGGTGATCTGCGGTCACACGCACATGCAGTTCGATCGAACCATCGCCCGGATGCGGGTCCTCAATGCGGGAAGCGTCGGCATGCCGTTCGGCGAGCCGGGTGCATACTGGCTCATTCTCGGCCCCGGCGTCCAGCATCGGCATACGCCGTTCGATCTTGCGCGTGCGGCTCGCCGCATTCGCGCGACGGAGTATCCTCAGGCGGAGGAATTCGCGTCGCACAACGTACTCCGTCCACCGTCGGAGGAGCGGATGCTCCAGGTTTTCGCCAAGGCGGAGCTACGGTAGACCGGCCCTCGCCGCTCGCCCTCATCCGCGAGCGACTCGATCCCACGCCACTTCGGCGTTCGAGCGTGCTGTCCGAGCGCGTTCGAGCTGACGTGCATCTCAAGCTCGAGGGCGAGTTGCCCACCGGGTCGTTCAAGGTACGCGGGGCGTACTACGCCCTCTGGACTCACGCCCACGAGAGCGAGGTGTCGGAGGTCGTCGCGGCGAGCACAGGCAATCACGGCGCGGCCGTCGCGTGGGCCGCTCGGGAGGTCGGCGTATCAGCCCAGGTGTTCGTGCCCGTCGGGGCCAACGCTGTGAAAGTCGGTCGGATCAAATCGCTCGGCGCGAGACTCACCGAGGTCGGTGCCGACATCGAGGACGCGCGACGCGCGGCGGAGTCGTACGCATCCCAGGCTCACGCGCTGCTGCTCGACGACGCGACTGACGCGTACGTGCCGATTGGCGCGGGGACGATCGGGCTCGAGCTGGTCGAGCAGCTCCGCGAGCTCGGGACGGTGTACGTGCCCGTTGGCGATTCCGCGCTTATCCGCGGCGTGGCGGCCGCGGTGAAAGCCCAGCGCCCTCACGTGCGTGTGGTGGGAGTGCAGGCAGCCGGAGCGCCCTCGTACTACCGCTCGTGGAAGTCGGGCCGCGTGGTGACGACCGACACGGCCGATACGATCGCCGACGGCCTGGCGACCACTCGGCCTACCGAGGCGAACGTCATTGCCGTGCTCGAGCTGGTGGACGAGATGGTGCTGGTGACGGAGGATGAAATGCGCGACGCCATGCGCCTTCTCCTGGCGAGCGATGATGTGGTGGCCGAGCCGTCGGCGGCCGCGTCGGTTGCCGCGTTGCTGCAGGCCACGGGTGCGCACTCGCGTCCCGTGGTCGCGCTGATCACGGGGCGGAACGTCGCGCCCGAGCTGAGGAATCCATGAGCGCGACGCACGTGTCCAATCTTCGTACCACCGCCAGGAGGATCGATGAAATCTGCATTGCTACTGCTCGCTGCGGTCATGATGTTCGTGTCGCACCCGGTCGCGGCACAGTCCAAGGCGGCGCAGGCGAAGTCGATCGCGGGGACGTGGAACGCGACGGTCAAGCTGCCTAACGGCGGCGGGAACCCGACCATCACGTTCGCCGTCAAGGGCGACTCGGTCAGCGGGACCGTCAAGCGTCCATCCGGCGAAGAGTTCCCACTCCGAGGCACGATCAAGGGCAAGGATCTCACCTATAGCTACTCCATTCCCGGAGACTCGCAGGAGATCCTGGTGACGGTGAAGGCGACAGTCATGGGCGATTCGCTCAGCGGCACGATGGACTTCGGCGGTCGCGCAACGGGCCAGCTCACCGCGAAACGCGCCAAGTGACCTCGATAGGCGAGTCACGCCGCTTCCTCTGACTCCTCGATGCGATCGGTGGCGGCGTTCGGGTGCTCGCCCAGGAACTCGACCCAGACCTTCTTGATCCGCGGGTAATGCTTGGTCGCCTCGACGAGATCGAGGAAGCAGCCTAACGTGCGATCGAGGCGCTCCTGAATCGCGGCTTCCTTGAACGCGTCGCCGTCCCATGCCTGGTGCGCCTGGCCGAGGGAGAACATGTCCGGGTACACGCGGGTCCCGAGGTGCTCGAACGGAACGCGGAGCGCCCAGAGTCCGCGATTGCCGCCGACCATGGAGGGTGACGCGGACATGAGCAGCGCCTGCTTGCCGTTGAACGGCTGCGGTCGAAAGCGTGACACCCAGTCGATCAGATTCTTGATCGCCCCCGGCATCGACGCGTTGTACTCCGGCGATGCGACGATCAGTGCGTCGGCGGCCTTGAGGTGCTCGCAGAACCGGTGCGCGCCAACCGGCAGGCCTGCCTCCACCTCGATGTCGTGGTCGTAAAACGGGCAGTCGAAGTCGCCGACATTCGCGAGCTCGGACGTGCCACCCTTTTCGGTGACGAGCCTCGCCGCGAACGCCGCGAGACGATTGTTGAGCGACTTGCTCGAGAGTGAAGCGCCGAGTACCAGCACGCGCAGGTCGCGGTCCGGGGTGCTCATGAGACCTCCATCGGGATTTGGCCGCATGAGAAGCGGCTACGACGATCGTTGGCGCCGTCAAGCGTGCACGGAGCCTGCCAGCGATTCGCACGGATTGCGATCCGCCCCGGAATGGGCAGTCTTGATAGGACGCTCGCATACTCCAGCCTCGGAGCATTCAATGCCGCTGTCCTACGCCTACACCGCCATCCCGGATCACGTCGTACCCACTGCAGCGGAGCCGCTCCTTCAACCGGCGCTCGACACGTACGCGAGCGAAACGAACAAGGTCGCATCGGTGTGGCGCGAGTTTCGGGATGAAGATCTCGCGTTTCGCCCACACGACCGAGCGAGCACCGTCGGCGACATTCTCAAGCACCAACTCCTGTCGGAACGTCGCTTCTTCGGTGAGTTCCTTGGCGTACCAGAGCCGGCGCCGAAGGATGTGCTCCCACCATCGATCACCGTTCGGTCTGCCGCTGACCGACTCGTCGAGCTGGCGATGCCGCGGCTCGACTTCCTCGCCGCCAAGCGAGCGGAGTGGTGGATGGAGCGCGTCGCGTTCTTCGACGTCGAGCGGGCACGGGGGTGGATCTTCTGGCGTCGCGTGCTTCACACCGCTCACCACCGCACGCAGCTCACGGTCTATCTGCGCATGATGGGTCGAGCGGTGCCCGCCACCTACGGTCCCACGGCCGACGTGAAGTGGGAGGGCGCCGACGCGACGCACACGGTGGACGCAGCCGGCAGGAAGTAGCGACGCGGCTCAGTCGTAGCGCAGCGCGGTATTCGGGTCGACTCGGGCGGCGCGATAGGCAGGAAGAAAACCGGCGAGCGCTGCCACGCCCGCAAGCGTCAGCACTGCGACGGCGATGGTCACACGATCGCTGACGGCAACGTCGTACAGATGGCTCGCGATCATCGATTGCGCGATGACCGTGAGTGGCGCACCGACCATCAGTCCAGCGAGCACGACGCGAATCACGTCGAGCCCGACCATCGACAGGATGCTCCGTGTCGATGCGCCGAGTGCCATCCGGATGCCGATTTCGTTGGTGCGACGTGTGACGGCACTGGCCACGACTCCGTAGAGGCCGATGCACGCGAGCAGCACGGCGAAGCTCCCGAAGCCAAGCGAAAGTGAGGCGATTGTCCGCTCCTGTGCGAGTGCGTCGTCGAGCTGCTCCTCGACGGTGTCGACACGCAGGATCGGCAGCAGAGGATCGATCTCGTGAAGTGCCTGTCGCACGGGCGCGACAATGGATTTCGGATCCGCGCGTGTTCGGATCACGATGCAGAGGTTCCGCATCAGGCCCGGATACTGGCGATAACTCACGTACCAGATGCCACGCCGGTCGCGGGGCGTCCCGTGCTTCGCGTCCTTCACGACGCCGACGATCTCGACTTCCGCGTCCCCGCTCCCGAGCCGGCGACCGATCGGGCTTGCGCCGCCAAAGAAGAAACGGCTCATCGTCTCGTTGATCACGGCGACACGTGGAGCACCGTTCACGTCGCGTTCGCTGAGGTCACGCCCGTCGATGAGCGGCATACCGGCGGTCTCGAAGAATCCGGGTGACACGGCATCGCGCATCACCATGAGACCAGCCTTCGGCGACACCCCCGAGACGTTGAGCAATTCGCTCGCCCCGCCGCCATCCTCGCCTTCGAGAAGCCCATGGTTGGTGCCGGTGGCCGTGTTCACGCCGGGAACGCGCGACACGGAGTCGAGCACGGCGTGAATGAAATCGGGGAGTCGCTCACCGGAGCGTCCGGCCTGGCCTGGTGCCGTCCATACGAGCAGCAGATGCGTTCGGTCGACGCCTAACGGCTGTGCGCGCAGCTTGAGGAGCGTTCGGACGAACAGGCTGGTCACGATCACGAGCACGAGCGTGAGCGCAACCTGCGCGATCACGAACAGCCGTCCGAGACGCGCGCTTCCCACGCGCGAGCTCGACCCGCTCCCTCGGCCCATCAACGACGGCGCGAGCGGCACTCTGGAGCCGCGAAAGGCCGGCGCAAGGCCGAACAGAATGCCAGTGGCGAGCGAGATTGCGGCGGCGACGATGTACGTGCGCGCATCCGGGTAGACATCGAGCGAGATCCACGACGACGGAGCACGGGCGTCCATCTGCACCGGGCCGACCGATACCGTGGTCGACAGCAGCGCAGTCAGCGCCACGGCGATGGCGACGCCCAACACGCCGCCGATCGTTGCCAGGACGACGCTCTCGGTGAGGAGCTGGCGAAGAATTCGCTCGCGGGCCGCACCGATGGCGAGGCGGATGGCCATCTCGCGCCCACGCGCTTCGGCTCGCGTGAGCTGCAAGCCAGCGACATTCGTGCACGCGATGATGAGCACGGCGCCCACGATCGCGACGAGGATCGCCGTCGATCGCTCGAGCGCGTCCCGGGATCGGGAGTAGCCGTGTTGGATCGGGACGAGCAGGAAGGGATCGGTGCGCAGGCTCTCGATGAACTGCGGTGTCGCTCCGGAGCCGGCGAAGGCGATCTCGTTTTCCCGGTAGGTGGGCTGCACCGCGGCCTGTGCCTGACCGACTGTCACGCCCGGCTTCATGCGACCGATGATGTGAAGCCATCCGTTGTTCCGGTCGAGGAGCCCGGGCATCTCGAGCATGACCTGGGACTGCATCATCATCGGAAGCCAGATGTCGACGGGACGTCCGGTGGTCTCGCCTGTGAATTCACGTACGGCGACGCCGACGACGGTGTAGGTCGTGCCGTTGAGGCCTAACGTGCGACCGATGACGTCCGCCGCGCCGCCGAAGCGGCGGCGCCAGTAGCCGTCGCTCAAGACGGCGACCGGGTGCGCGCCGGGTACGCGGTCGTCATCGGGCGTGAGGGCGCGTCCCTTCGACGCTCGCACGCCGAGCAGAGAGAAGTAGTTACCGGAAACGAGTTGGACGCGGACCAGCCCGCGGTCGATGCTCGACTCATCGCCACCCACGGTGACGTTGGAGCGATCGAGGAGCGACACCGCGGCAACGTCGGCGAACACCTGATGGAGATCGCGGAAGCGCCGATAGAGTGGATAACTCCCGCCGTGAGATGCCACGAGCTGTCCCGGATCCCGGACGGGCAGTGGGCGGAGCAGCGTCGCGTCCACGACCGCGAACAGCGCGACGGCCGCACCGCTACCTAACGCGATGGAGCACACAGTCACGGCGGTGAATACCGGCCGTTTTCGCATGGTACGCACGGCGTAGCGGACGTCCTGACGCATTTGCTCGATCAACTGCCACCGCGACGCGTCGCGCGCTTCCTCGGTGATCGCTGTGAGGTTTCCAAACTCGCGCTGCGCCGCGTAGCGCGCGTCGGGCTGCGTCATCCCCCGCGCAATGTTCCGGGCGATCGCGCGGTCGACGTGGGATCGTAACTCCTCATCCAGCTCGCGGTCGACGGCCTGGCGGCGGAACAACGACCGGAGATGAATCGCGAGCGTCCGCAGCATGTGTCCTGTTCCTATTGACAGCCAATAGGAACATTGCGATGGTGCGGTCGATCGGTCAATAGGGAATCATCGCCGGTGCTATTGCGCAGATCGCCGTCGGCGTATATTCTCGACATTGTCTATCAAATGAGCGACCATGCTCGGAGAGCTCGAACAGATCGTTCTCCTCGCCGTCCTGCGCGTCGGCGAAACGGCGTATGGTGTTCCGGTGCACGAGGAGATCGTACGGCTTGCGCGACGCGATCTCACGCTCGGCACCGTCTACAAGACGTTGTCGCGGCTGGAAGAGAAGGGATTCGTTCGCTCATACGAAGGCGACCCGACTCCACAGCGCGGCGGTCGACGGACACGGTGCTTCGCCGTGACCACGGCTGGCCGAAAATCGCTCGAGTCGTCGCTCGCCACGCTCCGACGCATGGCGGTTGGCCTCGACGTGGGACTCGAGCCCACCTGATGCCATGAGTCGACCGGAGCCGCTTCCGTTCCGTCTGCTGGAGCGATTTCTCCCTTCGTCCACCGCCGATGCTGTCGTGGGCGACCTCATCGAGCGCCAGCTAACTGGTATGCGACTCTGGCGCGAAACGCTGGTCGCGATCTGGCACCTTCGCGACCGTGCCCCGAAAGAGGTGGAGCTCATGTCGTCATTTCTTTCCGACCTTCGGCTTGCGGCGCGGCTGCTCGCGCGCGCCCCGACGTACACCGCGGCGGCCGTTCTCACGCTTGGCATCGCGATCGGTGCGACGGCGGCCATTTTCAGCGTCGCGAACCCCGTGCTGATCCAGCCGCTGCCGTATCACAACGCCGACCGGGTGATGGTCGTGTGGGAACGAGACCGGGATGGCTCGCGCTCGACCGTCGGGTTCACGACGATCCGCGACTACGCCGCCCATTCCACGACCTTCGAAAGCTCTGCCGCGTTAGGCGACTGGCAGCCGACGGTGTCCGAGGGCACCGAGCCCGAGCGGCTGCAGGGCCTTCGTGTGTCCTCCACCTACTTCCACACGCTCGGCGTGCAGCCAATGCTCGGCCGCGATTTTCGCGCGGATGAAGACGTGCCTGGCGCTCAGCGCGTTGTCATCATCGCTTACGCCCTCTGGCAGCGCCGGTTCGGTGGCGATCCGTCCATCATCGGCAAGCCGATCTCGATCGGCGGGACGCCCATGCCCGTCGTTGGCGTAATGCCGAAAGACTTCGATGACGTTACGGCGCCCGGGGCGCAAATCTGGCGGGTGCTCGGCTATGCCGTGACCGATCCCTACGCGTGCCGTACCTGCCGCCACCTTCGAATGATCGCGCGACTCAAGCCCGGCGTAACCGTCGAGCGCGCGCAGAGCGAGCTCACGAAGGTTCACAAGGCGATCGCAGCCGAGCATCCGGAGGACTACGCTTCGCCCGATGCGCTGGTGGCACCGCTACAGCGGGAGGTCACGCTGCAGTATCGGCCGGCGCTCCTCGCGCTCGGCACGGCGGTGGCGCTCATGCTGATCATCGCCATCGCAAACATGACGAACCTCCAACTCGCTCGGCTCGTTAGGCGCGACGAGGAATTCGCGATTCGAACGGCTCTGGGCGCGAGTGCACCGCGTCTCGCCCGGCAGCTGCTCACGGAGGCGATGCTCATCGGGGTGCTCGGTGGAGTCGCCGGGCTCGCCGTTGCCTGGGCCGCGATTCCCGCACTCGTCAGGCAGCTCCCGCCGCAGCTCCCGCGGCTCGGCGCGATTCACCTCGATCTGGCGGCGCTCGGCGTGATCGGGGCGATCGTCGTCGTCCTGACGGTGGTCGTGGGGCTCGCGCCGCGTCGGGGGCGACGAGTTTCGAACATTGCCGATGGCCTGCGTGCCGGTCGACGCCTCACGGGAACGCCGCATTCCGCCGTTCGCGCCGGCCTCGTGGTGGCGGAGCTGGCGTTCGCGCTCATGCTTCTGGTGGGAGCAGGGCTGCTCGCGCGAAGCGTCATCCGGCTGCTCGACGTGGACAAGGGCTTCGACGCCTCGAACCTGCTGACGCTCGAGTTCAACGCGGTGGGTCCCCGGTACCCCGCCAACGAGGACGTGTTTGCCTACCATGATAAGGTACGCGACGCGGTCCGGGCATTGCCGGGGGTTCTGAGCGTGGGGGTCGTGAACCAGCTGCCGTTAGGCGGTAACCTCGACATGTATGGTGTCGAGGCGCAGGACAAACCTGAGTCGGATCCCGCGAAGGTGCCGTCGGGGGATCGGTATGTCGTCTCGGCGGATTATCTGAGCACGATGCGGATCCGCATCGTGGCGGGCCGCGCGTTCACACCGGCGGAGGAGCGTGACACGGTCAACCACATCGCGCTCGTGAGCCAGGCGCTGGCGACGAGGCTGTGGCCCGGCGAGAGCGCGATCGGGAAACGGATCAGGATGGGCGGCCCCGAGCGTCCGTTTCGAACGATCATTGGTGTCACGGGGAACGTGCATCACGCGGGACTCGACGCGACGCAGCTCAAACAGTTCTACGTTCCCGAGCGACAGTGGTTCTTCTCCGACGATACTGAGATGCTGGTGGTGCGCACACAGGGCAACCCGACCGCGCTGGCGGGGGCCGTGCGTCGTGCGATCCAGCAGATCGATCCCGCGCAGCCAATCGTGAAGATCGCGGCGATGGAGGAGGTCGTCGCGGCGTCCACGGCGCAGCGACGACTGGCGTTGACGCTGTTCACGTGCTTCGCACTGGCGGCGCTCCTGCTCGCGGTGGCGGGAATCTATGGCGTGCTCGCGGGGAACGTGGCCGAGCGGACGCGGGAGATCGGGTTGCGCGCGGCGTTAGGTGCGACGCCGGGCAACATCCTGCGGCTCGTGGTAGGGCAGGGTGCCCGGATGGCGGTGATCGGATTGGGCGTGGGGTTGTTCGGCGCGTTCGCGCTGACGCGCTCGCTGCGGGCGCTGCTGTTCGGCGTCGGACCTAACGATCCAACGACGATCGTTGTCGCAACCGGGGTGCTCTTCGCTGCCGCCCTGGCGGCGTGTCTGGTGCCCGCCCTGCGTGCGCTCCGGGTAGATCCGAGTCAGGCGTTTCGGAGCGACTAAGGAACCACGAACGCTGAGTACGCTGTCGGCGCTTCGCACCGGGTGCTGCCTACGCCGCAACAGCAAAAAATACTCAGCGTACTCTGCGGCGGCGCGAAGCGGCGTCTGCGTCTCCAGCGTTCGTGGTTGTTTAGGTACTCTTCGATGGTTTTGCCATCGCGGCGGGATCCAGCTTCATCGTCTTCGCCGCGTTGGCGAAGCGCGGGTCGGCGCGAATGGTGTCGAAAATGGGCGCGTTGATCGACATCGCGTAGAGCCACGGGTCTCTTTCCTGCGCAGCGCGGGTGAGCCATGTGAGGGCTGCGTCGCGATCGCCCAGGCCGGTGTAGGCCATCGCCATCGCGATTGGTGAACCGCCACGGCCTTTCGCGCGCGCCTCAGCCGGCGCGATCGCCGCACGTGCACTGTCGGTTTGACCCGTCTTCGCCAACGAGAAGGCGAGTGCTCCGCGGAGCGCGTCGAGCCCTTCGCCGAGCCGCACGGCTTGTCGAAAGCCAGCAACCGCTTCCGGGTATTCGCCGGCGAACGCGTGTGTGAACGCGAGAAATGCGTGGCCGGTCCAGAGCGTCGAATCGAGCTCCACGGCGCGCTGGCCGGCCATGATGCCTTCCTGGTACCGACCGGCAAGTCCGAGCGCGTAGCCCAACTCGGCATTGATGATCGGTGATAGCGGCTCCAGGTCCCGCGCGCGCTCGAGCTCGGCGACCGCCTCACGGACATGGCCCGTGATGATCAGCACTTCGGCATACCATTGATGACCCGTCGCGTAGGTGCTGTCGAGCGCGAGTCCGCGGCGGAACTCGACGCCGGCTGGCTCCCACTCGCCCGTACTCTTGAGGATCAAGCCTAACGTCGTGTGCGCTTCGGCCAGCGTGCTGTCGAGCGACA